>NZ_JANZKV010000142.1:4465-6856 GCF_025060895.1 Stieleria sedimenti | reverse complement strand
TCATCCCTCAAAAAACCTTCCCCGAGTATTCGAGAGCACCCACTAAAATCCGCGAAGAACCTGAAATCATAGTTTTTTGGCGGCGGCCCGCTGATCGCCGCCGTTCGTCGACTGAAGCGATCAACCTCTAACCTTGCGTCCCGATTTGCTTGACCCACAATCGTTGACCGAATTGCAGGCAGTGCTGACGTGCGGCGTGACGTTATGGACGATCGGCAGAGTTGTTCATTGGTTCAATGGCAAGGCCAACGAAACAAAGCGTGTTCACGGCCAATTCATTCCTGAGTGGATCGGCGGAATCTACATGGGTGCTGGCTTGCTTGCGCTGATGTGGTTCGGCCCTGCACCGCGCATCCCGGCACCACCTTCTCTCACATTTGCGAGTTTTGGTTTATTGATTGGGCTCGCTGCTGGTTGGATTCACGGCGGCATCCGATTGCGTCATCACCGAGCACTAAACGACGGCTCTGAAAATCGACGCCCGAGCCATGCACCTGATGACGGCAATCCCTACCGCCCGCCGTGATACATTACGGAAGTGGCGAACCAACGAATGCACGACGAGCGGCGGAGTCGAGTTCGTTCGGGATCAGTGTCGACCGTTTCGCCGCCGCCGCGTGAACTGAGTGGTGCACCGCAGTCGGCGAGTTGAGTTTGTTTTTGAGTTCAGGTCGATCGCGACGACGCGGTGACCACCGCCGTTCGCCGACCGGACAGTACCTACGCGGTGATGGCCTCGCGATCCAGTTCGACACGCTTGACCGCCAAGCCGCACTGCTCGACCTGTGCCACTGCGGAACGCATAGCCTCGTCACGTGATTCTGCCTCGCGATCAAACACGATTTCGATACCTTCGTCATGCCCCGCGAGATGACCGTCATCGCACCCCGCTGCCGCCAATTTATCCGCCAGATCGAGAATCTGCTGTTCGGACATCACTTGGTGAGGTACCACCACTCGAAATCGGTATTCCGTCATTTGATTGCTCACTTTAGTTATCGGGTCCGGGGCACGCGGCTACTTTTCGTCCAATTTGCTTTGCATGGTTCTGGGGGTTCTTCGGTGTCGAGTAGATCGCCATCCAGCAGGGACGGTGCCCGAATCCACATTTCATTGTACCCCACGCATGGGCTCTTGGCCCACTTTTCTTTACTGTCCATCCGGCGGCTTCGGCCAGCGTCAGGGCCGTTCGAATCTCTTTGTTCGGATGGTTTACCATTCTTTGCTCCTGCCGATATTCTAACGGGAGCTGTTACCCACAGCGAACCCCTGAACGCCACGAACCCGGCGATGCACCCCAGCCCGCTCGTTGCCGCGAGACACAAACTTTCACCCCGTTTCGATCATCACGCCCACGTCAACTCGATCGTAGAGGTCCGCGTGCGAGGTGTTCGCTGATGTTATTTGTCAAAGAGAATATTGGAGCTTAGCCGTTGCCGGAATCGGATTGGGACGCAGACATTCGCGCCGTGTTTCCTGATTGGCAAACAGACGCCGCCACGGAACGATGGCCCGCAATCAGAGAATCACTGAGCGTCGGCCAAACTGTGACCGGCAAAGTCGTATCACGTGCGCCATTTGGTGTCTGGCTCGACATTGATGTCAATCAGCCGGCACTTTTGCTCGTCGTGAACATGGACGGCGCAGACAACAGACGAATAACGTTTGACGACTATCCGGAAATCGGAAGCGAATTGACGACTCGAATCAATGCACTTGGTGACACGGGTGAAATCGGACTCACCCAACAGAATCCTGACAGGATGATCGAAGGCGAGGAAGTCAAATAACAATCCGTTGCACACGGAGCCGCGGGTCGCGCGGCCCGCTGATCGCGGTCGTTGAACTGAATCGAATTGCTTACCGCTTCGGCGGTTGATGTGCGGTCGCGGTCGGCTCATGTTGCGTGGGACTCCGGGCCGAAAAGCTGACGCCAGATCCTTGGGAGTCGAGCGCCGTTGGATGTTTGAAGTGCACCCATGAGATCAGAACGCGGTTTGCACTGCGACGTCGATGAACTGCGTGCAGGTGATTGGTGAATCGGCGGACGGTGCTCGGAAGACATGCGGTTGATGGGGCGTACGCGTCGTGTGGCACTTCCTTGCGAAAGATTGTGTTGGCATCCGTGCCTGATGCAGGAGTGTAAAAACTTTGTGCGACCCCGTCCGGGGTCGATGGAAGGATTGGGGGCGTGTTCCGGAGGTGGCGCTGCGCTGACCTCCGGCTACTCGCTGTGATCCCTTCGGGATACAGTGGACGCTGAGTCGCTCACGTCGGTTCGGCTGTGCACGTCCGTTGGGCAATCGAGGCGGGTCGGACTGCGGCATGCCGGGATTCGCTGCAACCCCGTCCCGGGTCGAGGGGAGGAGTTGGGGCGTGGTCCGGAGGTGG
>NZ_JANZKV010000142.1:0-4394 GCF_025060895.1 Stieleria sedimenti | reverse complement strand
ACCTCCGGCTACTCGCTGAACTCCCTGCGGGATCCCGGTGATGCCCGGAGGGCAGGCACAGTGTCTGCCGGCGGTGTGAGCCGCCGGATGAGCGGCCCCGACTCGGTGTGTTCTGTGTCGGCCTTCCAGGCCTGCGGCGAGGTTGCATCGAACTCCGGGCCCTGACGGGGCCCGGCAACCACTCTGTCAGCCCGCCGGACTTGAACGACTCGCCTTCCGCGAAATCGCGGGCGGACAAGGCCGGTAGGTGGAGCTTGAGGACAGCCCGTTGGGTCAGCGACTTCCTTCGACGATCACGTTGGTGGTTCCGTTTTGCATATCCGCCAGCCAACGCGCACAGGAACGTGTCCATTGGGCGAATGGGCCTCCGATCTCACGTAGCCCCTTGCCGTGGCCGCCGCTGGCGTAGACGTGCAATTCTGCCGGCACCTTGGCACGTTGCAGATGCAGCAGGTAGTGCAGCGAATCGGGCGCGAACCGATCATCCGCTGCGACCGCCAAATAAATCGGCGGGTAATCGTTGCTTTTCTCCAATGGTTGAATCAACGGATCCAAGCCGTCCGCGGTGTCTTCGGCGGTCAGATAGGCGGGATAAATCAAGATCGCGAAATCGGGATCGGCGCGGACCGCATCGATCGAATCGAGCGGTGGGTAACTTTGCCGGTCAGAATGATGCACGGTCAACGCCGCCAAGTTGCCACCGGCGGAAAAACCGAGGACACCGATTTGTTGCGGGTCAACGTTGAATGAATCTGCCCGACTGCGCACCAGCCGGATGGCGCGTTGGGCGTCCTGAAGCGCGACCGCGTGCTTGTCCATCCCTTCGCGGCGCGGGACGCGGTACTTGGTGACGAACGCCGTGATCCCTTGGTCGCACAACCACTGAGCGATTTGAGTGCCTTCGTGTTCTGCCGCCAAGGCGTTGTAGGCCCCACCGGGAAAGATGACCACCGACCGGCCGTCGGGATGTTCCGGGCGCCAGACGTGCAGCGTCGGGCGAGCGACGTTGGTGATACGCACCAGCCCATCGGGTCGCTGCGGAAGGTTCTCCCGTAGCGTCGCAGCGGGATCGTCGTCGCGTTTGCCATCGCCCGGCCAGATCGAGACGATTTCTGGTGCCGGCTTGCGGAGCGCCGCCAGTTGCCGGTCACCCTCAGTCCAATCCGACGGGGGCAACGCCGCGTCTGACTTTGTCGTCTCCGTTCTCGACACCTCCTGCTGTGCGACGCGTCGTTTCAAGAACGTGGCTTCCAGGCGATCTAAGAACACGTTGCTTTCGTGTTGCATGGCCTCGGTGAACAGACCTTGATCTTTCAAAAACCGGGCGGTCGGACGGACAAACTCCATCAACGGATACTTGTCGAAACAGCCGCCGTGGCCGCCTTGGGGATACACGTGAAGCTCCGCAGGCACTTTCGCTTGTCTCAGTTGCAACATCGTGTTGACCGCGCCCCAGGTGAATTTGTCGCTTCGGGTGACCGTCATCAACGTCGGCGGCGTCCGTTCGGGGCTCAACTGATCAAGGTGCAGATGCGGATCAGCGGTCGACGACTCCGTCGGCTGGGTCAGGTACGCCGGATACATCAACACGACCGCGTCGGGGCGCGCGCTGAGCTGGTCTGCCGCGTCTTGCGCAGGGTACGTCGACTCGCCGTGATTGTTGGCCAGATTGAATGCCAAGTGACCGCCTGCGGAAGATCCGATCATGATAATCTTATTCGCATCAATGCCGAGATCCGCCGCGCCCGATCGCAACAGTCGCACCGCGCGTTGGGCATCGCTTAGTGGCACGCGATGACCGCGATCATCCGCCGCTCTGGGAACGCGATACTTCAGCACGGCACAGTGGGCGCCGATGGCTCCGGCCCAGCGACAGACATCGACGGCGTTGGGCAAGGAAAGCCGTCCATAGGCTCCACCGGGTGCGAACAGGATCGTGGTCCCGGTCGCTTCGACGCCCGCCGGCGGGGCAAAGAGAATCATGCTCGGCTTGGTGACGTTTCCAATCGCTGGCTTGCCGCTTTTCGAATCGCCCACGCTATCGGCGGGTTCCTCCTGCGTCTGTTTCGACGGTGCCACCTCATCGGGCCAAAGCGGGATGACGACGGCATCGCGATCGAGCAGTTGCTGCATCGCTTGCTCACCCGGGCTGTCGGCGCGGGACACGTGGCAAACCAAAACAATCGTCAACAGGAGCGAGCTAAAGAGGATCCGCAACATGAGGGTCGAACTTTTTGATCAAGGTGTGAAACGTCGCACAAGGCAGACGCCATCGGACAGCGAGTGCACCCTCGTGGATGCGATCGCCACTGCGTCGGCATTGTAAACCAGATCGCATCGTCGCGGTCGGAGCGATTTCGGTTCAATCGTGGGGTAAGCATCTTGCTTGCCAGCTCCAATCGCAGGGCACACGCAAGCTGGAAGCGTACGCTACTTCGGCAGATTGACCGGGCTGATCATCGAACACAATACCCGCCGGCGAGACGGCGTTGCGGGTTGGGGCATTCTGCCCCGCCGCGACTTTTTGGTGCGGAGCGACAGGAGTGTTTCAATCGTGCGGGACCAGCAGCAAAAAGTGTTTGGTGCCGTGAATGCCGAGACGAACGTGGATTTCGAGTGCAACAATGCCGCTCTGGCACGCGGCGTGCGTTTCAGACAGATCGATGACGCGGCGTGTTGCCGCTGCAACCTCCTCCGTCTGATTGAAGGACACAAAGCATGAAGAAGCACAAGAGCCGTCTGAGGACAGCACTCGTCGCGGCACCGTTGACGTTGGCAGCAACCGGTCTGTTGGTGGCGGCTGCTCCGATGACCAAACTTGATACCAAACCGGCGCCGGCCGCGGTGACACGCCCCGCGCCGTCTCCGGCGATCACGCCCGAACAGCTGAACATCGCCAATTCACTCTCGCAAGCGTTTCGAAATGTTGCCGATCGCGTCTTGCCGGCCGTCGTTGCCATCGAGAACCGCCCGGACACGTCTTGGCGTGCAGGCCAAGCCGCACCGGACGGCAATACGAAGAACACACCCAATCCGTTCAAGGGGACACCGTTTGAGGACATGTTCCGTGGCGGCCAGATCCCGATGCAACCCGGCATGACCCCGCGTCAGGCGCCGCGTTCACAAGGCGGCATCGGCTCAGGCGTGATCATCGACACGTCGGGGATCGTGTTGACCAACAACCACGTGGTCGAAGGCGGCGGGACCGTGATCGTGAAGACTCAGGACGGTCGTGAGTTTGAGGCGGTCGAAGTGTTCACGGACCCGAAAACTGACATCGCCGTGGTCAAGATCAACGGCGACGATTCGCTGACGGCCGCGAAACTCGGCGACAGCGACTTGACGTCGGTGGGCGACTGGGTCGTCGCACTCGGACAGCCGTTCGGGCTTGAAAGCACCGTCACGGCGGGGATCGTGAGCGCGAAAAATCGCGGCATCGGCATCACCGCGCGTGAGAACTTCATTCAAACCGACGCGGCGATCAACCCTGGTAACAGCGGCGGTCCGTTGGTCAACCTGTACGGCGAAGTGATCGGGATCAACACCGCGATCTCGTCTCGCGGCGGCGGAAACAACGGCGTCGGATTCGCCGTGCCGTCCAACATGGCCCGTTGGGTCAGCGATCAATTGGTTACCAGCGGCACGGTGCAGCGGGCTTACTTGGGCGTCGCCATTCAGCCGGTGTCCCATGAATTGGCCGGCCAGCTCGGCGTCTCTCCCCGAGGCGGCGTGGCGGTCACCAACGTGTTCCCCGACACGCCGGCGGCCAAGATGGGTTTCCAGCCGGGCGATGTGATCGTGAAGTTTGGATCGACCAAGGTCGCCACCCCGCAACAACTGCAACTGGCCGTCGAACGTTCCGCGATCGGGCAGACGGTTTCGGTGGAGATCGTGCGTGACGGGAAAACGGTCGCCTTGACCTACGAACCCGAAGCGGCACCGAATGACTTTGCCGCTGCCGGACCGGAACAGAAACCCGGCGGAGTGAAGATGCAGTCGCTGGGTATCGAGGTCACTCCGTTGACCGCCGACGTCGCCAAGCAACTCGGCCTGGAGGAATCCGCTGGCGTCGTGGTCACGCGCGTTCAGGAAGGCAGTCGCGCCGAGCAAGCCGGGCTGAGCCCCGGGATGGTGATCGCCCAGGTCAATCGTCAAGACGTCTCGACGATGGCCGAGTTTGAAAACGCGGTCAAAGCGGACGAGGACGGAACCCTCCTGTTGTTGGTTCGCAGCGAGCGAGGCTCCCGCTTCGTTGTCGTCGAAGGATAAGATTCCCCACCCGAGCAAGGAGGCGCGAACCACATGCGACCAACGTCCCCGCGGCGTTGGTCGCTCTTTTAGGGAGCAGCGGAAAAGGGGTCAGGTACGAATGGCACGGGCATAAGTGTTGGTGT
>NZ_JANZKV010000141.1 GCF_025060895.1 Stieleria sedimenti | reverse complement strand
CGTAGAGAAAAATGCCGCCAGTGGTTGGTAGCGCGATCATTGCTGCAACTCGCTTGGTTGTGGTGCCAACCGGTCGACGATGATCATCAGGCTGTTGGCATCGCAGGAAGCAAGCTCGATCTGCGTGCCACAGGGAAAGCGGACAGTGGTGCCGCCGATTTGGGGACGCGGCTGCTCGATCTGCACGGCAAGAAACGCGTCGCTCTGATCGGCGTCGTCCTGCAGCCTTTGTCGCCACCGATAGAACGATGCGGTGGAGACTTCGTGCAAATCGCAAAAGTCGGAGATGGCGAGATCGGACTGCTCGTGAAGTTGGATCAGCCGCGACCAACGTTGGCGAACGGCGGGGTCTGGCAAGCGAACCATGGAAACCTCCTGGTTACGTGAGTGAAAACCCACCAGCCTAAGCCACGCGCCAAGAATGGTTTCCTCGGGCGCTTACGTCGCCCTCCGTGAAGCTCGATCGGTCATCATCTCGCCGCGAGGCAATAGCCGCCAATTCGTGTCGGATCCTCGCGAGTGCACGCCGATCGTACAGACGAACTTGACCGGCGTATGCTGTCGGTCGGATGTCCGGGCGGGTTTCGAGCACATAACGCACTCGATGAATGGGCACGCTAAGAAGCGTGGCCATACGCCCCGACGTTAGCAGGGCTGGACCAGAATGGTCAGTCATTGGGTCAACTCCGTGTGGTGAATAATTAAACGTCCTCACCAGACGGTGTTTTGTGCGCGAGAAATTCGGAAAGTGTCGTAAATTCCAGGCCTATTCTCGTGCCGACTGTGCGCGCACGGGCGCGCACGTGATCGCCTATGGATCGATGCGATTCGGATAAATGGATGATCGCTCATCCGCTTCTTGCTCCTTCGCTAAAAGCTCAATTTGCTCGGCGTGAGTCAATTCTTTTAGTATCCCTTCTCCCTCACCGAGGCCATCATGAAATGGTTCACGCGATGGTTTCTTGTGTTTGCCGCCACCAGCCGAAACATATGGTTTCCAAGCGTTCTTGAGTGCCTTGGCACTTTTGCTGCAATCGACCAGTTTCGCCAATTCTGATTGTGATTGGACGGGGTTTCCTTTTTGGAGTCTGTCCACCAATATCCCACTCGCCTTGATCGTTATTTGCTGAGGGGTCATCGGCTTCTTGGAATAACTGCCATCGTCTTTAGCTGCACTATTTTCAGCTTGCTCAGATTCGACTTCGTCTTCGCCACGACGAAACGTGGCCGAGTCTTTCTTCCATTTCGCCAGCACCTTATCGATCACCAAGTCGATGCGATCAAAACGCGGGTCATTCGGATCGGCGTACAACAGGACCAACCAGCCAAGTTTTGCACGAACACGGTCATCACCAATAAGCCAGTCAAGCCAGTCAGGCGGCTTAGCAACGAGCAGAACACTATCACCCAATCCCTTCAAATAAAGTGCAACAAGCGTTTTTAGGGAATCGTCATTGAGGGTTGCCAAATCAATCAGTTTGTTGTTGAGATCGCGACCGCACGAAAGGCAGCGAGCTCCATTTCGGGACCATTCCACGGCTTCTTGGTAGATGGCTTCTTGGTTTTCGTCCTTACCACTGAACGCCTCGCGCAATACATGCTTCACGTCCAATGGTGATTCGTTGCCCCCTACCGTACCTTCATCGAACGGGTGACCATTTGCAACGAAACCGCCATGCTCATGCCAATGCCGAGTCACATCTGTGTACAACCGACCAACAGGGATAGTGAAGTTTTCCGCAAATCGCCAAACCCCGGTTTGGACCCATTCAGCAAACTGGTCGTCTAGGGCGGCTTGCTGGAGCCTGGTGGCAGCGTCATTATCCATTTGGTGTCTCGTCTCATTCGAACGGCAAAGATGCCTGCATCTGAAAGTTCGGCGTTCGACGAGGATCAATCGCAAATTGATACTCGCGCGATTTGTCCATCATAGTCATCTGCTCAAAGGCCCGAGCGTCGGACTCGCCGCGGCCCGAGGGCAACAAATCCAGCGGTGCTGTGTTGCGGGTTCGGGGTTGGCGGCGGCGTCCTAATTGATTGCGAAGGATTTTGATTCTGTCATCGCCATGTTCTCCGTCCTGTGCGTCGTTCCTCGTTTGCTCCGCTGCAATCACTGAAGTCGCTTCTGTAAAACGCGAAGACTGGACCCAGTTCGACGATCGCCGACCCGTCGCGTTTCGAGGGTGATGATCCGGCGATTGCGGACGGAGGAATCTCAAGCTAGCAGTGACAGCACTAGTCCAAAGCGGGTTTTGGTTTCCGATGCTCGTTGTCGCCGTAAGTTCTTCACGACCTGAAAGCCAGGTAGGACGAGCGGAAGGGAAGGAGCCCAAGACGGGACGAAGCCTCCCCCAAAGGTGTTATGAAGTCACTTCAGTAAATTGCGACTGCGAAGTCGATGACTTCTCGCTCGAAGCAACGATCGTGACGGAACCGAAAATCGATAATCGCTTCGGATACCGCCTTCCCAACGCTTTCAGCAACCGGCGCAAGTCTCGGTCGGCCTGACGGTCATCGTCGTGGTCGAGGGTGATCGTGATCTTCGGGCGGTCCGTCATTTCATCTGTAACTTGGCGAAGGATGCCCCATCGCTTCAGCCCACGGCACGCCTGAGTCGGTCACTCCCTGGACTCGGAGCGCAGGGTGCTCGGCCTCAAGCACCGCGAGCAGCTCAGCGGCAAAACCCTGGCGGCGCACACAATCAGGCATTTCGATCCACCACAAGGACGCATGTGCGATTCCCCGCTTGGGGCTGACCGTAGCGTGAACCACCGGCCCGAAACGCCCGCCCGGCTCAATGCCGAGATATACCCAGCGGCCGGAGTCAAAACCTTTCGTGATTGCGACGCGGTGAACAACCATCCGATCCGTCTCGGCTGAACACGGCTAACAACTGCCCGGCAACTCCGGATGACAAATCGGCGATCAAAACGAAGCAGCCGCTTGTGCCGCGAGGGTTGGTGAGCCGCTGCTGCAAAGATTCGAATTGATGGCTAGGTAAGTAGGTGCGGACAACGTCGCCCTGGAACCATTCTCCTTCCAATCGATGGCGTCGGAACTTCTCGTGGAAATAGCGCTCGTGGTCGCCGGGCAAAGGTGCCAAGATTTCCAGCGGTGCTGCGTTGCGGGTTCAGGCGTCTACGTGCCTCAGTACGGTCGCTCGAGAACGACGACGGATTGATCGTCGTCCTACTGTGAGAACCGCCATAAGTCCAAGTATGGGGCACATTGTGGGTTCGGGGACAGCCGTCAGCACAATGTTGTCATATCCGAGCACTCCCTCGAAATGGCCGGCGAAGTGTCCTTCGTCGAGGAAATCCAATCGCGACAGACCGGTAAACGATGGGTCGAGCGTGAATGTTTCGAAAGTCGCTGCAACGGAGTCTGTGGTGAATTGTTGAACGACGGTACCACCATCCGCCAATTGACCGGTAACGGTAATCTGTGTCTGGGTGTCGAACCCGCTGGACCACTCGGTTGCGTCGAAGCTGATCGCTGTGAATTGTCCACCATCAGTCCGTTCGATTGAGAATCCGGGCTTTTCTTCAGGCCAGTCATTCATATACCAATCAGTTCCGTTGCTCGGCCGTCCGCCACCACCAGCATACGCCGAGTCAAAGAAGTGACCGTGTGGCACGATCAGCGAAAAAATGCCAAATGTCTGATTGATGTCGTCGTCGGTAGTGAAACCACCTTCGGGGGCAAGTCCCTCCATGTCGACCGTGACGACTTCGGCGGCATTCACGTTGATACAGGCCAGAAAGATATGGCTAAGGACGATCCCGATTAGTAGCCGAAACGTCAGTGTCGGCTGCAATGAAGTGTTCATGGCAGTGTGCTCGCTGGTTTAGGATCCTCCCTGAAATCCGCAAATCTGTATGGACTGACAGTCTAACCGGACAGTAGTCCACCGTGGAGAAACTCGGCTCCCTCCAGACAGACGCCATGCGATTCAGCACTTGTTTTTTCCGGTAAATTGCTTTGCGCTGATGGAAAACGCAGGAAACTACCATCAGCATCGATTCCGCTGCAAAGGCCTCATCGGTCTGCCTCCAATCCCGTACACTGTGGAGCCTACGGGATTTGGAAACTTCGTGACATGGTGTCGTTGAATATGGGCAAGAAGAAGGCGAAGGACGCCAAGCAGGCGGCTAATTTGGGGTTCGAGGCGAAGCTGTGGCTCGCGGCCGATAAGCTGCGGTCGAACATGGACGCTTCCGAGTACAAGCACACCGTGCTCGGACTGATCTTTCTGAAATACATCTCGGACGCTTTCGAGGAATTGCACCAGAAGCTCATCGCCGGCGAAGGTGAGTACGAGGGCGCCGATCCGGAAGACTCCGACGAGTACAGGGCTGAGAATGTCTTTTGGGTGCCGCCGGAAGCTCGGTGGCAGCACATCCAGGACAACGCCAAGCAGCCCACGATCGGCAAGCTGATCGACGAGGCGATGGACGCAATCGAGCGGGACAATCCCAAGCTCAAGGGGATGCTCACGAAGAACTACGCTCGTCCTGCGCTCGACAAACAGCGTTTGGGCGAGTTGATCGACCTAGTCGGCACAATCGGGCTCGGTGACGCTGAGAATCGCTCCAAGGACATCCTGGGCCGCGTCTACGAGTATTTTTTGAGCCAGTTTGCATCGGCCGAGGGCAAGAAGGGCGGTCAGTTTTACACGCCAAGCTGCGTGGTCCGGGTGTTGGTTGAGATGCTGGCGCCGTACCAGGGCCGCGTTTATGACCCGTGTTGTGGATCTGGCGGGATGTTCGTCCAAAGCGAGAAGTTTGTCGAGCATCACGGTGGTCGGATCGGGGACATCGCAATCTATGGTCAGGAGTCGAATCCGACGACGCGACGTTTGGCGATGATGAACCTGGCGATCCGCGGTATCGACGGCGACATCGGCAAGGAACATGCCGATACGTTCCGGCGTGATTTACACCCGGACCTGAAAGCCGATTTCGTCATCGCTAATCCGCCGTTCAACGATTCGGACTGGTATCGCAACGACGAGGACGTTCGTTGGAAATTCGGAACACCGCCCAAGGGCAATGCCAACTTTGCGTGGGTCCAGCACTTCATCCACCATTTAGCTCCTGGGGCGGAGGCTGGAAAACGGACCGGAGGCAAAAACACTGAAGTGACTTCAGTAAATCCGGGCGGCTTCGCCGGGTTTGTGCTGGCAAACGGCAGCATGTCGTCGAATCAGTCGGGCGAAGGCGACATCCGCAAGGCGATCGTTGAAGCCGATTTGGTTGACTGCATGGTCGCATTGCCGGGGCAGTTGTTCTACAGCACGCAGATTCCGGTGTGCCTTTGGTTCCTATCAAGGAACAAGAACGACGGCAGACGCCGGGATCGTCGAGGCGAGACGCTGTTCATCGACGCTCGAAAGCTCGGCAAGCTGATCGACCGGGTACACCGGGAACTAACCGACGAAGAAGTCCAGCGGCTTGCGGACACGTATCACGCCTGGCGTGGTGACTTGGAGTTCTGCAATCCGAAGTCCGAAATGGAAAGCTATGAGGACATCCCAGGTTTCTGCAAGTCCGCAACGAAGGATGAGATCGCCGAGCATCAGTATGTCCTGACACCAGGTCGCTACGTCGGCGCCGAAGCGGTCGAAGAAGACGACGAACCGTTCGACGACAAGATGAAGCGGTTGGTCGGCGAGCTGAATGAGCAGTTCGCGGAATCCGCGAAATTGGAAGCTGCAATTCGGTCCAATTTGGAGGGGCTGGGTTATGGCGGGTGAGAACGGTTGGGCTCGCTGCAAGATAGGCGACATTTTTGACATCACACCCGGTTTCGCGTTCAAAAGTCGCGATTTCTCCGACAGCGGCACGCCGGTCGTGAAGATAAAGAACGTGAAGGCCGGTGAAGTTGTTCTTGATAATCTTAGCTACGTCGATCCCAAATTTGAGGAACAACGAAAGAACTACCTGATTCGGCGAGGCGATATTCTCATCACCTTATCGGGCAACCGATTCGACGGCTCAAAAGAAACCTGGGTTGGCAAAGTCGCAGAATTTCGAAATGAGGGGCGATTCTTACTGAACCAGCGCGTGGCGATTCTCCGCCCTAAACCGAACGCCCCTATTAATAGCCGATGTTGCGCTTACCTAATGGGAGCAGACGAGTATCAACATCTTTTCATCGCGATTGCGACAAGTTCAGGTGGACAAGCCAATCTTTCATCATCCCAAGTGCTCAACGCCGAGATATTAGTCCCCCCACTTGCAGAACAACAAATCATCGCCCACATCCTCGGAACCCTCGACGACAAGATCGAGTTGAACCGTCGGATGAATGAGACGCTGGAGTCGATGGCTCGGGCGATCTTCAAAAGTTGGTTCGTCGATTTCGACCCGGTCCGAGCGAAGATGGACGGTCGCCAGCCCACCGGCATGGACGAAGCCACCGCCGCACTGTTCCCCGATTCGATTGAGCATTTGGATGGGGAATTGGTGCCGAGCGGATGGGAGATTGGGCCGCTTTCAGAATTGGCCGCGGAAGGTAGACACGCAATCGCGGGTGGTCCTTTCGGTTCTAAGCTGTCCCGCAAGCACTACACTGACTTTGGAGTACCAGTCATTCGCGGTGCGAATATGAGCGGAAGTAGCAGTTGGTTCAACGACCGCGACTTCGTTTTTGTGTCGGATGAGAAAGCGACAACACTCACCACGAATATGGCGTTGCCGGGCGATGTTGTATTCACCCAGCGAGGCACACTCGGTCAAGTAGCAATCATACCCACCGATGCTTCCTTTCCCCGATATGTCATCTCGCAATCGCAAATGAAGATGACATGCGCTGAAGGTGTTCCGGGATCCTACGTGTTTCTTTATTTCAGTCAGTCGTCCACCGTGGCTTACATCTTGGCGAACGCAACCGCATCCGGCGTCCCGCACATCAACCTCACTTTTCTACGAAAGTTCCCCATCTTGATACCTGATCGACAGGTCTTGGACGCCTTTGGTGGACGCGTGGAACCATTGGTTATGAGGATTACTTCTAACGAACGAGAATCCGGCGCACTCGCCGCCCTTCGCGATGCACTTCTGCCAAGACTGCTTTCGGGCAAACTTCGTGTCGGCGACGCGATGAAACAGGTAGACGACGCGATGTCATATACGTCCAACGAACCGGCGGGGGCCGAGGCATGAGCGGTGGTCATCGAAATAAGTCTTTGTTCTCCACCGCGATCGACCGGTAGGCATTCAATGGAAAAACACGTTTTTGAGAAAGTTGATCCGCTGGTTGACACAGTCGCCGACCAGATCGATGAGCTGGTCGACGGCGACTCACTGAACGAGATCAAGAACAAGCTCGCTGACATCAGTCGCGAGTTGCTTGGGCTGTCCGTTTCCCTCGACATCAGCGTGCAGGTGTTCGACTCCGAACGCGAAAACAGCCTTCCGCTGTTGCAGACGGGACTGGCTACGTCCGATGGTGCGGCACCGCATCAAGTCTGGGGCGATTCGTCACCGCAACGCTACATTGTCGATGGGGAGATGGCAATCGTCCCACACGATCGCTGTCCGGGCTGCTGGGGACCGTGGGACTTCAAGGAACGCAATCCAGCGTGCCCCGAGTGTGGGATCGAAATGGGCGAACAAGTCAAACTGTTGCTTGATTCGGATCGTTGCCCGAACTGTGAAGCCGGCACGGTGACAGCCAGCGACCCCAAATGCTCCGAATGTGGATACTCCGTCGATCCAAGCCACGTGGCGTGGGGGTAAATTTGTTTCGGCGGACGATCCGGCGTTCTTGCTATTTGCCGAAAGTCGTAGCGTTCAGCAGTCCCAGCACGGCCGGCTCGGTCGTCATGGCGAGGAACTGCAACGGGCGGCAAGACTGGAAGATCCCGTCATCGGACAAATCGCACGCGGAATGGCACGAGGAAAAGATTGCGGCGGCAGAAGTGGCGGTCGGGATCGATGACCACGATCACTGAAGTGACTTCAGTGATTCCGAGACAGCGTTGACGAACAGTACTATGAAAAAGCGAGCTACATCCCCTACCGATTGTGGACCGCGCTGCTACGTGTACAAGGTCATTGTCGACAGTGGCGGCGCCCCTTGCGTCTACCGAAACCTGCTTTCGCTGGCGATTTGCAAGCCGGCCATTCGTCGAACGGCCAAAGTCGGTGATTTGGTCTTTGGTTTTGGTGGAAACAATGAGCAAATCCCGAATCGCCTCGTCTACATCGCCGAGATTACGGAAAAGTCCACGGGCGGTGACTACTATTACGAACCAAGGTTCGCGAAGCGACCGGACTGCATCTACCGCTGGACGGCTGGTGACGAGTTGGTCCTTAAGGACGACGCCAAGTTCCACCAACATGCCGACGCCAGACCGCGCGACGTAGGCCGGTACTCGAGATACGGAAACGCCAGCGTGCTGTTGAGCAAGGATTTCCGCTACTTCGGCGCCTCCGCAACCGACGACTGGAAGCGTTCATATCCCACAATCACCAAACTCGTAGAAGGCATGGGCCAGGGACACCGAGTCAATCATGGCCCCCGACTTAGCGAAGAATTACTCGAATTGAAAGCTGAGATGTGGCAGACGTACGCGAAGGTAAAACTGGGCGAGCCAGTTCACGGGCGAAAAAAGCAGGATTGCCACTCGGCTCCTTGCGACGAGGACGAATGTGTCGAAGTGACAAAAACGGGATGCGAGCGTGTGTGTTGACAGGACTGACTTTTAATCAGGACGAACGAATGAATCCACAACTTGGAAGGCTCGCAAAAGTCGAGATACGCGACATTTGGAAAAGCGAGCCCGGTGACTTCACTCCGTGGCTTGCCAGCGATGAGAACATCGCGTTGCTAGGGGAGACCATCGGTCTGGATCTTGAGGTTGAAGCCCAGGAGAAGAACGTAGGCCCGTTCCGAGCTGACATCCTGTGTAAGGACACCGCGAGTCAGTCCTGGGTTTTGGTCGAAAACCAACTCGAGCGAACGGACCATATCCACCTTGGTCAAGTAGTTACCTACGCGGCTGGATTGCAAGCTGCAACCATCGTGTGGGTTGCAGCAAGATTCACAGACGAACATCGCGCCGCCCTCGATTGGCTCAATGAAATCACGTCCGATGAGTTCAGTTTCTTTGGACTCGAAGTTGAGTTATGGAAGATCGGTGACTCGATGGCAGCGCCCAAGTTCAATGTCGTTTGCCAGCCTAATGACTGGTCCCGCAATGTTTCCTCCGCGGCTCGGACCGCTGGCAGGTCTTCATCGGGCAATAGCCAAATCATGCTTGAGTATTGGACGGCATCTCAAGAACTGATGCAAAAACGTGGCGGTGCCGTCAGGCCGACGAAGCCGCAAGACGGAGGTTATATGAACTTCTCCTTAGGCAAGTCGGGGATCTGGCTCAATGGCCACATTCGGGTCAACCCACCAAGCGTTTCAGTCATGGTAACAATTGGAACGGATGACTCACTCGTCCTGTTCAAATTGCTCGAAAAAGACCGAACGGAGTACGAAGCCCGCTTCGGCGGCCCGCTCGAATGGCTGGAACGTCCTTCAAGGAAACAAAAGCTGATCAAGGTGGAATTGCCCGGCGCCGATCCCGCAAATCGTGAAGACTGGCCACGTCAACACGCTTGGATTCACGAGAAACTGAACGCACTCCATGCAACTTTCTCATCGGCTGCAAGAACGCTTGACCCGGCAGATTACGAGCCCGACGAAGGTATCGCTGAGTAAGGGCGAGCGATGAGCAAACCGAACGAAGACACCGTCGAACTAGCCGCACTGGAATGGCTTTCCGAGATCGGATTCGAAACCGCACATGGTTCGACGATCGCGCCAGATGGTGACAGTCCCGAGCGTGAATCGTTCCAAGACGTGATCCTCGTTGACCGGTTGCGTTCGGCGATCGCGAAGCTGAACCCGAACCTCCCCGAAGAAGCTCGCGAGGACGCCCTGCGCAAGGTCCTGAGGCCTGATCTGCCGACGGTGATCCAGAACAACCGAGCGTTCCATCAGCGACTCAGGGACGGCGTGGAGGTCGAGTATCGGCGTGAAGATGGTTCGATCGCCGGGGACCATGCCAAGTTGCTTGGTGAAGTGACTTCAGTAAATGATTTCTTCGCGGTGAATCAATTCATTGTCAAGGAGCACGGACATGATCGGCGATTGGACATCGTGCTGTTCGTCAACGGTTTACCGCTGGTGATCATCGAATTGAAGAACATCGCCGATGAGCAAACGACCGTCGACAAGGCGTTCAGTCAACTGCGAACGTATCGAGCCGAGTTTCCAACCCTTTTCGGTTACAACGAATTGCTTGTCGCCAGCGACGGCCACCAAGCCCGCATGGGCTCCCTGACGGCCGGACGCGAGTGGTTCAAGCCTTGGCGGGCGATTGACTCGGAAAAGCCTGTGAAGGGGCTGAGCGAACTGGAAGTGCTGATCCGCGGCGCCTTCGATCCCGAGCGACTGATTCGTCTGATCCAGAACTTCGTCGTGTTCGAAGAAGACCCGGATAGCGGAGAAGTCCACAAGATCCTTGCGGGATACCACCAGTTCCACGCCGCCGCTACCGCAATCGACGCGACGATCGAAGCGACAAGTAGTGATGGCAGTCGGCAGTGTGGTGTCGTCTGGCACACCCAGGGCAGCGGCAAAAGCCTGACGATGCTGTTCTATTCGGGTTTGGTGATCTTGCACCCGGAGATGAACAACCCGACGCTGATCGTACTGACCGACCGCAACGATTTGGACGACCAGCTATTTGGGCAGTTTCAGCGTTGTCACGACATTCTGCGTCAAACGCCGATCCAAGCCGAAAGCGTTGAGCACCTGCGTGAGTTGTTGCAGGTTGGATCGGGAGGCGTGATCTTCACCACCGTTCATAAGTTTGCGGAGAAGGAAGGAGAGTTCCCACAGTTAACCGATCGATCCAACGTCGTCGTGATGGCCGACGAAGCCCACCGCAGTCAGTACGGGTTCAAGGCAAAGATCAACAAGGGGTCCGGCGAAGTGTCGTACGGATTCGCCCGGAACATCCGTGATGCACTGCCGAACGCTTCGTTCATCGGATTCACCGGCACGCCAGTCGAACTGGACGACAAGAACACGCGAGCGGTGTTCGGCGACTACATCAGCGTCTACGACATCCAGCGAGCCGTCGAGGACAAGGCGACCGTCCCAATCTACTACGAAAGCCGGGTGATCAAGCTGACGCTTTCCGACGAGTCGATGCAGACGATCGACGATGAATTCGACGAAGTCACCGAATCCGAGGAAGTCACGACGCGGGAGAAGCTAAAGACGAAGTGGGCGGCACTGGAGTCGATGGTGGGCGATGCCGACCGTTTGCGCGTCCTGGCCGAGGATTTGGTCAAGCACTTCGATACTCGTTGTGAGGCGATGCCTGGCAAAGGAATGATCGTCTGCATGAGTCGGCGAATCTGCGTGGACTTGTACAATGAGATTATCAAGCTGCGTCCCGAATGGGCCGGTTCATCAGCTAAAGCCCAGTTGAGCAATCAAGATGGCTGGAACACGCCAGCGGATTCGAACGAGCCGCAGTTGGTCGCTGAGTCGGCAGTGGGCGAGCTAAATGTCGCTCGTGATGAAGTGGCTTCACTGGATGATGCTTCCGGCGCCGTGAAAATCATCATGACGGGTTCGGCGTCCGATCCTCCCGAGTGGCAACAACACGTTCGCACGAAACGACGACGCAAGGAACTCGCGAGACGGTTCAAGGAACCCGGCAGCGAATTCAAGCTGGTCATTGTCCGAGACATGTGGCTTACCGGGTTCGACGCCCCATGTCTGCACACCATGTACTTGGACAAACCGATGCAAGGTCACGGACTGATGCAGGCGATCGCACGGGTCAATCGTGTGTTCCGTGACAAACCGGGCGGGCTGGTCGTCGATTACTTGGGGATTGGCGACTCGCTTCGTGCCGCCCTCCGGACCTACACCGAATCCGGCGGTCAGGGTGAAACCACGATCGACACCGGGAAGGCGGTCGCCGCACTACGGAATCAATACGAAATCTGCTGCGACATGCTCCACGGGTTCGACTGGTCTGCATGGCATGGCGGTAAGCCAACTGAACTCATTTCAGTGCCGGTCGCTGCCCAAGACCACATCATGGACCAGGAAGATGGGAAACAGCGGTGGCTCGCCAGTGTGAACTCGCTTTCGAAGGCTTTCGCACTTTGCCCGACGGAACCCTACGCTCATCAGATTCGCGACGACGTGGCGTTCTTCCAAACCGTCGCGGCGATGATGCGTAAGTATCAAGAAAACGGGAAGTCTCAAAGCGAACTCGATTACGCCGTTCGCCAATTGGTCGGCAAGGCAGTCGTCACAACGGGCGACGAACCGATCGACGTGTTCACGGCCGCTGGAATGGACAAGCCGGACATCTCGATCTTGTCGGACGACTTTCTCGAAGAAGTCCGCCGGCTACCGCACAAGAACGTGGCGGTCGAGTTATTGAAGAAACTGCTGAGCGACGAAATCAAAACGCGGTCACCACGAAACGTCGTCAAGGCACGAGCCTTCTCGGACATGCTGAAGCGGACGCTGAACGCATATCACAACCGGGCCATATCAACGCATGAGATCATTGAGGAAATGATCAAGCTCGGCAAAGAACTGCGTGCCGCTGCCGGTCGCGGTGATGCGCTGGGGCTCAGCGATGATGAGTTGGCATTCTACGACGCCCTCGCCGAAAACGAATCTGCTTTTGAGCTTCTCGGAGACGACAAGCTAAAGGTGATCGCCACCGAGTTGATCGTCGCCGTTCGAAAGAACGTCACCATCGATTGGGCGCTACGAGAATCCGCCAGGGCACGGATCCGAGTCATCATCCGCCGGATCCTCCGCAAGCACGGCTATCCGCCAGACCTGCAAGCGGCTGCGACGAAACTGGTACTGGAACAGGCCGAGGCGATTTGCAGCGAGACGTTTTGATAAGGCAAGACGTGACGATACTGATGAATAACTCGCCTGTATTCGGAAAGTCTGTTATCGGGGTGGCATTTCTTGGAAGCATTCTACTGGCGGGCAGTCGATACCCCAATCGTCACTTTCACGTCAGGACTCAAAACCATGCTCAAGAAACGTCGCTTGCGGCTGCCAAGGAATCTCCGACGATGTGCATTGCTCGCGGTTTTTGGGGCCCTAGTTTCAACGCAATCGGCAAAGTCAGCGGATTTGGTAGTCGCATCCAGTGCCGATTCCGGCACGGGTTCTTTGCGCGAAGCACTCGCGAATGCTGCATCCGGCGATCGAGTGGTATTCGATTTCGCGGTGAATACAACGATCACGCTTACAAGTGATCTGCCGTCCATTAACGGTGACTTGTCCTTTGCAACGAACAATCCGATTAGTGTCACCATTGATCGTAATGGGTTAGCGGCGGCCTTGGATCTGGCGAGTGGCACCATCGATCCGACCAACCTGTTTGTGATCAATTCGGTGGACGATCCCGATTTGATTGCTAGTCCCAATACGACAATCGTGGGTGACGGGATCCTGGCGGGAGACTTGACGATCCCCGGTACGCTTTCTCCGGGAACCAATGAGGCCCCGGGCACGCTCGGCACGTTTGGAGTCTTGGGAGATCTCGATCTGACCGGCGGAACACTACAGGTGGATCTGAGTTCGACGGGAGGCACGACATCTGCCGACAAGGTGAACGTATTGGGAACGGCAACATTAACGGGAGCTAACCTTTCGATTCGTTTCAACGGAAATCAATTTGTGGACGGCCAGACCTTCTTGGTCATGGATGCGGCATCGATTGTTCCGGCCTTTGCGAGTCCCACATTCGCACTTGATGTTCCAGACCGTCCATTTCTTGATTTGATTTTCGATCCATCATTGCCCGCCGATCAGCTTGGATTCGCCATTCAAGACAATGGGAATCCGTTTTCATCCGTGGTGACCGGATGTAACCAGTTGTCTGCCGTTTCGGCATTTGAGGACTTGCGAGGAATGTCCCACACAGGCGTAGACACGCTTGTGAACTCATCCGGCGAGGCAATGGTCGCGGCGGCGAATGCACTATCGGGGTCGATCTACCCGTCACTGATCGGTGCCGAAATCGTCCATATTCAAAACAACATGGAGTCCATTCGCGACCGGGTATTGCTTCAGCGGTATCCTGGCATCGAACCGCCGGCGATCATGTCGTGGGCTCGAGCCTACGGAGTCTCATCAAGTGCGGATTCCGATCACTGCCAAACGCTTGGGTATTACCAAGAATTTGGTGGCATGGAGGTAGGCGTGGCCGTTAGCGACAAGAATGGCTTATCGTCGCACGCGTTTGCGCATCTTGCCGGAGGAAAACTTGAATCTTCGGGTGCGGACCAGCATGCTGATATTGAATCCTATCGCGGTGGTGGGTCCATCGAATACACAGGTGAGTCTTTGTATCTGCTCGCCGCCGGTGGTGCTGGTGTGCAAACGTACGATGTGTACCGCTCGTTAGCCGCCATCGAAGGGTCAACGGCAGCCCAAAGTTCTTTCGATGGATCAGCGCAGTTTGGATACTTCGAGTCGGGGACCATTTTCTCATGGCATGCGATCAACTGGATACCGTATCTGGGTCTTCACGGAACACGCGTCGAGCTGGACCCCATCGACGAAACGGGGGATGTCGATTTCGCACTTTCGAACGCAGGTGGTAGCGGCGACTCAATTCGGGGAGTATTGGGACTTGGGTTGGAGCAATCAGGCGGAACCGAACTTGGCCCCTTAACCACTCGAATCCGATGCGGTTGGATGCACGAATATCTCGATCCGAACGAAGTCTTTGTCTCCAGTGTCGCAAATACGGACGTGCTGTCTCCACTTACTGATCGCGGCATCGACTCGGGACGAGACTGGGGATTCTTACGAGTGCAACTCGACCTATTCCGATTTCTGGGAGGCCGAGCGTCGC
Source organism: Stieleria sedimenti (assembly GCF_025060895.1). Classification (GTDB taxonomy): domain Bacteria; phylum Planctomycetota; class Planctomycetia; order Pirellulales; family Pirellulaceae; genus Stieleria; species Stieleria sedimenti. Next base: position 31,090 of record NZ_JANZKV010000141.1, on the reverse strand, counting down.
TTGCCTATCAGGGGCAAGCCAACTCGCGATCGTCTTTCAATGCACTGGCCGGCGGAGTTCAGTGGGTTCGCTAAAGCCGTTAGAAATGGCACCAGCAATTGTGGCTCGCACTCCATCCGACAGCGTCGAGCAATCGAAGTCTGCCACTGTTGAAGATGCAGCGGGCTGGCCTCGATTCTAGTTCAAGGCTGCCGCAATTCGGCGATGTGCCATCGTCCACTCGGATGGTAAATCCGTCAGTGTTCGACGCGCCAGCGTGTTCGCCGAAGATCGCTCATTGACGGCTGGTTCTTAATTATCTTGCAAGCTCGTACCGAACTCGTCGGCACGGGCTGAACCCAACCTGCTTGACCAGTTCCGCCGATCACCGACGACGGGCTCCAGGTCGACTCAGCGACTTCATGAATTGTCGCCCTACTTTGGTGGCGTTGGTTTCCGGAGCGTAGGCTACTGCATTCCTTGCAGCAATTGAGGCCCAAGACGCTGCGAAGATGACGGATCTCACCTGGCAACAGTTCGAGATTCTGAGCCAAACACTGAAGTCACTTCAGTAGTTTTGACCCTGCAAAAAACGCGAGTTTGGAGTTGGTTCGATTCGAAAGTGCTCGAAATGACCACCTACACAGCCTCGAGCACCGGGAAGTTGAACCCTCGACAAAGAAGCATCGGCAGTGCGGCTTCACTCAACTTAAATGGGCCTTTCTAGGTGCAATGGTCATGAAGGACGGCATCGCGGCCAGTATTTGGTGTTTGTTTTTGCATCCAAGGCCATTGGAAGGTATCTATTGCGAAGCCAGTTCATAGCCTTCTTGGAACGTTCGACCGTTGCCACGCCGTAGAACCAAAACTGCACCCCCGACTCACCAAACACTCAAGAACGTCTCATTCGAGAAGATGGTCGCGTGTTGGCTTATGAATGACGGATGGGAAGTCTACGCACCAATGCTGGACCATGGGCACAAGACCGATTTGCTGATTTCTGACGGACCCAACTTCCATCGCCTGCAAGTTAAGACCTTTACGTCAACTCGCGACAATCAGCAAATTCAGAACTGCTGGCAGGGAAGCAATGTCGACTATTTGATTCTGTTTGCCCGAAATGGAGACTGGGGAGTCCTAGCACCAGCGTTTCAAGACCAGTCACGCAGACTACTCCATGAAACCCACCTAAAATTCAAATCGACGAAGCGGGACTTCTTGCGGCAATTCCACCAGATCTAGAATCGACTTGAACCCCAAACAGACGTGTGTGACGATCCATCGATAAACCGAAGTCGCGGACGTCGCCGTTTTTGGCAATGGAAAATCAATCTCCGTAACTCGGCTATCGCGGACGACTGTGCATCGAAAACATGATTCCCAATCTACTAGCGGCAGCCTTGGCATTGATTACGCCAGAACTCATCGACACCGTAAAGTCCGACCTTAAGGTCACGCTTGGGTCTGTGTCGCAAACGCGATCTGGTTTTCTCACTGTTGTCGGCCCGAAGGAGCGGGCACAACGCAAGATAGGCACGCACCAAGACGCCACATTGCAATTCCGCTACCGAGGTCCATCTAAACGAACCTCGAAACTTTCGTCCGGTGGATTCGTCCGCCAGATAGTCCTCAAGAAGCACGCAATCTTCTGTGCGTATTATTGAAGATGGAGTCGGTGAAGGAAATTGTCGTAAAGATTAAATCGAATCCCGGTGAATCCACCCATGACGACAACGGCGCTCGCGGTTACATCAACATTGCCAACGTACCACTGAAAGACATTGGCATTACGGCTACGACGCTTCAGACACGTCGATTGCGTACTCGGGTTAAGGAAAATCCACGTGCACTGTTGGCGGAGATGACAAAACAGTCTGATCTGGCCCCACTTGAACCGCGCGTAATAGCACCAATCAATGGCCTTGTTGGATTTCGTTCAGACACCGGCAATTTCACCTTTAAGCTGTTCGTGGCGGATGCATCACCAAGACCAGACAGAACAGAAGTACTGGGGCAAACAGAAGCCGCGTGTCAGCTGAATTTACATCAGGTTGACTTGCTCGTGTCTTCACGCAGATCACAACGGCTGTGCAAATTCCCGCGGTGACTGGCCTGCAAAGGTCAGTATTCCACGCCAGTGTAATCTTCGAATTCACGTTTGGTCATCAGCCCCTTTCGCACCGCTGCCCTTCCATCCCGCAGCACGAACTCCTTCGCATCCTCATAGTGCTTCTGCCGGCTGTAGGAAGGCGTACCCAATGCAGTTCGTGGCGCCGATGAGACTGATCGTGGCGTGTAAGTCTGGCGTGTTGGTGTTCGGTCGTCGTCATCACCATTGAACGCTAGAACAAGTCCGAAGAACAATACTGCTGCTCCAGACATTCCACCTGTGAGAATCATGGTTTCAAGGGTGTCTTTCTTTTGCTTTTCGACCATTTCCGCCGTGAGGGTCACTCCGCACTTCGGGCAAGATTCTGCGAACTCACTGACGCTTTTCTTGCACTCAGGACATGGGATCATTGCCATTACGGAAACCTCAAGTAGGGCCGGGGGGGGTGACTTCAATACGAGCCTGCTTTGCTTTTCTTGAGGGGGCAATGGTCCATTGCACGCAATTTGATCGAGTCTTCGTTCACTCGCGTTTCCAAAGGGCTTTTCCGTCATAACCGATAGCCGATGACGCCTTAACCATCTTCGATGATTCGCGAGGTTTCCCAGCTGCGTACCAGGGGAGCATTGTGGGACGATTGCAGAATTCGAGACTTGGGACTGACAGTGAATTCATTGTCGAGATCGAGCAACCGAAAGCCCGAATGGGGCGCGTCAGTGAATTTCCCCCAATCATTTACGGAAAGCATTTTACTGAAGCGAGTTCAGTTGACACGGAGTCTTATTTCCGCTCGGTGATTTTGAGATGGCGATATTCACGGATTCTCGAAACGACCGTCTGCCGCCAAAACGCCGCATGACTGGACGGGAGGTAACTCAGGTACCAGGAAACCGAAAACCGGAATCGCGGTTCAAAACCTGCTGAGAATTGGGGCCCCTCACGCTTCTGTGCCGTTTCACTCGTCCCCAATGTCGCCCTGCATTGTTTAACGCCAACTGGGGCGATCTGGTGTAGCCGCTCGCTGGTCGCAACTCGAGTACGCTCATGACTTTGTCGAGGACATCGCGTCTTCTACGTAAGTTGCCTGGGACGACGATCAATCCCCGATGCAAAGCAAGCGCATATCGCATTGCCCACCCCGACATTCTTTCACCATGAGCCCGCATGGGCGTCACGCAGCGGGGCGACTTTATCTTGCAAGCCCGGACAGTAGGTGCGAATCGCTCGCTTGTATCCGAAGCGTTTATAGACCTTCGGATCCGTCACGATCGTCGCTTCGAGTGAGAAATCATCGAATTCTTCGTCGCAATTTACTGAAGTGACTTCATGACACCTTTGGGGTCCAGCCATTCACATCTGCGGAGGTAAACCATCCACCGCGCTCGTCGCCGGGATTCACGTTCGGTTCACGTCAGAAACGAGCCGATCATTCTTCGCTGGAATCGATGAATTGAATGCCAAACTTGCAAACGAAGAAGTGTTTTCCCATAATTTGCCGGCTCAAAAGTACTGAAGTGACTTCACAACACCTTTGGGGGGGCTCGGCCTTTCTTGGGCGTCCTCCCTTGCGCTCGACCTACTTGGCTTTCGGTCGTCAAGGATCTTGCCAGCGACAACGAGCATAGAAAACCAAACCCCGGTTTGGGCTAACGATATTACTGCTAGCTTGAGATTCCTTCGTTCGCAATCGCCGGATCATCACCCGTGAATCGCGACGGGCCGGCACCCGCCGAACTGACACCAGTTTTCGCGATTCACTGAAGTGACTTCAGTGAAATTCGTCCCGAAAGTCGCTGCAATGACGAGGGCTAAGCAGCTGGAAACGCCACAAGCCGGGACAGGGGGTAACTCAGGTACCAGCAAACCGAGAATCGGATTTGCGGGTCAAAATACTGCGACGAATGGGGCCCCCTTTAGCAACGCAGGCGAAAACGAATTGGTTCGATTGCGTACCAGCCGGCGAATGCGACCGCTACGTGGTCGAAGCGGCTGGTCGTCGGGTCGCCAAGCGCGATGGCCTTGGATGAAGAATGACCAGACCGAATCGTACGGCCAACCGTCAGGGATGGTAGGAGTTCCTCCCCGTGCATGTGCGTCAAGCGAAGACGACATCGCTTTAGCCTTGCCCGACTGTGGGCCGGACTCGTGTGCGTTCCAGCGGCCCTCGACGGCACTCAGATGCCACCGGCGGAATCTGATGGCGTCACGCTCGGACTAGCCTGTTCCCGCGAAGTAACAAGCACTCAACGAATTGGAACTGGCCGTCCGGCCACCACGTGAAGTGCGGCGGGTGCCGTCGCCTGTGAAGCGACTGGGCCACCGGGATTCGCAGGCAGGGACACTCCCCGGGGCATCCCGCACCGAATCACGCTAATGGCGGTCGATTACCTCAAGGCAATCTTGTAGTCTCGCCTCACGTCTGCTGACACGATGCCAGCCGGCGGGCGTGGGCGAGAAGGGCTGATCTGGCCTCGGAGTTGAGCGAGTCCCAAATCTCCTGCAATGCCGCCAGATCACTGTCCTCGTGCACCGATGACACCACCGGTGACACCACCGAAGAATCGGCAGGTCTATTTCCCCGTGTTTTAGGCGGTTGTTCGCACGCCTCCTGGGCGTGCCAGTTGGCCGACGAGGAGGTTGGGGTCAAAAAATGGACGGATGGTCGCTGGCACCATTCATCAGATGCTTTCCCCTGTCGAGATGGCAGAAAAATAGGGGGCAGAAAAATGGGTGGATGCGGGTAGAAAGGGGGACAAGAAAATGGGGCGTGGAGAGATCTGGGCGTCGGGAAGCTGAGCGGCGTCTGCGTGTGACTGATTCGGCCGATGGGGAACTTATTCGGGCGATCCATTTTCTTGTCACCTACTTTCCAGTCGTTCCGCCTCACGGCGATTCCATTTTTCTGCCCGCCATTTTTCTGCCATCCCAATCCGTCGCACTTGCGATTTGGTGGCACCATTCATCCTGTCACCGCCTAAGCTGCAGAGTCTTCGGACGCCAAACTGCTGCAACCGCTGCAAACCGTGCTCGTATCAATTGAGACGGTTGATTCGGCCCCGACAGATGATTGGCCCGAAGCAATGATTCGACGAAAACTTGCTGTCCGGGGTCGTCCGAATGGATCGACGGATTGGATTCACCCTGTTTGCCGAGGTGTAGGGAGGGATCAATCTGCAGTGCTTCTGAATGTCCGTTTTCCCCACATCGTGGCAAGCTCACGGTCCGATCATCATGCCCTAGATGAGTAGCATTCGCTTGGAAGCGTGGCTGCCGTCAATCCCTTTACCTCCCAAAGGATTTCACGGATGAATCGTTCCCTGTATTTTGTCGTTGCCGGATTATTAGTCAGTTCACAAGTTGGATGTCTACACCGCAGCACGCGGAAGAGGTCGGCACACACCCACTGCCATTGCGCGAATCACAATCACGCGAACCAACATCGATTTGCAAGTAATCGAATTCCCCGTTTGCCAACTCCCCCGCCGCCAAACGATGCGGCCGTCGATCACGAAGACCCAATCGAGGTCAAAGTCCGCACGTTCGATTCCATTCTGGTGCCAATGGACCACAGCACTCGGATCGCGGAACTCCAATCGGATCCTGTGACGCAGGGCCGCTCTGACGAACTGCCGATGTTCAACGCGCCGACGAACACTCGTTAGGCACCATGCATCAGATGCTTTCCCCCTACCGAGATGGCAGAAAAAGTGGGGGCAGAAAAATGGGTGGGCTGCAGGCAGAAAGGGCGACAGGAAAATGGCTGACAAGAAAATCGGGTATGGGGAGATTGGGACGTCGTTAAGATGAGATGCGTCCGCGTGTGACTGAGTCGGCCGATGGGAAACTGCTACGGGCGGTTTATCTTCTTGTCACGTATTTTCCAGCCGTTGCATCTGCCGGCGATTCCATTTTTCTGCCCGCCATTTTTCTGCCATCTCAATCAGACGCGTTTGCGATTTCGGTGGCACCATTCATCGCCGTTGGAAGACTGACGAACAAACGCGAACTGTACCCCCCTTCGAGTCACGGAGATTACATTGGCCGCCGAACCGTCTGATCTGAATCCATACGCTCCACCTTCGACGGTTTCTGACACGCCCCTGATCGACGCGGCTCCGTCTCAAACGCCTTGGCTGCGTCGATTGATTGTGGTGCAAGCAATCGTGATTGTCGTATCACTCGCCGTCGAGGCGTACGAGCACGAAACGATTGTCGGTTCCGGCCCGATCTTCTCGCTCGTTGGGCTGATCATCGCCATTTTTGCTTTTCGAAATCGCGATCACGCCTCAATGATTTTTGGCAGTTCCGCAATCGTGTTCGCATCGCTCATCGTGTTCCTAATCAATTACAACTCGTGGGGACCTCCACAAGGGGATCGTCCGATCACCATCCTGTCGTTCATTTACGCCGCGTTTGCGTTGCCGTATTCGGCCTGGTTTGTGTCGACGCGATCTAAAGCGGCGGAGAACCATTCATCCATTCATTAGCACCCGGTTCGCTACCGAGATGGCAGAAAAATAGGGGGGCAGAAAAGTGGGTGGGACTGCGGGCAGGAAGGGAGACAGGAAAATGGCTGACAAGAAAATTCGGCATGGAGAGATCGGGGCGTCGGGAAGTTGAGACGCGTCCGCGTTTGGCTGAGTCGACCGGTTGGAAACTTTTTCGGGCGATCCATTTTCTTGTCACGAATTTTCCAGCCGTTCCGACTTTCGGCGATTCCATTTTTCTGCCCGCGATTTTTCTGCCACCCCGGTTTTCTCTCGCGGTAGCGCACCGGGATTTTCGCCGGGAGTCCATCCGGTCGCGTCCGGTTGTGGGTACGTTATAGAGGGCGGGCCCGGTCGACGATGCCGGGCGAGATTGATCACCAACCGATTGAGTGACTGAGACTGAGATGACGAATGATTTGATCCGCGTCGGGCTTTCGGAAGAATCGTTGAGCGAATTGCGTGAGGCCAAGCGGGTGCTGGAGCACCACGGGATCGCCGACCGTCTGACCGAATTGGTCGGGGCGCCGATCACGGCGTCGTTGAAGATGCTGCCCGATGCGGCCGAAGGCATGATCCACAGCGCGATCGAAAAGTCGCTGCGGGTGGCGCTCGATGCCGCGGTCAAGACGCTCGGTGAGGGAGCCGAGAAGGGTCGAAAACCCAAATTGTTGACGCACAAGTTGTTGGCAGGGCTGAGTGGTGCCGCCGGCGGGGCGCTCGGTGGGGCCACGATCGCGGCGGAACTACCGGTCTCGACGGTGTTGATCTTGCGAAGTGTCGCGGACATCGCCCGCAGCGAAGGCGAAGACCTGGCCGAGATCGAGACGCGTCTGGCGTGCCTGGAAGTCTTTGCCCTGGATCCCGGTAAGCCGTCGGACGTCAACGACGATACCGAGATCGGTTACTTCGCGGTCCGGGCGGCGATGGCAAAACAAATCAAGGACGCATCGCAGTACATCGTCAAGAACGGCTTGGCCGATTCAGCCGCACCGCCGCTGGTTCGGTTGATCGCACAGATCGGCAAACGATTCGGGATCGTCGTCAGCGAAAAAATCGCCGCGCAGGCCATTCCCGTGATCGGTGCCGTTGGCGGGGCACTGATCAACAGCTACTTCATCGATCACTACCAGGACCTGGCCCGGGCGCACTTCACGATCCGACGGCTCGAACGCACCCACGGGGAAGCACCCGTGCGCGAGGCCTATCGGCGGCTGGACTGAGACGCGTTGGTCGCGCTGCCGTTCTGGGATGACTGGTCCTCACACTGGTCCTCGCACCGTCCACTCTGTTGATGAGTGCGATCGAACGCGTTGGTTGGTCAAGAAATGCAACGGTGTCATCAGAAAAATCGACCGCATTTAGGGGCGTGGTTCGTCACTCTAGGTTGCGTCAATGGATCTGTCTGGTTCGTTCCGGTCGCTCATGAACGAGCAGTCTGAACGGTCCAGAAACGGGAGCACGTTGGAGTTGCTGCAGTACCTCCCCACAATTACCGGTTAGCGGGGTCGTGGTACACGCAAGTAGGCGGAATGGTCGTGTGCAGTTGTTGTGACGACAGCCACGCGGTGATCGGAGGAGTGTTCGCAATTGCGGGTGTGAACTCAGTTGAAGCTGGCGTGAGAATAGTTACAGTGGGCGATGGGGCCGGCATCTATGGCTATGAACACCTTGACTCGTAACCGCTGCTGCGCAACCAAGTGAGCACCTCAACTTACAGGCCCGCTGGTGAAACCGGATCCGTTCCGGGCACGAATCCGTCGTTCGGGAAGCGTTCGCGGGATCCGTTACAAGACTCCGTTGAGACGGAGACGTGGTGTGAACCGGCAGCGGAATCTGACCGAGAGTATCTGGTCAATGTCCTTTCGAATCGGGAACGGAGGACATTACTCGTTTTGATCGCCGGCTGGTTAACGGGTGTCGTCTTCTTTTATCTCTGGTGGTTTGATGGCACTCATGTGGCCGGTGCGTTCAAATTCGCGCTCAACACCTTGCTGGTCACATGGACTTCGGTGATTCCGGCATATCTGTTGTTCTTTGTCGTTCAGATGAAGCGGGTCAATCCACAGATTGCCATACCGAAAACGTGGCGGGTGGCGATGGTGACCACACGTGCTCCGTCGGAGCCGTTCGAAGTCGTTCAAGAGACGCTTTTGGCGATGCTGGATCAAGCGTATCCGCACGACACCTGGTTGGCGGACGAAGCCCCTAGCGACGACATCCTGCAGTGGTGTGCGGACCGAGGCGTTCGCGTTTCGACACGAAGAGATTCACCCGAGTACCATCAGCGAACTTGGCCACGACGGACCAAATGCAAAGAGGGGAATCTGGCGTATTTCTATGATCATTTTGGATATGAGAAGTACGACTTCGTTGCCCAGTTAGATGCGGACCATGTGCCCGAACCGGGATATCTGGAGGCCGTGCTTCGTCCATTTGTTGACGATTCGGTGGGTTACGTCTCTGCGCCGAGCATCTGTGACAAGAAGTCAAACTCCAGCTGGTCTGCGCGGGGGCGACTGTATGCCGAAGCAATCATGCACGGTCCGTTGCAAGCGGGGTATTCCAACGGTTTTGCGCCGCTGTGCATCGGTTCGCACTACGCCGTCCGAACGGCCGCCTTGCGTGAGATTGGTGGCCTCGGTCCGGAGCTTGCCGAGGACCACAGCACCACACTGATGATGAACGGTCACGGTTGGAGAGGAATCCACGCGCTCGATGCCATTGCTCACGGGGAGGGACCCCCAACATTTGCGGACTGTGTAACGCAAGAATTTCAGTGGTCGCGCAGCCTGATGGTGTTGCTGCTGACGCTGTTGCCGAAGTACTGGCGCCGGCTTCCTTGGAAATTTCGGATACAGTTCCTGTTCAGCGAACTTTGGTACCCCTTGTTCTCCGTGTCGATTCCCGTGGGTTTGGTGTTACCAGTTTGGGCGATCGTTTCAGGTGAGCCCTGGGTGGAGGTCAGCTACATGGACTTTGTTGTCCATACGCTACCGCTGTGTCTGTTGCTGCTCGCCATTCAATCGCATTTAAAGCAACACAGAGTCTTGCGTCCAATCGATAGCCCGCTGCTGAGTTGGGAGGCCGCGTTATTCCAGATCGTGCGGTGGCCCTGGTCGTTTTACGGTTCGGTCATGGGGGCGTACATGTCCGTGCGTCGCCAAGTTGTTGAGTTCCGCGTCACACCGAAGGGCGGGACGAATCCGGTCTCGCTTCCGTGGCGCGTGCTCTGTCCGTATATCGCGGTTTTGCTTCTTACGTTTATTCCAACGATGGTGATTTCGGAGGCCGGACGCGCCTCCGGCTATTATTTTTTCATCATCTTGACGCAGGTATTCTACGCGATTGCACTCTTTTCCTTGGTATTGATTCATCAACATGAAGTCTCAAATGAAAAACGATAGACGGCTTGCCGTGCAGATCGTCAGCCTTGTCGTTTTGGCGGTCCTGCCCGTTTCGATGATTGCCGTCAACGGTGCGCGCGCCTTTTACGGAATCCTTTCCGAACCGTCCGGGAAGACGCGTGATGCAAGGGATTCTGTACACGAGAGCGATGGGACTGACGTGATTGCGTTGAACCTGAATGCGGCGACGAGCGAGATCCCTGTCGATTCCATTGCCGCTGAAGCGATTCCCGAGGGAGATGACACGTTGATTTTTGGTGTTTATGACCCCGACGGGGAATTCGAACGCGACCGCTCGTTGCGATTGCGACACGTTTATGTTTCGTGGGCAGACTTCGATCGAAATACGTTACTTCGATCACTCGCTGCGATGGAAACCCGAGGATTTCAAATTCTACTGACGATCGAGCCGTGGCCCATCCCAGGTCGCGGTGACGATTTACTGACGGCGATTCTGTCGGGCGGCTACGACCAGACGCTCGAAGAACTGGCCGGGATTTTGGACAGTCTGAATGGGCCCGTCTACGTTTCGTGGGGACATGAAATGGATCAAGATTTGACGGAGCGGTATCCCTGGTCTGGGACCGATCCCGATCAATTCGTTCGTGCCTATCGTCACGTCGTCGACTCGCTGCGCGAGAACACTAAAACCGAACTCCGCTGGATTTGGGCGGGGGTGATGAAGGAAGGCAGCTTGCGTTATTGGCCTGGTGGGGAGTACGCGGACTATGTCGGCATGCCGGTCTACAGCTATCCGCGATGGGATCAAAAGACCTATGGATACATCCGCGATTTTCGCACAACGTTTCAAGAAAAAGCGAAGGTCGTGGAAGAACTCGACGTCCCACTCTTGATTACGGAACTCGGTGTCAGCGGCAGCTCCGACTTCGAAGCCTTCTGGTTGCACCAGGCGTTCATGGGATTACGCGACTACGAGAAACTGAAAGGCGTCGTCTTTTTCTACGCGGAGGACGTCGAGGGGGCTTGGGGCAGCGATGTCGCCACACCAGATTGGAGGGTCCATCCAGATTCGATCCGCGGATTGGTGGAATGGGAACTTCGCCAATCAGCGCCGCAAGGCCCGAGCGGCCAATAATTGCGGTCTTGCGATGTCTGATCGAGGTGCGTCTCACTCACCGTTAAACTATTGAAAGTAGACGTATGGTCAGATCAAAAACGTTGCTGTCGGCGTGTCTGATCATGTTATCGCTCGTGGCAGGTCTTTTTCGTTCTCAGTGGTTTTGTCATTGCCTACTCAATTGGCAATCGCCAATTGTCGGGGCGTTATATTGCAAACTTTGCTCTCCGTAGGTCGATTCGATTGGATCCACCCTACTTGACCACAAGTCAATCTGCTGTGGGCGTCCGACCAGTCCACGGTCACGACGTTGTGCCTTCTTGCAATCGGGTTGACCACGAGCATCTTGGGCGCCGAATTGATGTATCGATTGTTCGAATTGCCGAGCGTACGGCTGAGTCAGAATCTGAAACACCGATCAAACGATCGACCATCAACAGCTTCATCTCGCTCGCCCCCACCGCTCCCCATTCCGTCGACGCTTGAGGAGGCTGTCAGCGGTTGAGTTGCAGACGTCCGACCTGTCATCTTGGCACCCGTCGCACTTGCTAGCATTTCCAGGCGCCGTCGCCCGTTGTGTTTTCTTCCTTCGTCTCGCGTCGCCATTGAAAAACGAATAAACAGCCTGGGTAAGATTTGCCGATTACCGAGAGTGTACGGACTAGCTTCCTCGACCGTTTTGCGCTGCACCAATCCTGATGCGCTCCTGCAACTTTCGATGCGTTCTTCTGCTGGCGGCGATGGTCGTTTGTGGAGGCGGGTGCGCGACACCGGCGATGTACCGCAAGAGTGCCGACTGCGACGTCGGGCGTATCCTGTCGCAGAAAGCGTCATTGGCTCCCGGCTACGCTCCAGAGCGGGCCGTGGCCCCTCCCGTAGCCTCTCGCAATTATGACCCTGGTCCGCCGGACTGTCCCCCGATGCCGCCGGACGATCCGGCTGCCCATCGTTACATGCATTGCGCGGGCGGGGTGTCAGGATTCCGTCACTGGCATGCCGACGGTGACGCCCCATCGATTGAGTCCGACATTTGGCTCGACTTCGTTTCCACCAACGATGACGGGGAAATCGAGTTATCGTCAGATCGAGCGTTCGAATTGGGATTGGTACATAGTCGAAGCTTTCAAAGTGAACTTGAAAACGTTTATCTGACAGCGCTTGCGCTGACGCTGGAACGCTTTGAATTCGACGTTCAGTGGTTCGGTGGAACAGCGACGGAATACCGCAATGGTGGACGTTTGACAGCGGACGGCAAACGCGACGAAGTGGCGTCCAATGCATTCCTGGGTTTCACTCGCAGTTTTGCCGCAGGCGGTGAATTGCTCGTGAATTTTGCAAACACATTCGTGTGGGAATTCACTGGGGGGAAGAATACGTTTGCGGTTTCCAATTTGACGATCGATTTGATTCAGCCGCTGCTGCGAGGCGCATTCCGCGACATCCGCCTTGAAAACCTGACCCAGGCGGAAAGGAACGTACTGTACGCAATCCGGGACTTTGCGCGGTATCGCAAACAGTTCTACTTTGACATCGTATCGGGTGACCAAGGTTATTTAGATTTATTGCTGAAGCTGCAAGCGATCCGAAACCTCGAAGAGAACTTGGAAGCCCTGCAACAGAATCTACTTGCCCATGAGGCGCTTGCCGAAGCGGGAATCGTCACACCGCTACAGGTCGACCAGGTTTTTCAAAGCTACCAAGCCGGTCGGTTGGCGTTGATTCGTGCTCGCAACGCTCTGGATAACTCGCTCGACGCGTACAAGATCCGGCTCGGCATACCTCCGGAGTATCCCATCGCTCTCGACGATGTTCCGTTGAATCGTTTTGAACTCACGTCGCCCGCAGTGCGTCAGTTGGAAAGCGAGATCAACGAATTGCTCGATGCGGTGCGTAGCGCCGGGCCGGAGTTAGACGCCAGCGGCCGACAGTCTGGCTATCAGAGGCTCGCCGAGCATCTCGCTGAGATGCATTCCGAGTTGGACTTGGTCGCCGGCGAGCTACAACGTTGGGAGCAGGGTGAACCCCGCCAGACTGACCCGACGGAGACCGGTAGCCGGTCGAGTCGGGACCGGCGATTGATGCGAGATCGTATGGAGGAACTCCGTCGCGAGACAATTCGTCTTCAAACCAAGATCGACCGAGCTTTGACAGGTGGGGAGATCGCGGATTTGTTGTCGCTGGAGCCGCTGTTACGACTGGCATCCAACCTGGTATCCGACTTGTACGTCATCCAAACTCAGGTAAGGACATATCTGGTCGAGCTCAAGACCGTGGAAGTCTCCCAGATCGACGCCGTGCGTCTTGCCCTGGATCGCCGACTTGACGTGATGAACCGGCAGGCAATGGTGGTGGATTCCTGGCGAAAGGTCCGCGTGGCCAAAGATGCGCTTCAAGCCGATCTGGACGTCTTTGTGGGGGCGGATATTGGCACCGTAGGCGACTCGACCAATCCGATCGACTTTTCTGCCAAGGCGAGCAGCTATCGGGTGGGGGTGTCGCTCGACGGGCCGTTGAATCGTCGTTTCGAACGAAATCAGTATCGAGCCGAGCTGATCAACTATCAGCGGACTCGACGTGATCTAATCGGGTTGCAGGATGTCGTGGTTCAGGCGGTGCGGCGCGACCTGCGCACGCTGGACGCGGAAAAGTTGAACTTTGAAATTAGCCGGCACAGCTTGGTGGCCGCGGCGCGACAAGTCGAACAGGCTCGAGTACAATTGTTGGCTCCGGACCAGTCCGGGGACTCGAGCACGACGCAAGATGCACTCAATGCACTCAGCAGCCTATTGTCGGCGAAAAATTCTCTGATCGCATCATGGGTTGCCTACGAAACCGCGCGGATGCAGTTATTACTCGATATCGAATCACTTGACCTGGACCAGTACGGTCAGATCGGAGACGACGTTCGTGCAAACACACCCCCTGCCAGAGAGGCTTTGCCGCGGCCAGACAACGCCGGCTGAATCTTCCGAACAGGAAGGGATGCCCGAGCATCGCCCTGGTGGCCACGATCGAAGACAGCGGGCGTCTCGCGATCCGATCCGTCCGGCGGCGGCGTGGGCGCTGCGGTGGCGTTCCGGAATCATCAAGGGTGTCGTCGCGATCCTGGTCGCCACCCTGGGCATCGCCCTGTTTTTATTTCGCCATCGCGTGGCAGAGTCCTTCGCCAGTTGGACCGCCGCGGATGCTCCCACTCCGCTCACCGCGGTGGCGCGTGTGACCTCAATTCCCTATCGCGTGTTGGCCGGGGGCGAATTGCTGAGCGCGCGGGCCGTTGAAGTGGTCTGTGAAGTGGAAGGCACGGCATTGAAGGTCGTTGAGATGATCCCCGAAGGCACGCAAGTTCGGGCGGGAGATGTGGTGATCCAACTCGATCCGTCTGAGATCAATGATCGTCACGCTCAGCAACGGATCACCGTGACTCAAGTCAATGCGGCCGCCAAAGCGGCAGCGGAAGAACTCAAGATCCAGCGGAATCTCGCGGCCAGCGCAATTGCCGAGGCTCAACTCACCGTCACTCTCGCCGAATTAGATCGACGCAAGTATCTTGAGGGCGAGTATCAGGTCGAGTTGAATGACCTGCGTGGATCAATCGCGTTGGCTGAAACAGATCTTCAAGACGCCCATGACATGGTCGACCACTACGAAAAGCTGGTCCGCAAGGGATTCCGCACGCCCGAACAGCTTGAAGCCAAGGTTCAGGCGGTCGAGCGGGCGCGATATGCACTCAGCCGTGACCAAGAAAAACTGCAGGTGCTCGAACGCTTTACGAAGGAACGCCAACAGGTCGAGTTGACCGCAAAAGCCGAAGAGACGATCCGCGAGTTGGAACGTGTCCGCAGCAGCGCCAGTGCAGCGATTAGCAAAGCGGAGACCGATTTGGAGGTCGCCATCGCCACCGCCGAGCTGGAGCGTGAGCAGCTTCAACGGATCGAGGAACAGCTCAAGTTTTGCGAGTTGCGTGCTCCGGTTGACGGGACCGTGATCTATGCCAAGGACAAGAACAAAAAGATCGAACTCGGTGAAGCGGTTCGATTCAAGCAGCTGATGTTCAGCCTTCCAGAACTTTCGGAGATGAAAGTCATGGCGTTCGTCCACGAATCGGAGATTCAACAGGTCCAGACGGGAATGCCTGCGAAGATCCGAGTTGATGCTTTCCCAGACTTGCCGTTGGCAGGCGAAGTGGTCGACATTGCGACGTACTATGATGCTACGCGACACTGGTTGTCGGGCGGCGTGAAAGAATATGCGACCACAATTTCGATCGACGGTTTCCCAGCGGACGCCGGTATCAAGCCGGGAATGACTGCCCAGGTCACGATTCAAGTGGGGCAGTTATCCGATGGCGTGATCGTTCCGGTTGCCGCGGTCGCCCAACAGTCCGGTCGTTATTATTGTTTTCGCCAGTCCGACGAACGCTTCGATTGCGTCGAAGTGAAGTTGGGCAAGAACACGGAGAACTACGTCGAGGTATTGACCGGATTAGGGCGGGGAGACGCAGTGGCACTGGACTCGCGATCCCGTCTTGCCGCTCACCGCTTCACTCACGGTCAGGACGGTGAACAATCTGTTCCTCCGGCCGCGCATTAAGTCAAATCCATGGTGAAGAGTTTGGTGTGAATTTGTTTCGATTATTGCGTACGATACGACTGGGGTCTCAGACGATCCGTCTGCATCGGCTGCGTTCGTTGCTCACCATCTTGGGCGTCGTCTTCGGTGTCGCTTCGGTCATCGTCATGCTCGCGGTGGGCGAGGGGGCGCGGGCGAAAGCGGTGTCGATGATCAATGAGCTTGGAACAAAAAATGTCATCATCACGAGCATCAAATCGACCGCCGTCAGTCGCGACGGTAATAGCGGCGGTGCGATCCGATACGGTTTGTCCGACCGCGACCTGCGTCGTATCGCAGCCATGCTGCCGCACGGCGCACGGATCTCTCAAACTCGCGAACATCGGCGATCGATTCGTCACCTTTCCTATCAGATTGAAGGTCGTGTCATCGGCGTGACGCCCGCGTTTGCGGAATTGAATCACCTAAGACTTGCGCGTGGTCGCTTCATCAACCGCTTGGATGAAACCGACCGACACGCCGTTGCGGTGTTGAGCGCCGGTGTGGCAGATCAGCTTTTTCCGCTGTCGCCGGCGGTCGGCGAGACCATTCGAATTGGTAGTGATCAGTACTTCTACGTGGTCGGCGTACTCGACTCGAAAGTCGACGTGTCCCAGGACTCGGGTGAAAGATATGACGAAAATGTGTTCATTCCATTTCAGTCCGATCGAATGCGGTTTGGTGAAAACACCGTCATGGATCCGGGTGGCCTGCAGCTTCCCGAGAAAGTCGAGATCAGCCAGCTGACCGTGTCGTTACCATCGACTGATCAGGTCCAACCGGTCGCGCAGTTGATTCGTTCGATCCTGATGCAAGAGGGCCGCGACAAGGAGGTTTCCTTCTTGATTCCCCTGGACCTCCAAGCGAGGGCTGAACAAACCCAACGTGTGTTTCATCTCGTGCTGGCGGCGATCGCTTCGATCTCGCTCCTGGTCGGCGGCATCGGGATCATGAATATCATGCTGGCCACGGTGACCGAGCGAACCAGGGAAATCGGAATCCGCCGAGCGCTCGGCGCACGCCGCTCTGACATCGTTTTTCAGTTCCTGATCGAAACGCTCGTTCTAACCGGCATGGGAGGCGCTTTGGGGGTTCTGTTGGGATTCGCAGGCGCCCGACTTGTGGAGTCAGTCGGGGGGGTTGCGACCATCATCCATCCCTGGTCACCGTTGCTTGCCGTTGGCATTTCCTTTGCAGTAGGATTGTTGTTCGGACTTTATCCGGCCCGTCGCGCCGCTCGGATGGATCCGATTGAAGCGCTTCGCCACGAATGACGCCGCCTGGATTGACATCGGATTCGGACGCTCCGCATGGTGAAGGATCAACTCCCGGCGTTTTCGTCGTCCCTGTCTTCGATCGTCCATTGCCCGGCGGCTTGGCAGCGGGAAAGCTGCAATTCCAGCTCGCAGGCCATTCCCGTGATCGGGGCCGTCGGCGGGGCACTGATCAACAGCTACTTCATCGATCACTACCAGGACCTGGCCCGGGCGCACTTCACGATCCGACGGCTCGAACGCACGCACGGGGAACAACCGATCAGAGAGGCCTATCGGCGGCTGTGAGACGTCGCGACGCCCGCCGGCCTTGACCACTTTTCCGATCCCCGATCCGGCGATTCAAAGCGCACCACACCCCGGCTTGCTCGCATGAGATAAACTTGTGCCACGTCCCCGGACATGCCCTTCTTTCCCCCTTTGATTTTGGAACCTGACCATGAAGCTGGTGTTCACTTCTCTTGCCCTCTTGACTGTCGCGCTCTTGAGTGCCGGGCCGATCCTCGCCGAAGAGCCTCCCGCGCCGACTCCGGGTAAGCAGATCGAACAGACGTTGCAGACGAGCGACGGCGGCAGTATTTCGTACCTGCTGTCTCTGCCCAAGGACTACGACGGCGAGTCGAAACAGCCTCTGATTCTGTTCCTTCATGGTCGCGGCGAAAGCTATGGACCACTCAGTCTGGTCGCGAAATGGGGACCGCCACGCTTTGCCGCTCGTGGCGACGATCTGCCGTATGTCCTGGTGTCCCCGCAATGCCCTGGCGATGATTCATGGAAAAACCCCACGCAACAGAAGCGGCTCGTCGAGCTGCTCGATCACATCGTCAGCACACTCAGCATCGATGAAAACCACGTCGCCCTGACCGGCCTGAGTATGGGCGGCTACGGGACCTGGCGATTGGCGGCCGACCACCCGGATCGGTTCTCCGCCGCCGTCCCGGTGTGCGGCGGTGGTGACCCGGCCGATGCAGAGAAGCTGAAGGACTTGCCGATCTGGATCTTCCATGGAGACCAGGACGGAGCGGTTCCGTTTCAGCGGTCCGTCGAAATGTTCGACGCGATCAAGCAAGCCGGTGGCGAGAAGGTCCGCTTCACGACCCTCGAACACATCGGACACAACTGCTGGTCGGCGACCTACGCGACGCCCGAACTGTTCGACTGGATCAGCAAGCAGCAACGGGATAACTAGAGGTGCCGAAGGAGAGGTTGGTCAAAAAATGAAGTCGTGCTGGTGATTGGGGACCGCTGCAGGGCGGGTGTTTTTTGACCACTTCATGTTTTGACCACGCATCGCCCTGCCGGATTCGCGGGGCTACGTGTCATTGGGGTCGACGTCGAGGGTTTGGTCCATCTTGGCCACCTGGTCGACGCCGCTGAGCGAGGCGTTGATTGGGGCGTTAAGTGGGCTGATAATCGGTTTGTCGTTGGACGTTCGATCGTGTCGTCCCCACCAGCGGTCGCCGTCTTCGATCGTCCATTGTCCGGCGGCTTGGCAGCGGGAAAGCTGCAGTTCCAGATCCCGCGCCGTCTGCGGTCGCTTGGCCCGTGTCTTTTCCAGGCAGCCCATGATCGCGTCTTCCAATTGGGCGGAGACCTTGATCTTGGATCGTTTGGACGGCAGCACCGGTGATTCTTCGAGATGTTTTTGCAACAGTTGGGCAATCCCCTCGGCTTCGAACACCGGTTTACCGGTCAGCAAAAAATAGCCGATCGCGCCGACCGCGTAGATGTCGGTGCTGGAATCGACGGTCATCGGCGCCTGGATCGCTTCGGGCGACATGTAAAGCGGGGTTCCGGTCAGCATCCCATCGTCCGAGGGTCTCTGACGATCGTCTTGATCGATCGCCTTGACCAAACCAAAGTCCAGCACCTTGACCAGATCCGGCTGGCATCCGCGGCGATTGAGCATCACGTTGGCGGGTTTGATGTCGCGGTGGACCAGTCCGTTGGAATGCGCCTCGAACAACGACCCACAGATTTGCATCAAGATGTGAATGACTCGGGCTTCTGGCTGTGGTCCATATTGATTGACCAACTGCTGTAAGTCGATTCCGTCGAGATACTCCATCGCGTAGTAGAACACGCCTTCGGGTGTTCGTCCGTAATCGTAGATCGCGATTGTGTTGGGGTGGTTCAGCTGGCAGGTAATTTGGACTTCGCGTTCAAATCGGGCGATCGAGCCTTCGTTGACCTTGTCGGCGTGCAGCAATTTGATCGCGGTGGGACGCCGGAGCATGGAGTGTCGGCCTTTGTAGACCACGCCCATGCCTCCTTCGCCGAGTTTTTGTTCCAACGTGTATTGCCCCAACTGTTGGGCTTCGATCACGGCTTCGCGGGCTTGACGCTGCAACCGCGCGACGATCAGCGTGAACACAAAGATGGCGATCGCGCTGAGGATCAACAACGTGTAAATCGCCAGAAACGCTCGTTGCAAAATCACGAGCGGTCGAAAGGCTTGTGCGACTTCGACCTCCATCGCCACACCGATTGCGTACTTGGGCATCCACGTCCACGCGCCGATGACGGGCACGCCGCGATAATCGCGATAGCCATCGACATCAAAACCGGACTGTCCCGCGATCGCCTCGGCCGCCATCTTCGTCAGCGGCAATTGCGAGCGGCGGACGTCGGGGCGAAACCCTTGGGTCATGTCATCACCGGGGTCGCGGACGAGCAATTGCAACATGGAACGCGAATCCGCTTGGTCGGGCAACAGACCGAGCAGGATCAGGTCCTCGTCGAATCGGCTTTTGGAAATCATCACACCTGCGGAATCAAAGGCGTAGCATTCGCCGGAGGATCCGATGCGTCCCAGTTGCAGGATTTCGGTGAATTCACGCTCCGGGGGGATTTGCAGAGCCAATACACCGACGACTTGAAACGCTGCGTCACGCACCGGGGCGCAGACATACATCGTCGGCACTCCCATCCGCGTTTGGCCGTTACTGTTCTTGAGCATGACGACGCTGGGAAAGGGCGTCGACACGAACGTCTCGCCTTCAAGCGCCCGGTCCAAAAATCGGTCGTACTCGTCGATCCCTGACTGACCGATCAGGGACGCGTGGGACGAGGAGAGAATGCGTTTGCGATTGTCTGCGAGCAGGAAGCCGGCAAAGTCGTGCGCCGCAAGCGCGGGTGCGAGTTCCGTCGCCAGCTGACGGTGCAGTTCCGAATCGGCTCCGGCAGCGGGCGGCGATCCCGCCTCCGGGGATTCCAGCAGCTTGTAGACGGTCTGTCGGACTTGGCTGTCGTTGGCCAAGGATTCGGCGGTCGATTCTTGAACCGTGAACCATTTGGCGAGCATCTCGGACTCCAATTCCACCAACGTCTGCAGTCCCGAGCTGACATTGCCTTTGATCGTCGTTTCAATGGCATCGCGAACGAAATAGCCGACGATCGACAGGATCACGACGGCCACAATAGGCCAAACCCAAAGCTGTTTTTTTAAGAACACCCCGGTTCGGGTGATGGTGCTGGACACGCTCTGCGACGCCCAGGTCATGTGCGCCTGGGGCGGTTGGGTGGCAAGTCTGGGGCGGCGAAAGCGTTTCAGCGGGTTCATTGCGACGAAGGGGAGCGTGGTTTGGACCGTGGGGACGGTACCGAGGTTAGTCCAAATCGCGAAACAGACGGTCTGATATTCGAAGTATAATCAGCGGTCATGCTGGACGAACCGGATCAGTGACGGTCCGTTCGTACGGGTGGTGCGTTGCCGCGCCAGACGGTCTTTCCGGTCCGACAGTTTCCCCTTCACCCTCCTTCATTGCATTCGCTTCCGCCCCGAGGAATTCAATCGATGTCAACATCTCGCAGAACAACCCGCCGTCAGATTCTTCAGGGCATGGCCGCCGTCGGCGCGGCGAGCATTCTGCCGTCCGCGTCCAACCGTGCCGTCGGATTCGAATCTGCCAACGGGCGTCCCGTGTTTGCCACCATCGGTCTTCGCAATCAAGGTTGGACGATCACTCAAAAATCGTTCCGTTTTGCCGACTTCGCCGCATTGGCCGACGTGGATGCGAACGTGCTGGGCGATAACGTCGAAAAAGTCAAGAAAGCTCAGGGCAAGGCGCCCGATGCCTACAAGGACTATCGCAAAATCTTGGACCGCAAAGACATCGACGCGGTGATGATCGCCACGCCGGACCACTGGCACACCAAGATCGCGATCGAGGCCATGTATGCGGGCAAAGACGTCTACTGCGAAAAACCGCTCACGCTGACCATCGACGAAGGCAAACAGATCGAAAAGGTCGTCAAAGAAACCGGACGCGTGTTCCAAGTCGGTACCATGCAGCGGACCGAATCCGAACAACGCTTCCTGCAGGCGGTCGCGTTGGTCAACAGCGGTCGCATCGGCACGGTCCACAAAGTCACCTGCGGAATCAACGGCATGGTCGCGTCCCCCAAGATTCCCGTCGCCCCCGTGCCCGACGGGCTGGATTGGGATCTTTGGCTCGGACCGGCACAGAAAGTTGACTATCGAGCGCTCCCCGAGCTGCGCGAAGGCTACGGTGGCGGCGTGCCGCTGTACAGCAATTGCCACTATTCCTTCAGGAACTGGCACGAGTATTCCGGCGGCAAGCTGACCGACTGGGGAGCCCACCACGTCGACATCGCGTGCTGGGCACTCGGCGCCAGCGACACCGGTCCCAGTAAAATCGCTCCGATCGATTACTCGTTGCCGGTCGAATACAAGGACGGTCATCCCACCGTCGCCGATCAGTACAACGCGGCGACGCAGTTCAACATCCGAGTCGACATGCCCAACGATGTCGAGATGATTATCACCAGCGAAGGCGACAACGGCATTCTGTTCGAAGGAACCAAAGGCCGTTTCTTTGTCAATCGCGGAAAGATCGTCGGTCGGCCCGTCGAGGACCTCGTCCAAAATCCTCTGCCCGAAGGGGCGGTCGAAGCGGTGTACGGTGGACCGGTCAGCGAGAACCACACCGCCAACTTCATCGAAGGCATGAAATCGCGGAAGCAACCGATCTCCGACGTCTGGACCCACAACCGGATGCTGGAGATTTGTCACCTGTCCAATATCGCGATGCGGCTGGGACGCGAACTCAACTGGGATCCGGACAAGCGAGAAATCATCGGCGACGAACAAGCCAATTCGTTCCTGTCGCGCGAAAGCCGCAAGGGATTTGAAATCCAAACCTGATCGACTTAGGGATCGATGACTTTGGTCGCGATGGCTGCTTGGACCAGTTCGCTGACGGAGCTGAAGCCCGGGCCGCCTTCGACCAACTGCGTCATCATCGCACGAGTCTCGGCCACCGTCAGGCGACGCCCCCGGGTGTCGCCCCAGATCAGTCGCGCCTCGCGACAGGGTTGGCACAGCATGTGGAGTTGATCATCTTCCTTGATAAACACGACTTCACCGGGCTTTTGGCAGCAGGCGCAATCGTCCGTGAAGGTTTGTGATTTATCCAACGCTTCGAAGTATTGCCAGGACAGAAAATCCTTGGCGGCCAGGATGTGGTTCAAGTAATTGCGGGAGGGCCGCAGCCCGTCGGCGAGCTTGTCAGGCTGGGCCTGGTAGGTGATGCACGTCACCGACTGGTCCTTGGACGACACGGTGACTTCGATCCGTCCGTAGTGATCGGGATAGCGTTCGGATTCATCCAAACGCCCCAAATGATCATCCGCAATCTCGTAGAGAATGCCTTCGACTTCGCCGGCCGGGTCTTCGTTGATGTTGGCGAATCCGATTCCGGACGGCAGCGCCTCCCGCAACGCCATTTTGTTGAACAGCAATCGATAGCCCTTCAGCACCGCCGGCTCGGCGCTCGTGAACGCGACCCCCTTCTTTTCCATGATCGCCTCGTTGCAGTTCGAGCCGTAGGCGAAATATTTCATGATTTGGTGCGTGTGTTTCGGGAAATGGTGGGGTGGCCGGAGCGAGGTCGAGTCCATCGCTGACCGTCATGCGAACCCGGGTCAGTCTAACACACGGCCAACGTTTGCATCAATTCGCGGCTATTAGTGCTCGTCAGTCAGCCGACGGCACTGTCGGCCATCAAGACGTGACAGCCGATTTCGCCAATCGCGACCAAAAAATTTGCTTTGGGATCGTCGATGCGAGAAGATGGAGTCGTGATTTCTGCCAAATGGGGCGCCTTGACGGGCAGAGCCTGCGGCCTGAACCAGGATGCGAGGGACGCATGAACAAGGGGAGAGTTTTCAGGCCGACGAATCAAGTGGGGGAATCCGATGTCAACGTTTTTGACGCAAGCACAAGTGGATGTCACGTTCAACGCGTGGTGGAATGAGTATGGTCGAACTCCGCAAAGCGTCCATCGCGCTCTGACACGGACGATCAAGCAGATCAACGGGGAGCCCGTTCGCCGACCCAACGGTCCGTTTCCACTGGGCTACATTCCGCCGCCGTTGCGCAAAAGAGCCAAGGCGACTCCGCCGCCCAAACCGGCGAGTGAAAACGATGCCAAGCAGCTCAAACGCCAAGCCCAGCAAAAGGCCCCCGCCGGACGCGTCGCGGCGAAAAAGGAATTGCGGCAAACCGAACGTGAGATCTCGCGTTTGAAGAAACGCTACGCGGTCATGGAGCGTATTCTCAAGGAACGAAATCTGACCATTCCCGGTCATGTCGCCGATGCGTTGTTGTTCATGCCGTGTTACCGCGATCCGGCGGACAAATTGCGTCACGAAGAGGAGGTGTTTAAACGCTACAAGAACGACATCGACAGCGCGAACCGGAGCTCGCATCAGTGGCGGTACCAGCAAGAAACCGAGCGTCTGCAACGAGAACGGCGGCGAAAGATGCTTGCGGAGATCGAATGGATGAGCAAGAACACCATCGGCGCTGGGGTTTACGGCATGCAACGCGAGGCCGGTCGCAGCCATGAGGACGCGATGGCTCGCGCTAAAGAAACGCAACACGTCTTTGATCTGGCCGGCAGTGGTGTTGCGGCCCCAGCCGCGGCCCGCGAAGCGAACTCGGTTCGGCACAACACGCGGTCGCATCGCAGCGACAAACAAACGGTCGGGCCGAACCGGTGACGCCCCGCGGTCGTCTGTCCCGCGACGTCACAGCGTCGCCTTACAAAAACCGCCGCTTGGTGTTGCGTATCACCGCGGGCAGATAACGCTGCACCAAGCCGACAAAAATTAAACCGCCCCCGACAAGCGTCCACCACTGAGGCGCGTCATAGGAGGGATGGTGGCGCCAAGCAAGGTAGACCCAGATCGGTACCAGGATCGGTTCGATCAAGATCAGCATTGAGGCCTCGGCGCTGTTGACCCGGCGTAGTCCACGGGCGAACACGATGTACGGGATCGACATCTGAATCACGCCGAACGCGCCCAGTGCGACATACGCGGAAACCTGAATCGTTTGGTGGCTGGACCAGGCCCAGGGAAGCAACAGCAAGACGGTCGCGGCATGATTGAGCGTGATCAACCACGCCGAATCCACGTCGCTCATCGATCGTATCGTCAGGACTACGCCGGCGAACGTGATTCCCGACAGGACGGCCAGGGCTGTTGCCGGCAAGTTCCCTCCGCTGCGGAGTTCCATGGCGAGAATCAACGCGACACCGGCAATGCAGAACAAGAACATGCGGACGTCGGCGACGCGCACGCGATCCTTGAGAATCGTCACCGCGCCGAGCATGACCCAGGCGGGGGAGAGGTATTGCAGCCAGATCACGCTGGCCGCCGGGATGTACACCATGGCCGACATAAACGACCAGACCATCAGCGCGAAGCAGACCGTCATTGGGATCATCGCTGGCCGAAATTCCGGGCGACGAATCAACGGTACCAGAATGACCAACGCAAACAGGCTGCGAAAGAACGCCAGCAACACGCCCCGAGACTCCGGCGGCCAGCCATCAAACCAAGGCGCCTTGGCAAAAAAGCCACTCATGCTCCACATCACCGCCGCCAAGACGATCAATAGTCTGCCGCGCCAGGCTTCGTTCGGGGGGGGATTCGAAATCACGGGTCGCTTCGATGTCGCTGCGGTCGCCAGAACGCAGACAGTGAACAGGGGAAATCCACCCGCTGGCGAAGGTGGCGACGTCAGGGAAAACGCAATGGAAACTCAATCATCCGCGCCATTGGGCGTCCGCTTCCCCATGATCGCCACCACACCGACCAGCAACATCGCTTGGATCATGATCAGCCACCCCCAACTGATGCCCCAACCGATCGGCAGGGTCCCGGCGACGATCGCGATCGTACCCGCGGTGACCGCGTAAGGCATTTGCGTCAACACGTGTTCCATGTGGTCGCAGCCACAGGCCTGGGAGGACAGGATGGTGGTGTCGGAGATCGGTGAACAGTGATCGCCGAACACGGCACCGGAGAGCACGCTGGCGATCGTCGCCAACATCAACGGATGGGTCAACGCATCGGTTGTCGAAGCGTCCGGCGGCAGCAATCCGATCAGCGGAGCGGTCAGCGTCAGTGTCATCGGCATCAGCAACCCCATGGTGCCGAAACTGGTGCCGGTGGAAAACGACAGCACCGCGGCCAACAAAAACACGATCGTGGGTAGCAGGCGAACCACCATCGGTACCGAATGGGATCGCGGGGTCGCCGAGTCTTGCTGCGGAGAAACCCTGGCCCCGGACAAAATCGTTTCGGCGACGAACTGCCCCGTGTACAGCCGATGGTCTTGGAATTCGAACGACGTGCCGGATTGCCCATCCACGGACTTGCCACCGGTCAACCGTGACAGCGCCGAAGCGGTCCAGAGGATCACGATCGCAGGCAGGACGATTTTCATGCCTCCCCAGCTGGCTTCGCGGACCTGCTGCAACGTCAGCAGTTTTCGGGTCAGACAAATCACTGCGATCGTTGCCAGACCCAACAGCGCACCGTATTGCAGGGCCAGACTCGAGTCGGCGGCACCGAGAATATCTCGCAGCGGCGGCGTATCACCGGCGGGCTCCGATGAACCCGACCGCAGCGAAGCGGTTCCTGTCGTGTACAGCAACGCGATCACGACGGCCAACGTCACCGCGATCGGAACGACCGCGACACGCCAGGACGCCGCCGCGGTCGGTTCGGTCAACGGGTCGGCGATCGAACCGGGATCGTCCAGCCGCTGATCTGATCCGGCAACCACTGCTTTTTCGGCCCGCAGCATCGGACCGAAATCTCGTCCCATCAGCGCCAGGATCGGCACCATGGCGAGCGCCAGAATGGCGTAAAAGCGATACGGCACGCTGGCGATGAACAATTCCATCGCGCGCGATACGTTTGCCCCTTCGATGTCACCGAGTCCTTCGGCGATGTAATCGATCTCGACGGCGATCCAGGTCGACAGCAGCGCCAAACTGGCCATCGGTGCCGCCGTGGAATCGACGATGTAAGCGAGTTTTTGCCGTGAGATTTTCAGCCGGTCACAAAGCGGTCGCAGGGTGCCGCCCAACAAGACGGTATTGGAGTAATCGTCAAAGAAGACGATCAATCCCAGCATCCACGTCGTCAGTTGTCCGCCCCGCCGTGTTTTGGCGATCGGGGAAATTAATTGGATCAGCCCCAGCATCCCGCCGCTGCGACTGATCACGCCGATCATCGCCCCCATCAGCAGGGTAAAGGAAAAGATTCGCAGCTTTCCGGGGTCGGCCAGAGTCGGCCACAAATGGACTTCGCAAAAATCGACCAATGCCCCGATCGGGTCACCGCCGTTGGTGATCAACGCGCCGCAAAAAATGCCCATCAACAGCGACAACGCGGCCCGCTTGGTCACCATCGCCAGCACGATGGCGACCAGCGGGGGCAGTAAGCTGAACCAGCCGTAGGGATGATCGTTCAAGGGATTGATTCAGGTAAATAGGGAATCGGTCGACGGCAGCGTTCGGGTCGCAACACGCGCTCCCGCGTCGCGCGGTTGGCCGGTTTTCGAGCGACTTGCTGATGTCTGCTACCGGCGGTCCGTGTCCGCCTGGCCCGAAAGATAGCGATTCCAGACCCAACGAAACAGGTTGCGCGTATCGCTGTAGCGGGCATCCGAGGAGGTCGACCCGAGGACCACGACGATCCGCGACTGTCCATCGCGTGTTCCCTTGGCAATCAAGCACGCGCCCGCAGCACCGGTGGTACCGGTCTTGACGCCTTCGTAGCCGTTGATTTTCAGGAGTCGGTTGGTGTTGTACCACGCGACGTTACGTTGATAGCCGCCGGGACCGGTTACGACGCAGCCGTATTGCGGAGTCGCGACGACACGCATGATTTTCTCACGTGAACTCGCCGCGACAGCCAGTTTGGCCAGATCACTCGCGCTGGCCTGGTGTCCCGGTTCGGTCAAGCCATGCGGATTGACAAACGTCGTGTGTTGCAGATCATGGCGCTCCGCCAACACGTTCATCGCTTCGATGAAGCGATCGTAGGCCGCGGTTGCCGTCCACGTTGCCTCGGGAAACGCGGTGGCGAGCAATTCACGCTGAGCCCCGAAGTGTTCGGCAAAGGCAACACTGGCATCGTTCCCCGAGGGCAACAACAGCCCATACATTAGTTGCTCGACGGTCAGCGACTCGCCGACACCGAGCCGCGTGCTTGAACCGATCGTGTCGTCAGCGCGTTTGGAAAACGTGACCGTTTGGCTCCAGATGCCCGGATCATGTTTGGCCAATTCACTAATCACCATGGCGGTCATCAGCTTGGTGGTACTGGCCATCGGTCGCGGGTCGTTTTCATGATGGCCGGCGATCAGCGCGCCGCTAGCCGCGTCGACGATCGCCCACGCTTTGG
Source organism: Stieleria sedimenti (assembly GCF_025060895.1). Classification (GTDB taxonomy): domain Bacteria; phylum Planctomycetota; class Planctomycetia; order Pirellulales; family Pirellulaceae; genus Stieleria; species Stieleria sedimenti. The sequence continues at coordinate 3,419 of NZ_JANZKV010000141.1, read as the reverse complement.
CGGTGACGAACGGAGCGTCTTGGAGTGGATCGGCGGGTTCCTTTTCGGGCCACTGAGAATTCAACGTCGCGGGCTCAGGGACCGCTTCGTCTTGATCGATCAACGTCCCCAGTGCCGCAAATGTTTCTTCGTTGACAATGCCGGTCGATCGCAGTTGCTTCGATTCCTGAAAACGCATCACGGCCGCTTCGGTCATCGGTCCAAAGTCGCCATCGATCGACAGTCCGGGCGACGGCGTCATCCGTGCGTTCAGGGTGCGTTGCAGCGACTCGACCAAGTCACCGTGGGCCCCCAGTTTGAGCCGCGTGGATTCGGCCGAGTCGGCGGAGTCGTCGTTTCCGTAAAAGGCTTGGTAGGCGGCGCGGCCGATGTCGGCGATCAATCGATGCGGCGCGCTGTCGGCCGACCAACCGCGATCCTTGTTGTTCTCGGTCAACACACAAATGGCAAACGCTTGGTCTTTACCGGGACCATAGATGATCCCCGCGTCGGTACGAACCGAGGAGACGCCGCCGGTTTTGTGCGCGATTTTGGTTCCCGATGGCAGTCCCGCCGGCAATTTGACCTGGTCATCACAGCTCAACAGATGTGCGATCATGGCCTCGCAAGATGACTTGCTGGCGACTTGATGCGTATGAATTCCTTCCAGCAAGGTGATCATGTCGGCGGCCGAGGTGCTGCCCAGCCCGTACCGTTGGCTACGCTTCGGAGCGATCGACGTGTCGCGGCGATAGACCTTGGCATGAAGTTGCGTGTGAAGCAGCCCGAGCGATTTCATCGATTCAGTGGTCGTCGGCAGCCCCACCTGGTCGATCACCAAGTTGGTCGCCGTGTTGTCGCTGTAACGGATCATCAACCGAATCGCATCGATCAGCGGAAGCTTCAATCCCGGGCTGAAATGTCGGGTCAAGATCCCCGAGCCGGGCACTTTGTCCTCGCGCGTCAACTCGATCAATTGGGCGGGATCCAAGGTCGCCGAATCAATTTGTTGGTACGTTGCGACCAGCAGCGGCAACTTGATCAGACTGGCCGTTGCCATCGGCTGATCGCGGCGGTACCAAAATTCTCCGTCGCCGGACAAATTCTTGATTCCGACTCCCACATCACCCTGGTAGTCGCTGATCAGTGGCGTGATGCGTCCGGCCAAGTCATCCGAAAGTTTGTCCTGGGCGACCAAGCCGACACAAGGCAGGACGGCCAGAACGGCCAGATCAAAAAAACGCCAGAGGCACTGCCGGGCTGACGGACCAGCGGCAGATCGGGAAGCGGAAGTCGGGGAATTCATGGTTGATCGTGATTGAGGTTTATTGGTCATCGATGCTCTTGCGGATCGCGCGGCCGGCCAAGCCGCCTGTCGCCCTGCCATCAGCGATCGCCGGTCTGCCATTGACCCACAAGTGCACCAACCCATCGCTGTACTGATGCGGATTGACGAAGGTGGACCGATCGATAAAGGCGTCCAGATCGATGACGGCGATATCCGCGGCGTACCCGACACGAAGAAATCCTCGATCCTGGACTTCCAAAATCTCCGCCGGCAATCCGGTCGCACTGTAGATCGCCTGTTCCAGGGGAATGACCTTTTCACGATGGGCGTAGTAGCCGATTCGTCGTGGGAAGGTGCCGTAGTTGCGAGGATGCGGCACCGAGCCCGACGGCAACTTCGCCGAACCGTCCGACGCCGTCGCGACCCAGGGTTGCTGCATCACGAACCGCACGTCGCTCTCATTGATGCTGTGGTTGACGACCGACGCGCCGCCGCTGCGCTCGATCTGCAGGACCAGATCCAGTGTGTCGACACCTTGCTCGGCGGCGATTTCGTCTAGTCGGCGTCCTGCCCAGTCCGGTTGGACCGCATAGGAGGCGATTTGAATGCGATGCCCGTTGTCGGTGATTTCAAGTTTCTTGCCGATGGCGTTGATGATCCGCTTGGTTTGCTCATCGGCCTTGTCGATCCGCGCGATCATCTCTTTGCGTCCTCCGGCGCGTGCCCAAGCGGGGATGCAGGTCGCACCGAGCGACGTGCTCGATGCGGTGTAGGGGTACTGATCGGCGGTGATGACTTGCCCTTCGCCGCGTCGCTTGTTGATTTGTTCGACGGCCCTGCGGACCAGTCCCCAGGAGTCTTGGCCGGAGGATTTAAAGTGCGAGATGTGGACGGGAAGTTTCGCCCTGCTGCCGATCTCCAAGGCTTCGGTCACCGAATCGAGCAATCCCGTGCCCTCGTTGCGGATGTGGCTGGCGTAGATTCCGTCGTGCTCGGCGACCACTTCGGCAATCGCGACCAGTTCGTCGGTATCAGCGTACGAGCTGGGGACATAGATCAGCCCGGTCGACATTCCCCACGCTCCGTCAGTCATCGCCTGTTCGGCCAACCGGCGCATTTCTTGCAGCTCGTCGGCGGTTGCGCTGCGTTGTTCGCTACCGATGACCTTGCGACGCAGGCTGCCCTGGGGCAACAAGTGCATGATGTTCGGACCGGCACCTCGCTCGTCGATTTCATCGTAATACCGGCCGACGTCGACCGGACCACTGCCGCAGTTGCCGGTGACCAGGGTCGTGCAACCTTGCGTCAGATAGTTCATGCCCGACGCCGTTTCCTTCTCCTGAATCTCGCCGTCGCTGTGATTGTGCAGGTCAATGAAACCGGGGCAGATGATCAGACCGGTGCAGTCGATTTCGCGGATCGGCGAACGGCCCGGATCAATCTCGCCGACGGCCACGATTTTGTCACCGGATATCGCGACGTCACCTGTCGTAGGAGGGCTGCCATCACCGAGGTGCAAGATGCCATTGCGTAGCACCAAATCGATCGGCGCCGGGTCTTGGCCGCAGACTTTGGTTGCCGGATGAAGTCCCGGTAATACGAGAGCGAGTGTGCTGGCAATGACCCTTGCACGAAGAAAACGGATACGGCTGGCAGGCATTCGTTCGGCGACCTCAGCATTTCGTCGGGGAAAAAACTCGGCGGCAGTTTACCACGCAGCAAACGCCGACGTGGATACTCGGTTCGCTGGCACTCGGCGGTGACAACAAACGAGTTCTTTTGGTTGGCGGCAGGGCCCGAGCCCTCCGGTCTCTTAGGCTTGCGTCACACCGAGGCCGGACGGCTCGCGCCGTTCCGTTAACAGCTTCAACGCCGATGTACGCGGCATGACCCCGGCGGGGTCAAAGCCAGTAGCCGGAGGTGAGCGCAGCGACACCTCCGGACATCCGGCCCCCGGCTGACACGACCCCGAAGGGTGTCGAAGCAAATCACGCCAGAGCCCTCGAAGTTGGCCTGCTTCCCCGAGGGGACGAGCCGCCCGATCAACTCTTTTGCAAACGCGGACTGCGGCACCGACGTCGGATTGATTCGCTGCGACCCCGTCCGGGGTCGAGGGGGGGTGGGGACGCGCGTCCCGGAGGTGGCGCTGCGC
>NZ_JANZKV010000140.1 GCF_025060895.1 Stieleria sedimenti | reverse complement strand
GCTAAAGCCCAACACCGCTAAGTTAACATGAATGAGGGGGACCGGACGCTGGCGCGAACCGGCTGATGTCAAACGAATATCAGCCGTTTGGCGCGAGCCTACGGGCCCTCATCTGAAGAAACGACGCTTAACTTAGCGGTATTGGGCTCAAGCCTGCACACCAACACTTACGCATCAAGCTTCTCGGCCTTTTCAAGAATCTCCGACTCCAATGCCTGTTTGGCTTCGAGAGCTTGCAGCAATTCTCGCTGTTCGGCTTCGAATTCCTCTTGTTGTTCGACCGACATGGCGTGTTCCTGGTCACCCTTGAATCCGGCCCGGCGTTTATCCAGTCGTTCGACGTCGTCCAGATCACCATAAAGGATCAGCACATCGCCGGGCTGGACCAGGTCGTCGCCCCGCGGCGTGCCTTGGAAAATGCCGCCTTCACGGCGAATGCTCAGCACCAAAATCCCTTCGTCGCTCAGTCGCAGCGACGCGAGCGATTTGCCGGCCATCCAGTCACGTGGTTCGACCAGCATTTCGGTCACCGCGTAGCCGCGTGAGAGTTCCAGCAGGCTGACGTAGTCGCGAACGTCGAGATCGGTGAACGTTTTGAGCAGCCAGGCGATGACGCGGTTCATGTGCCGCTCGACCCAGCGACTGGAAAAGAAAACCCACAAGAACGTGATGCCGCCGATCAGGATCGTGAACAACAGGACCTGGGTTTGCCAGGTGGAGTTCGACGTGCTCATCACCGACACCATCACGGTCGCGGCGACGGTGGCAATCCCGACGTTGCCCAGCAGCATCAACAGCATCACGATCTGCCGCCGCACGGGGTGGGTGACCACCATTTCCGATTCCTGGGTGGTGAAACCCGATCCGGTGAACGCCGATCGGGCCTGGAATTTCGCCGCCTCGCGTGACAGCCCGGTGAACATCAACGCCATCGCGGCCACCCGCGTGACGATCATCGACAGCGTGAGTGTCACCAATAGTGAAATTACACCGACCACAAGCAAACTCCGGGTGAATCTATGGGCCTTTCGGGTGAACCATCTTCACCGAAGCGGAAACGACGCGACCCGCAAAGCCGAAATAAAACTTTGCGGGTCGCTATGATAAAGCGTGGTGGGGCGATGATCGAGGATGCCTTGGCACGCGTCAGGATTGCCGCGATCGACTTATCGTTTCTTGCCGCGCGAGGAAGCCGCCGACTTACCTTTGTTGTTCGTGGTCGGGGCGACGACGGGCGCTACTTTCTTGTTGAAGCCCTTGGGTTTCTTTTGGTTTTTGCCACGGTTGGCCATTGCAGTTTCCTCGCAGGAGCAAACGATTCGGTTGGTGACCCACACTGGGTCGATCGCATCGTTTGAATGCATTTTTCGTGCCAATCTGGTTGTCCGGGCAAGACGCGGGAGAGGCTTCGAGTCGCTCGATCCCAAAGCACAGGCTCGCGCGTCGATCCTGGTTTCATTCCGACGGGACTTCCGGGGGTGGCCCCGCGCCGCCAACGCCACGCCGTGGAAAAGAAACTGCGCCGCGTCGGAAAAACCTTTTCCACCAGCGCCATCGGCTGTTCAGGTCGTGGATCGTTTGAAGCGTTGCCCGCGTGCGGCGTGTGCAACGTTATTTGGGAACGCTGCTCGGTTCGGCCGCTGTCGGTTCCGGCAATTTCACATTCATCTTCAACAGCACGACTCGGGGGTCGATGCGATAGGGAAACAGATTCGCCGGCAGCTGAATGTTTTGCTCACTGAGAAGAATCTCGTGATAACCGGCCTGGGAGTTACTCAGGTCCAGTGAAACTTTCAGGCTGGCCGGATCGAGAAAGCGAAAATCGCGGTCCGAACCCGAAAGGGTCACGCGGCATTCATTCGGCGCCGAGGCGTCAATTTCCAACTGTTTGGCCACGTTCCTGTACTCGACCGGCACGATGAAGGTGCGTTGCACCGTGTGAGGATCGTAGGCGAGTACGAACCAGGCGGCGACGGCGACGATCAATGACAAGACTTTCAGACCCGCGTGGTCGACCAGGATTTGTTTCCAGAGCGGTGGCCGCGAATCAGCGAGACCCGAGGCAAAGTTGGCGTCGAGAAAAGACTGGAGGTCGCCGGGAGTCGGCATCTCCTTCAACGTCCCCGCTTGAGCCACACAAACGCTGCCGCGCTCTTCGGACACCACGATGGTGACTGCATCGGAACGTTCCGAAAGCCCCAGTGCCGCGCTGTGCCGCGTGCCGCGGCCGCCGAGCTTGTTGGTGTTGGGAGAGATCGGAAGATGGGCGGCGTACTGTTTGATTTGGTCACGATCGATCACGATCGCACCGTCGTGTCCCGGCGTGCTCGAATCGAAGATGCTGTAGATCAGTGGGACACTGAACTTGCCGTCCAGAGGGATGCCTCCATGCAGCTGACGTTCAAGTGATTCCTTTCGCTTCAGGACGATCAGGGCGCCGGTCTTCGAAGACGCCATGCGAAAGACCACTTCTACCAGGGAGTCGATCTGCACCCCACTCGGGCCGCCGTGCTCAAATGGAACGGACTGGAAGGAAGCCACCCGTTCGAGCAGCCGACGCAGGTCTTCCTGGAACACCACGACCAAGATGAACAACAGGACGGCAAAGGTGGTGTGAAAGGCCAGTGACGTCAGGTACATGTCCAGGCTGCGAGCGAGAAAATACACCCACGCGAGCCCCGCCAGCCCGACCAGGACCCCCCGCGACGCCGTCTGGCGAAACCACAGCAGCGATGCGTAAAGGAACGCCGAAACCAGCACGATGTCGATCGCGTCGACAATGCGGAAGGTCTGCCGCAATTCGTCTAAGGTCAAGAAAATCGATTCAATCATGTTCAACCAGAGGGGCTGTGGTCCATTCCTGCCCGCTTCCGGGGGGCCGCGTTGCCTAACCGGCCCCGTTTGACGCCAGGGACGCTCGAACTTTGCCGAATCAGGATTCTCAACCTTTATAGCGGTGTTGGCCGCGGATAGGATAGCAACCAGGGTCGGTGTTTCCTTGGTTTGAATCGAGGGTCTGGGTGTGATGCGAGCGACGGAGTTATGAAGGCAACGCAATTGAATGCGAAATCCGTCTCCACACGGCTATTAGAGAGTCTCAGCGATTGTGACGAGGTCGTCGTCGTGATGCATGACAATCCCGATCCCGATGCGATCGCCTCGGGTTGGGGGCTGAAAGTCTTGATCGACGAAACGGTGGGGCTGCCGACACGGGTGATCGGCGGGGGTGCCATCGTCCGTGCCGAGAACCGGCACATGGTGGATCTATTGGAACCGCCGATCGAATTGGTGGACGACTTTGAATTCGATGATCGCACCGCGGCGATTCTGGTGGATTGTGGGGCGGAAGCCTCCAACCACGTTTTGACCCGTCAGGGGGTCAAGCCCTTCGCGATCATCGATCATCACATTGCCGATCGACGCAGCATCAAAACGCCGTTTAGCGACATTCGCGTGGAGGTCGCCGCGTCGGCGTCGATCATCGCCAGCTACCTGCGCGAGCAACAGATCAGCCCGGGAGCGAAGTTGGCCACCGCCATGCTGTATGCGATCAGCACCGAGACCTGCGCCTACGAATCGCATTATTCGTCGCTGGACCGATTGATCTTGCCCTGGTTGATGGAATACGGCGAACCCGAGTTGTTGGCCGAGATTCACAATGCACCGCTGCAGCGATCGTATTACGGGGATCTGCTGCTGGCGCTGCAAAACACCTTTCTGTACGACGAGGTGGCGATGTGCTTCTTGCCCCGAGCCGATGGCGTCGAGATCGTCGGCGAGATCGCGGATTTGTTGATCCGGGGTGATTCGGTCAGCCGGGTGATGTGCGGAGCCGTGATCGCGGGGGACTTGCTGGTTTCGGCGCGGACACAATATGCTGAAGACAACGCGGCGGAGATGATTCGAGAGACCATGAAAGGTCTGGGAGGTTCCGGCGGCCACGCCCACCGTGCCGGCGGGAAAATTCCCAACGTGGGCGAAAGCGCCGCCGCGATCGACAAGGTCTCAAACCTGCTTCGCGATCGTTGGCTGGACGTCTGCGGCGTCGAACGCAAACGAGGCACCCGGTTGATCGCCAAACGCGAAATCGTCCAACACCTGGATCTTTAATGCGTCTTCAGGCATCGTTTGCGGACCGAAACGCGACGATGCCTCCGATAGCGACAAACTGGTATGGAGCTACTGGTTGGCCAGGAGGTTCGGCCTTGATGGTCACAGGTAGGTCCCCATCCCAGGGGCGTGCCAAGCTTGTCTTGGCACGCCTGCTTTCTCTCGCAGCAGCACGCTGGTGTCCAGTGCCATCTACTTTGACGCCAAGCGGGGTGTTTTTGTGAGCGGTAGGGCGCGAGCCCTCCGGTCTTTCACGGTGTTTTTGAAACGCGAAACGCGAAACGCGACAACGACCAACGATCTCGTCGATGGAGCGCGACGCGATCAGCTGACGTCGATCCGCAGATGATTGATTCGGCTCCGCAGCGTCGGACGGCTGATGCCGAGACGATTGCTGGCTTCGCTGATGTTGTTGCCACTCGACTTCATGACTTCGGCGATCAGGATGCGATCGACGTCGTCGTGAATGTCATTGCCGATCGTGAACGAGCCCTCGGCAAATCGCCTGCGGATCTCCTTGGCCAGTCCGTCCTGCCAGTCCTGGGACGCCGTCTCGGCGGGGGCGGAGCTTAAGGAGGGCGATGCGGCGCCGAACCCGCTCGGCAAGAAGGCCGGCAAGATCACCGGGCCACTGGCCTTGAGTAACGTCTGCTTGATGATGCCTTGCAGTTCGCGAACGTTTCCGGGCCAATCGTGGGCCAGCAGACGTTGCATCGTTTCCGGTGCGATGGACACGAAGTCCTTTTTCAGCTGACGCGAAAACAGATGGAAAAAGTGTTCCGCCATCTTGGGAAGATCTTGGCCGCGTTCGCGAAGCGGGGGCAACGAGATCGTGAATTCGTTCAAGCGATAAAACAGGTCGCTGCGGAACGATCCGTCGGCCATCGCGGAGTCGAGATCGCGGTTGGTCGCCGCGATGATTCGCACATCGGTTTTGATGGTTTTGCTACCGCCGACGCGCTCGAACTCCTTTTCCTGCAACACACGCAGCAATTTGGTTTGCATCACCGGCGTCATGTCACCGATTTCGTCTAGAAACAATGTGCCGCCGTTACAGATCTCGAATTTTCCGATGCGTCGCTGCTCCGCCCCGGTGAACGCGCCTTTTTCGTGGCCGAACAATTCACTTTCCAGCAACGCCTCGGGGATCGCCGCGCAGTTGATCGCGTGGAACACATGGTTGTGTCGCGAGCTGTGTTGGTAGAGCGCCCGGGCAACCACTTCTTTGCCGGTGCCGGTTTCGCCCAAGATCAAGACGGCGGTGTCGCGCGAGGCGACCCGCCCGATGGAGCGAAACACTTCGACCATCTCGGGGCACTCGCCCATCATTTGGTCGCTGGGTTTTTCCGACGACAAGCGTTCCTTTTCCGACGGCAGGATCGCGGGCTTGCGCGCCATGCGGCTGGTTTCCAGCGCCGCATCGATGACGGGCAGAATCTCATCGGGCTCGAACGGTTTGGTCACGTAGTCGAAGGCACCACCGCTCATCGCCGCGATTGCCGTTTCCGAGGTGCCATGGCCGGTCATCAGGATCACCGGAACGCGGCCATCGAGTTCGCGGATTTCGTGAATCAGTGCCAGGCCGGACTGGTCGGGAAGCTGGATATCGAGCAGCACCGCATCGGGCTGTCCGCTGCGAAACGCGGAAATCGCCTGTTGGGCCGATTCTGCCGTCACCACGTGATAATCCGGTTCGGGCAGACACAATCGCATGCATTGGAGAATCAACGGGTCGTCGTCAATGACCAGCAGGGTTTGAGAATTCGTCATGAACGAGTCGGCATGGTGGAGGGGATGAGGTGGGATCCAGTATGGCAGGTGTGCGACGCGATCCAAGCCCTGTCGTGCAGGCTAACACCGCCAAGCATGCAGGCCCGCCAATCAGGCAATCTCGCGGCACAGGCAAGAGCCATCCGGTTTGAGAACACGCGGCGCATCAGGCGAGCCGAGCGTCAGCGGGGGACGTTTCCGACGCTTCTTGGGTCGGCAGGACCGGCAGGATCACCGAGACCGTCGTTCCCTTGCCGACGATCGACTGCAGTCCGATCGCCCCGTTGTGGCCTTTGACAATCCCGATCGAAGTGCTCAGCCCCAGACCGGTGCCCTGGCCACGTGGCTTGGTCGAGAAGAACGGGTCGAAAATTCGATCCCGGATGCCCACCGGAATGCCGGTGCCGGTGTCCGAGACGCTGATGACGACGTAGTCACCGGGCTGAAGCGTGGTGTAGGAGAACGAGCGTTCGGTGACCAGCGTCATCAACGATGCTTCGATTCCCAACACGCCGGTCTCGGACATCGCATCGCGGGCGTTGATGGCCAGATTCATCACGACCTGACTGACTTCGGTTTCGTCACCGCTGATGTCGGGCAAGTCCGGTTCGATCGCCAATTGCAACTGAATGCCGGCCGGGAGGGTGCGTTGGATGATGGCCACGATTTCGGGCAGGAACGACTGCAGGCGAATCGGCTGGTGGACGCCGTCACCGCCGCGGGCGAAGGTCAGCAGTTGCGAGATCAGATCGGCGCCGCGTGAGGCGCCGATCACGATGGTTTCCACCAGCCCGCCGCGATCGACGTTGGGATTGTCCCGTTGCAGCATTTTCCCGCTCATCAGAATCGGCGTCAGCAGGTTGTTCAAATCGTGCGCGATTCCGCCGGCCAAGGCGCCGAGCGATTCGAGCCGCTGGCGACGCCGCTCGACCTGTTGCAGCTTCGTGCGGGCGACCAGATCGAGGTCGAAGATGACATCGCCGATCGATTCGCCGTCGTCAAACAGTCGCGTCCGTCGTCGTTCGATCCGGAGTCGTGTTCCGTCTTTCGCCGTCGCGCGCAGTTCACCCGACCAGCGGGATGCGGTGTCGTAGTCGCTGCCGTGGACGTTCGCGGAATGATCATTGGGGGCAACGATTTGCAGTAGATCGGCTGCCGTATGCCCGATCACCTCGGAGGCTTCGTAGCCATAGAGTTGTCGTGCACCGCGATTCCAGTAGATGACGCGTCCGGCGGCGTCGAGCACATGAATCGGATCGGGAATCTCGGCCAGCAAGGCCTCGTGCTGTTTCAGCCTGAGCCGCGAAGCCTGTTGGTCGGAGACATCACGCACGGAAATCGCCAGACGCTCGATTCCGAAATCGGTGCGTGGTTTGACCGAGATTTCCGCCAGCAGTGATTCCCCGTCGGTGCGTTTGACTTTGACCCGTCGCAGGAGCAGCGGGTGTTGGCTTGGGTCGTCGAGCCGGTTGGCAAGCCATTCATCGATCACGGTCGTTTCGAAAAATCGCGTCAGCACTTGTCCGGGCAGGTCGTCGGCGGAAACGCCCAGCATTTCCGCCATCGCGACATTGACCACCTCGATCCGCCCCAATTCGTCGGTCACGATGATCCCGTCTCCACTGCTCTGGAACAACAGTTCGAATCGCTGATCGGCTTCGGCGGTCTTGCTGTCGGCGGCCAAGCGGCGGTGATGTTCCGAACGTCGCGCGGTGTACAACAACGCCAGTGCGGCCAGCATGACCGCGTGGCCGGCGACCAACGCGGAAAGGGCACCCTGGCGTTTCGAATCGAGAACGCCGCGAAGTTCGTCGAATTGGCCGCGGAGTAATTCTTCGAGTGACTCCAGACGCGACCGCAGCGATTTTGATTCCTGACGCAGTTGCAGCAGTTGGTCGTCACTGACCGAACCTCGCGCGACATTCGCCGATCGCAGCAGTTCCAGAAAGTCACCGACGTCGTCGTGAATTCGGCCCAGCAACGACGGGGCATTGGGTTGGTCTGCGGTCTGTAACTCGCCGAGCAGCTGGTCGCAGCGGGCAATCGCTTCGGCCAATTCCAGCCGGTCTTGATCGTCTCCGCCCATCTTGAGAACACGGACGCGAGACGTGGCGGCGGCCAGGTTGGCACGCAACGAACCGAGCTGTTGGAGCCGGACTTGGGCGAGTGAAATGCGTTGATTGGCAACGGGCAGATCGCTCATCGCCCGGTAAGCGATCACGAACGAGCCGACGGTCAACACGACCGCGGCGCTGCAAACCATCGGGAAAGCGTTTCGGCGGATCAGGGCTTTCACCAATGGGTATTGAAAACAAAGGGAGTGGATGCACCACCGCAGCCCCTGTGGCAAAAGATTTGGCACCTCAATGGGAACATCATTTGCGTCAGGTCATGCAAGCTGCGTACCGGAGAGTGCGGGACGTGCGACCGTTTAACTTAGCCGAACAGGACCACTCCCATCATCCGCTCCTTGCCTTTTTCGCGAACAACCATGATGTCAACACAACTCGGTGCACTCGTACGACTTGCTCAAGAAAGCTGGGTGGGGTGTTGCTGGGACACCGAGTTCGGATCCTATCGACTGAATTTGCGCGGGTTGTTGTCGCGGCAGGCATGGGTGGCGGCCAGGGCCACGCGGGGCGAGGAATCACAGTGTTGGCGGCAGGCCGCCGAATGGCTGGCCGTGGTCGAAAGCGACGCGCGGACGGCGGCGGAGTACGCCCGTTCGGCCTTGCACGCGGTCGAGTCGGGGGATCTCGCCGTTGCGATCCAATTGTTCGACCAAGCCAGTGCGCTGGCGGCAAAGTACCCCGTCTCGGTCGGTTACGTGGCCTGTCGATCACTCTGTGAAGCGTTGGCCTGCGACGCGTCCGCGACGGCCTCAACGCCCGCGACCGCCCCTGCGTGAATGCGTGGGCGGAACGACATGGAGAAGTTCGCGACCGGCCGATACCGCCAAGCTTAGACAAACGGAGATCCCGGACTCTGGCACGAACCGGCTGGTTTCAATCGATGATCAGCCGTATGGCGCGAGCCTACGGGCCCCGACATGAGGAAGCCACGCTTAACTTAGCGGTATTGGGCTTGCGGCCTGTCGATTTAGTCGATGTTCCGAAATCAACGTGATCATGCCAGGCCGACGCGTGAGCGAGGGGCGCCGCGTGGCCCCTTGCTAACGCGTGCGGGCTTAAATCGACAGGCCGCTTGCGCCAGTGCGAGCGGCCTGCTCACTTTTGGGTCACGTCGTAGAGATCGGTGCGGCGATCTTTCCAGTTGGTGACACTGCCGCGTTCACGGTGGCGTCGCAGCAGTTCCAAGTCGACGTCGTGGATGATGACGGTTTCAATGTTCGGACTCGCTTCGGCGCCGATCCCGTCGCGGGCGAAGGTGACATCGCATGGCGTCAAGATCGCCGATTGGGCATAGTGCACGTCGGCGTTTTCGACGAAGGGTAAGTTCCCGGTGCAGCCGGCGATGGCCACGTAAACGTCATTTTCGATGCAGCGGGCTTGGGCACAGGCGCGGACGCGAAGATAGCCGTGTCGGCTCTCGGTATTGTAAGGGACGAAGATGATGTCCGCCCCTTGGCCCGCCGCCAAGCGACCGAGTTCTGGGAATTCGCAGTCGTAGCAAACTTGGATCGAAACTTTGCCGCAATCGGTATCGAACACGTCCATCGACGGCCCGCCTTCCACGCCCCACCACGAGCGTTCGCTGGGCGTGATGTGCAGTTTGTATTGCTTGTCGATGCGACCGTCGCGATGGAACAAAAAGGCGACGTTGTAGAGACGATCGTCTTCGACGATGAAGTGCGATCCGGCGATGATGTTGGTATCGAATTTCATCGCCAGGTCTGCGAACACTTCCATCAATCGGGGCGTGTATTCGGCCAGCTTTCGAGCCGCCTCGCCGGGACGCAGCGAGGGGATGATCGAAAGCAATTGGGTCGTAATCAACTCGGGGAACAACAGGAAATCGCAGCGGTAGTCACCGGCGACATCGACGAAGTACGTGATCTGGCGGGCGAATTCGTCAAAATCCGCCACCGCTCGCATCTGGTACTGCACCGCACCGATGCGGACCGGGCGGACGGTGCGTCGGTGCCGCCGTTTGCTGACCGGCGAATATTCCAGGTTGCGCCAGATCAAGAAAGTCGCGTAGCCACAGCTTTCGGTGTCCGTGGGCAGGTAGTCCTTCAGCAACCCTTCCAGCGCAAACCCGTTGGCGACCTGGGCGGACAAGACGGGATCAAAAATCGACTTGTTGATGACGCGATCGACGTACTCGGACGCCTTCATCTGGTCGGCATACTTGTGATAGCCCGGGATCCGTCCACCGACAATCATTTGTTCCACATTTCGGCTGCGGCAGAGCTCTTTACGCGCGTCATAGAGTCGACGTGACAGTCGCATCCCGCGAAAATCGGGATCGACCATGATCTCGATGCCGTACAGCGTGTCGCCCTTGGGCCGGTGATTGCGAATGTAGCCCGCATCGGCCGTTTTTTTCCAGTCGCACCACTCCAGGTCGTCGTCGTAGTCGAGCATCAGGCTGCTGCTGCTGGCCACCACATGTCCGTCGCATTCGACAACCAGCTGGCCCTCGGGAAAGTGCTTGAGCTGACTTTCGATCTGGTCGCGGCCCCACGGTTCCATGCCGGGAAAACAACGCAATTGCATCGTCACCAAGGCTTCGTAATCTTCTATCCGGAGCTGGCGGACGAGTAGTTTGCGTTCGAATTCGGAGACGTCGAAATCCGGTTCCGCCCCCACGTGCGAGCCGCTCAACACGGCGTGATCGGGGTGGCGATTGACGGGAGTCGTAGGTTGGTTCATTAATTCTTGATTGCGTGAGGATGGTCCATGCGCCGCAGCGGTTGAACGCCAATTCCTGTTCAGTCTCGCTGCTTCGAATGATTTTGACAGCCGTGCAAATTGGAAATTTTTTTTCCAATTTCGAGGGGTCGCTGAGTCTCGTTTGACCACCGCCCCTTCGCGACAGGGTCTGGGCCGCTGAACAACCGCGATTCAGCGGTGTCGGGCGGCACACCGGCGGCCCGACGGTCGGGGGCAATGATCGACGAGCGATTTTTCGATCGCGTCCCGTGAAGTCAAAGCTGATCGCGTCTTCGGTGGCAAAGTCTTTCGCAAGGTTTGGCAAGAAGTTTTCCATCGCGATCACGACGTCGGCATTTCGATCTTCAGTTGGCGAAGCCGGCTTCGCAGCGTCGGCCGACTGATTCCCAGACGATGACTCGCCTGGCTGATGTTCCCTCCGGTCGCTTCCAACGTGGTTCGCAACAGGATTTCGTCAACCCGATCATAGATTTCTTCGCGAATTGACGAAGCTTTTTGGGTCAACAACCAGAGAACCTCCTGTTCCAACCCCTGTTGCCACGCGGCCCGTTGGAGGGGGTGATGCTCGGCCGGGACATCCGGCAAATCAAAACCATCATGCGTGGTGTTCGGCAGAATCGGTTGGTTGTGGTGCATGTGGACTGTGCAAGACAACTCTCGTGCCACTTCGAACCCAGCGGTGGTCGGGGCGGTAATTTTAGGGTCCTTCTGCGGTATGATGGTGCTGCAGTGGATCGGGTGAAGTTCTTTGTGCCGGAGACGAAAGGCGTTTCTCCGGAGGACATGCAGGCCCGAACGGGAATCGCGGAGGAGTGATGGTTGTGCATCAGGTTGTTGGGATTGGTGAAATACTTTGGGATGTTTTTCCCGATGGACCCCGTTTTGGAGGTGCCCCGGCGAATTTTTCGTGCAGCACGTCGGAGTTGTCACGGGGCGCCGCCGGGGTGTTGATGGTCAGTGCCGTCGGGGAGGACGAATTGGGACGCAAGGCGATCGAATCGCTGAAACGACGCGGCGTCGACACCTCGGTGTTGCAGGTCAATCAACACGCGACCGGAAAAGTCGACGTCCAGCTCGATGACGACGGCAAGGCAAGCTATCACTTTGCCGACGATGCGGCCTGGGATCATCTGGTCTGGAATGACGCCTTGGGCAAGGTCGCGGCGACGTGCGACGCGGTCTGCTTCGGAACCCTCGGACAACGCAGTGAGACGTCACGCCGAACCATCAACCAGTTTGTCCAGGCGACACCGGAATCGGCGCTGCGGATTCTGGACGTGAATCTGCGTGAGCCCTTCTACGACGATTCCGTCATCCAGCAATCGCTCGCGTTGGCCAATGTTCTCAAACTCAATGACGACGAGCTGCCTCGACTCGCCCGGATCAACGGTTTGTCCGGCGACGATGTGGACGTGATGCGGCAACTGGCCGCGCGGCATCAGCTGCGTTACGTCGCGTTGACACGCGGGGCGGATGGCGCCGCCATCGTTTCCGACAGCGAGGTCAGCGATCTTCCGGGGGTTCCCACCGAGATCGCGGACACCGTTGGCGCGGGCGATGCTTTCACCGCTGCGATCACCCTGGGGCTGCTCGCCGGGCAAGACATCGACATCGTCAACCGAAATGCGATCGCCGTGGCGTCGTATGTGTGTTCACAGCCGGGCGCGACGATGACGTTTCCCGACGATTTGATGAAACCCTGAATGCCCGGTTTTTTTTTCTGATAGCCCTGCGAGCCGCCTAAGGAAGTCTTGTTCATGAGCGTTCTGAGAATCCTGTTCGTCGTGATCTTCACGTCCGTCTGTTCAGCGCAAGCGGTGGTCGGTGACGATCTGTTGATCGATGATTTCGAATCCGATTCCTACGGCGAATGGTCGATCACGGGGGACGCGTTCGGTGCGCAGCCGGCACCCGGCACCCTCGCCAACCAAATGCCGGTGTCGGGATTTCGTGGTCAGGGTCTGATCAACACGTTCGTGGGAGGAGACGCGACGACCGGGACCGCGACCAGTCCCCCGTTTACGATCGGGCGCCGCCATCTGGCGTTTTTGATCGGCGGCGGTGCCCGGCAAGACAGCGTCGGCATCGAATTGCTGGTCGACGGCAAATCGGTGCGTGCGGCGACCGGGGCCGAGTCGGAGGAACTGCAATGGTCGTCTTGGGACGTGGGCGAATTTGCCGGACGCCGAGCGCGTGTCCGAATCTATGACCGCGCGACCGGCGGTTGGGGCCATCTGCTGGTCGATCATCTGGTCCAGACCGACGATCCGCCGAAACGTTTTGATCTGGAATACCAGCTCTCCAAGTATCGTCAATCGGCCGACTACCTGCGCGAGCCGTTGCGGCCGCAATATCACTTCAGCCCTGAAATCAATTGGATGAATGATCCCAACGGGCTGGTGTTTCATGACGGCGAGTATCATCTGTTCTACCAGTACAATCCCGCGGGCAACTCGTGGGGCCACATGAGTTGGGGCCACGCCGTCAGCGCCGACCTGACCCACTGGGAACACCTGCCGCTGGCGATTCCCGAAGCCGACGGCATCATGGCATTCAGCGGTTGCTGTGTCGTGGATCATCACAACAGCTCGGGATTCGGCCGCGGGGACCAGCCCGCGATGGTGGCGATCTATACCGGTCATGGCCACGGCAAGCAGGTTCAAAATCTGGCCTACAGCAACGACAACGGTAGGACTTGGACGAAGTACGCCGGTAATCCGGTGCTCGATATCGACAACCCCGACTTTCGTGATCCCAAAGTGTTTTGGCACGAAGCGACCGATCGCTGGGTCATGGTCGTTTCGCTCGCCAAAGAAAAGGTCGTGGTGTTTTATGCGTCGAAGGATCTGAAAGACTGGAGCGAATTGAGTCGTTTCGGCCCCGCCGGTGTGGCACAAAAGTCGAACTGGGAATGTCCGGACCTGTTCGAATTGCCGGTCGAAGGCGGTGGGGGAAAGTCGTTGTGGGTGCTGGAGGTCGACATGGGAAGCGGCAGCGTGGCCGGCGGCAGTGGCGGCGAGTACTTCGTCGGCCATTTCGACGGCACCCGGTTCACGGCGACGCAGGATGCCAAGTGGGTCGACTTCGGAAGAGACTTCTACGCGCCGGTGAGTTGGTCCGACATCCCGCAGTCCGATGGACGTCGCATCTGGATCGGTTGGTTCAACAACTGGCAAACCTGCCTCGTCCCGACGTCCCCCTGGCGCAGTTGCATGTCGGTACCACGCACGCTGAGTTTACGGAAGACACCGGGTCGCGATGACTTGGGACGCGATGACTCGGGTGAGTACGTGCTGGTGCAACGGCCGGTGAAAGAACTGCAGCGGCTGCGCGTCCACAGTCGATCGATCCAGACGCACGCGGCGACTTGGCCGCCGGTTGCCGTGACCAAGCCGGGGGAACTGACGGACAGGGTGTTTGAGCTTGAGACGACGTTGAAGCCCGGCACCGCCCGATCGGTCGGGCTTCGCATTCGCACCGGCGACGATGAATTCACCGAAGTCGGCTACGATCGCGAGCCGGGTGCGGTCTACGTGGATCGGCGAAAATCCGGCAACGTCGCCTTTCATCAGGCATTTGCGGGACGCCACGAAGCGCCGGTGCGCGTCCTCGATGGCGAAGTCTCGCTGCGGCTGTTGGTGGATCGGTCCTCGATCGAAGTGTTCATCAACGATGGCGAAGCGGTGATCAGCGACCGCATTTTTCCGTCCGGCCAAAAGCCGACGATCGAAGTCTTCGCCGGCGACGAATCGGCCCAAGTCACCGCGACAACGCTGCACGTCCTGAGCAGCATTTGGCACCCCAGCGTGAACTGATCTCAGCGGTCACGGCTGTCGTCGCCTTGTTCGTCCGTGACGCCAGAGAGCGGGTGACCGATGACGGCTTGCCAAGCGATCTCGCGAAACTTTCGATCCAGCTGGGGGCCGGGGAAGGACGCGTCTCCGTCGAATGGGATGTCGGCGTCAATCAGTTCGGGCGACTTCCCATACAGAGTGGCGTAGAACACATAGCCTTCGAGTCGCTCAAAGCCGGGACCGATGTGTCCTAATTGGTCGCGCCACAAGGAACGCTCCTTGCCGCCGATCACACGGTGGATGCCCTCGACGCCCGGCAATTCGCCTCGCAAGTACGCCTTGGCCGCCAGGACCATCGCGTCGGACGTCGGCATGATAAAGATCTTGTCAGGGTACTGTCGGCGAAGCACCTCGACTTGCTTTGAGTACTCTGCACGCCGTTCGGCGCCGAGTCGATCAAAGACTGCTTCGGTAAAGAATGATTCCGACTTCGGGTTCGTGCCGAGCTGATACAGCTGTGGCCAAGCGTCGGACAAGTAGAACTTCATGTCGGGGTTGTATTTCAAACAGAAATCGATCCAACACGAATAATAGGCGGGGCGGTCGTTGAAGTACGGCCCCCACATCATCGCGTCCCATTCGGCGTTGGCGATCGAGGCCAGCAATTTCGGTTCGGGGCGGCCTTCGAAATCGAAGATCCCGTTTTCCTGTTCCCACTTGTAGCGTGTGCTGCCGGTCATCCCGCCTCCGGTGTGGGTGTAAAGCGGTTGTGTCATGCCCGCCGCTCTGCAGATGATCGGAAACGTCCGATAGCCCGGCGCCATGAAACTGTGCCCGGTGCCGACGATCCGCAGCGCGCCGTCGGTGGGTTTGTCGTAGGAAACGACGACAGGTTGTTTTCCCCCCACGGACTGCTCGAAAACGGCTTTGATCTGCTGCGGCGGCAGGTAGCAGACGGCGTGTTCGGGAAAACGTTCCAAATCCCAGCCCGGATTGACCTTGAACTCGCGCGGCGCGCCTCGGTTTGCGCCGCCGGAGTTACCTTTCCGAGGCGTCTGCGAAAGCCTCTTCTGGCGGTACCGATTCGCCTCATCGATCGTCAGCGTGCCGTCGCGGTTTGTATCCGCATCCGGGAAACGCTTCCGCCAGTTTTCCAGTTGTTTCGCTGAGGGGACAGATTGTGCCTGGCAAGGCAAAGCCATCGTGAAACCGAAGCTGGCGACAACGAGGATCAGGGCTGGAATTCTCATCTGGCGTTCACGGGAAGACGTGTGAAGTGGGTGGCCGGTAAACCATCACTATAGTTGATCGGCCGCACCAGATTGCGGGGCATGGTGATTACCGGAGCACAGCGACGGATCAAACCCACCAATGGCAGCGACGTATTGGTTCTCATGCACCGCATGGCTCGCTGGGTTACGATGGTGCGAGTTGAACGAGCCCGTTCCAATGCCTCCTGCCAAGTCTTCCTGACCAGCCACCGCCCTCTTGCTGAACAAGTCCATGCAGAGAAAACCTGTTGTCCTCACGATCGTCCTTTTCCTGGGCGTCTTCGTGCCTCGAATTTCGATCTCTCGTGCCGTCGCGGCGGATCGCCCCAACGTGATTGTCATCATGAGCGACGACCAGGGCGGCGGCGATTATGGGTTCATGGGGAATCCGGTGATCCGAACGCCCGAGCTGGATGCGATGCACCGTCGTAGTGGTTTTCTGAGCAAGTTCTATGTCAGTCCGGTTTGCGCGCCCACACGAGCCTGCTTGATGACCGGCCGATACAACTACCGTACCCGTTGCATCGACACCTACATCGGTCGAGCGATGATGGACCCCGACGAAGTGACGATCGCCGAGTTTCTCAGCGAGGCCGGTTATCGCACCGGGATCTACGGCAAGTGGCACATGGGCGACAACTATCCGCTCCGGGCCATGGATCAGGGTTTTCAAGACAGTCTGGTGCATCGCGGCGGCGGCATCGGCCAACCCTCCGATCCGATCGGTGCCGAAGGCAAGTACACCGACCCGACGCTGATCAAGAACGGCGAAGAAACACTCATCAAGGGCTACTGCACCGACATCTATTTTGATGCCGCGATGGATTTCATCGAGCAGAGTACCAAGGCTGATAAAAACTTCTTCACCTACATTGCCACCAACGCGCCGCACGGTCCGTTTCACGACGTGCCCGAAGCCTTGTACCAGGAGTATCGCAAGGTCGACTTTACACCGATCCTGGTCAACGAACTGAATCCGAAACGGCTGGAGCAGGAAAGCGACAAGCTGGCGCGGATCGCCGCAATGATCACCAACATCGACGAGAATGTCGGACGACTGTTCAAAAAACTGGACGCACTCGGGCTGAGCGAGAACACGATTGTCGTTTACCTCAACGACAACGGTCCCAACACGATGCGGTATGTCGGCGACATGCGTGGCATGAAATCGCATGTCGACGATGGTGGCATCCGCTCGCCGCTGGTCTTTCACTGGCCCGCCCAGGTGCAAGCCGGTCACCGTTCCGACGTGTTGTGCGCGCACATCGATCTGCTTCCCACCTTGCTTGATGCCTGCGGAATCGAGCCGCCCGATGGACACAAGCTCGACGGTCGAAGCTTTCTACCGCTGTTGACCGGTGAAGCGACGAGTCTGCCGCAACGTCAAATCGTATTGCAAACCCATCGTGGTAACGAGCCGCAACGCTACCATCACTTTGCCCTTCATGAAGAACCGTGGAAACTGGTTCATCCGAGTGGTTTTGGCAGGGAAAGTTTTGCCGGCGATCCGAGTTTTCAGCTTTACGATCTGAACAAGGATCCACGTCAAACCAACAATCTTGCCCAGCAACACCCCGACGTGGTGCAGCGACTCAAACGCGATTACGAAGCCTGGTTCGAGGATGTCAGTTCGACACGGCCGGACAACTACGCGCCGCCGCGGATCGTCATCGGGACCGAGCATGAGTTGCGTAGCGTCTTGACGCGTCAGGACTGGCGGCACATCCAGGGACGTCCTTGGGCGGGCAATTCCAACGGCGTCTGGTTGCTGGAGGCCACGGAGTCAGGGGACTACGAGGTTGAGCTGATCTTCGCCAGCGACCCACCGGCCGGAACCGCGACGATGACCGTGGGGAAACAGACCAAGACGCTTGAAATCCCCGCCGGACAGCGGCGCGGGCATACCACCAATCTCAAGTTCCCGGCGGGGCAAATGACCCTCGCTGTCGACGTCGTCTTTGACGGAAAGACTCAAGGGCCGCACCAAGTGATTTTGACGCGCCGCGACAAGTAGGCAACGCCCGAGAACATCGGATGACCTCCTTTTTGTTCACCCTTCCCCGCTTTAGTGGGTTTGCGTTTCGACGTAGGTCAGGCTGTGCCTGACGGCCCGTTGGCATGCACAGCATGCCCTACCAATCTGACGGCCCGTTGGCATGCACAGCATGCCCTACGAATCTGATGGCCTGTTGGCATGCACAGCATGCCCTACGAATCTGATGGCCCGTTGGCATGCACAGCATGCCCTACGAAACTGATGGCCTGTTGGCATGCACAGCATGCCCTACGAAACAAATGGTGCGTCACGGTCGGCAACTTGCTAAGATGAACTCGTTCCGCCGTCCTCCGACGGTTCCCGCCTGGACATTCCCCCCAATCTTTCAGTGAGCACAGAGATGAACATGAACCGTCCCGAAACGCGTCGCAATGGCCAGCGTGTTGCCCGACGAGACTTTGTCAAACTTGGAGGTGCCGTTGCCGCCGGAGTCGCGTCGGCGGGTCTATTCGACCCACGGTTCGCTCATTCAGCGACATCGAAGACGTCTGCGGAAACCGTGGTCGCCGAACTCTATGCATCGCTCTCGGAAAAGCAAAAGAAAGCGATCTGGCGGCCGTTCGATCACCAAGCCCGACGCAGAATCAATCCGAACTGGCACGTCACCGATGTGGTCATCGGCGACGATTTGTTCTCTAAGCAACAACAAACCCTGATCGATCAAATCGTTCGCAACATCACCTCCAAGGATGGCTATGACCGCCTGATCCAGCAGATGGATGAAGATGACGGCGGGATGGAAAACTACAGTGTCGCCATCTTCGGCGAACCCGGCACCGACCAGTTCCAATTCGAGATGACCGGTCGGCACCTGACGATGCGTGCCGACGGGAATCGGGTCGACAAGGCGGCCTTCGGCGGGCCCATCGTCTATGGCCACGGCGAAGAGAATCCGAGCGATAACCTGTTCTTCTACCAAACCCAAAAGACCAACGAAGTCTTCCAGGCACTCGATGCCGATCAAGCGGAAGCGGCGCTGCTGAAAAAGGCGCCCCGAGAAACCGCGGTTCAGTTGCAAGGCGCCGGGGGTAAATTCCCAGGCCTCGCCGTCAGCAAGCTGGCGAGTGATCAAAAAGAACTGGTCGAATCGACGTTGAAAGTTTTGTTGGCACCCTATCGGGAAGAAGACGTCGATGAGGTGATGGCGATTCTGAAGAGCAGCGGTGGGCTCGACCAGCTGCACATGGCGTTCTATCAGGAAGAAGATCTGGACGACGACAAGGTCTGGGACATTTGGCGTGTCGAAGGCCCGTCGCTGGTCTGGCATTTCCGCGGTGCCCCGCACGTCCACGCCTACATCAACATCGGTGTGAAGTCGTAGACGGCAACGGTCTCAGCTTTTCGGCAGGGCGTCAAAATCGATGTCCGGCTGGGCGTCGGCGGTGGAGCTCCGGGTGAAGGTTTCGCCCGGCCGACCTGTTTCGTCAAAGAAACCGCAGTTGCGTAGAAAGAAGTGATCGCCGTCGGCACCGCCGGTGAAATCCAAGCGGTGACGACCGCGGCCGGTTGCATCAACCGAGAATCGCGCCCGGGTGCATTCATGCCATTGCTGGTTGATGTCACGCACCCAAACGTTCGCATAGTTTGCGCGGCGGCCGATGTGCCCGTGGGTAGGCGAAAAGTTCTCAAGGAATCCATGGAATCCCGTCAGGTGCGTGTCCGTCTGGGGACGGCGAAAGCTTGCGATCAATCGCCAGGTCTGCTGGGCTTTGTCTCCGAACCACGAGGTGTAGATCGTGTTCCCCTCTCCGTCCGGTCGGACTTCGGTCAAGAAACGGTAGGTCGTCCCTGCCTGCCACGGGAAAACCAAATAACTTTGGCCGCCGGAGCCTTCGTTGCCGAACTCGCCGACGTGCACGCCGGGACCTTTGGCGAGCATCACGATTTGTTGGTCTTTGGGAATGTCCCGCGGATTGTCGGTTTTGAAGGGACTCCAGACCGAGAACAGGACGCGTCGTTCGTTTGCACCGTTGACCTGAATCCCAAAATAACCTTCGCCGAAACCGTTGGTCATGAAGTAGGAACCGATCGGGTCTTGGCCTTCGGGAACGGTGAGTTCGCTGTAGGCGTATTGCAGTGTTTGATCGCGGGGGACTTCGTAACGCAGATGCACCGAAGGGCCGCGTCGCCCCCAATAGAACATGTTGCCCGCGTTGGACTTCACGTAGTCCAGCGACAGGCCGTCGGTATCCGACGCAACCATCAAGTCACTGATGTCGGCGTAAGCTTTCCCGCTACGCTCGCTACCTTGCAGATCAACGCGGACGTAACCGGCCTCGGGGACTTCGATCCGACCGACCGGTTTGACGGAAAAGTCCGGCGATTGGATCACGGTGTTGAACGTTCGATCGGCGATGCGGACGGCCAGCGTGCTCGGACCGTCGGCAACACGCGCCCGAATCGCGAGGTCCAAGACGGCGGGTCGATCCACCCGAAAGAAGACCGAGTAGATGTTGTCCGGATCTGACCAGGCGATCGAGGCATCTCGCCGAAAACCTCGACCGCCCGGGTCCGGGGCGGTTCGAAACGCATTGCCGGCGACGGGAATCGTCCAATCGGCGGCGTGACTGACGTTGCCGGGTGATGCGGCCAAGGTCGTGATGATGGCCAGGGCAGAGACAAAGCGGGCTGGATGGAGATACGCGTCTTTCATGAACGGTCTGGAGGAGAGCGAAGGTGAATCAAGGTGAGAGGCTGACCACGATAATCCCACATCGACATAACGAACAGTCGCCGCGATTCAACCGCGGGAGGCCGAGTGCTTCTTAGTGTCTGCGCTGCAGCCAACGAAGGGCTTCCTTCTGGTCCATCCGGGGCATGGGTCTACCGATCGCTGCGGCGGTGTATGATGGGCCGCTTTGAACCGCTTCTTTATGCCAGGCTTTGAGATGACGCGTGCACCGACCCTCCTTTGTTCGTTGGTTTTCTCGGCAACGATTGTCGCGGCGCAACAGCCGCCGGCTTCATCGCAACGCACGTCCGGCGATACGATCCGATTCGAGCGACTCGTCTTGAACGATCTGTACTACTGCGACGGGGTTTCGTCCGGCGACATCGACGGCGATGGAGATCTGGACGTGGTCACCGGACCGTTTTGGTATGAAGGTCCCGACTTTCAACGCTCTCACGCGTTTTATAAACCGATCGCATTGCCGCCCGCGGAAAGTCCCAGCAACAGCATGTTCAGCTTCGTTGCCGATTTCTCAGGCGACGGCCGTCAAGACATCCTGGTCCTCGGCCGCGTCCACAAACACGAAGCGATCTGGTACGAGAATCCAGGCAAATCGGATGCCCTCTGGAACAAGCACGTGGCGTTCCATCGCGTCAAAGGTGAATCGCCCACGCTCGTGGACTTGGATGGCGACGGTGTCCCCCAAGTGATCTGCCACTGGGACGGATGCTGGGGCTCGATTCAGCCCGATCCATCGGAACCAACCGAGCCGTGGCGATTCATTCCGATCGGCGAACCCGAAGACTGGCCGCAGTTTTATCACGGCCAAGGCGTCGGGGACGTCAACAGCGATGGCAAGCTGGATCTGTTGCTGAACGACGGGTGGTATGAACAGCCCGACGATGCGTCGCGGACGTCCCCATGGACGTTTCATCGCGGCCTGTTTTCCAAAGGCCGTGGCGGGGCGCAGATGTTTGCGATCGATGTCGACGGCGATGGAGATCAAGACGTGTTGTCCGCCGTCGATGCGCATGGCTGGGGATTGGCGTGGTACGAACAGTCGGCAACCAAACCGGACGCAACGTTTCACGAACACCTGATCATGGGAGATCGTTCTGCGATCGACCGCTATGGTGTGGCGTTCACCCAGCCCCATGCGTTGGCATCGGCCGACATCAACGGGGATGGGTTGCCGGATCTGATCACCGGAAAGCGACGTTGGGCGCACGGTCCAGACGGAGACATCGATCCCGGGGCGCCACCGGTGGTCTATTGGTTTGAACTGCAACGTGAACCCGGCGGCACCGTCCGATACGTCCCGCACCAGATTGACGACGCATCCGGCGTCGGTGTTCAGATTTTGGCCACCGATTTGAACCAAGACGGACGCGTCGACGTCGCCACCGCGTCCAAGCTGGGAACGTTTGTCTTTCTGCAGACGGACCAGTAGGTCATGCTGTGCATGTGTTTCTCCCGAAAGGGATAGCAGCAAGACGTTTGGGTCAAAACAGCACCGACATCGCGGCGTCCTTCTCTTCCAATTCGATCCCTGTTTGCCAGACCAAGTCGAGCAAACCGGGTGTTTCCTCGCGGAGCGGCTTGCCGCTGGTTGGCCGATTCGTTCGGTTCGCATCCTGCAACTGCGTCAACGCGACATCGGTTTCGGTCTCACCAATGATCTTGACCACTTCGACGGCGGCAAGCTGTTCGTTCGGATCGGCTGAGCCGGTCGGTGATGCCTTCGCCGCTGGCATCGAAGCCGCCGAAACGAAATTCGCCGCCGCAGCAGCCGGTGGATTGGCGGAGATGGTCGGTCCGTTCCAATCACCGGCCAGCGGAATCCAGCCGGCGTTCCCACTGGGCCCGAACGCAAAGTAGTGATCCGCGGGACCGGAGGTGAACGAATCTTTGAGGTGAAACAGTGAGGCGTCCGGTTGGTACAGTCCGATCGTATCGGTGCCGTCACCATTCCAATCCCCGGCCATCGGAGTCCAGCCGGCGTTTCCGCCCGGACCAAAGACGAAGTACTGATCCGATGCACCGGCGGTGAACGAATTCTTGAGGTGAAACAGCGACGCATCGGGTTGGTAGAGCCCAATGCTGTCCCTGCCGTCGCCGTCCCAGTCGCCGACCACGGGTGTCCAGCCCGCATCGCCGCCGGGACCGAAGGCGAAGTAATGGTCGGACGCTCCCGGTGTGGTCGAATCCTTGAGGTGGAACAGCGACAGGTCGGGCTGGTAGAGCCCGATGGTGTCGATGCCGTCGCCGTTCCAGTCTCCGGCCAGCGGAATCCACTCCGCACCTCCGGGACCGAAACCGAAGTAGTGGTCGGCAGCTCCGGGCGAAAACGAATCCTTTAGATGGAACAGCGACGCATCGCCCTGGTACAGTCCGATGGTGTCGGTTCCGTCACCATCCCAGTCGCCGACCAGCGGCGTCCAGCCGGCGTTTCCGCTCGGACCGAACGCGAAGTACTGATCCGACGGCCCCGCACCGAACGTTTCTTTCAGGTGAAACAGCGACGTATCGCCTTGGTACAGTCCGATTGTGTCCTGTGTCGTGATCGAGACGTCCACCGTGTCCAGCACCGCATCGACTCGGCTTTTCAAGACGTTGACGTCATAGGTGTTTCCCGCAGCATTCGTCCTTTGGTTCAGCAAGACGACGACGTTGAATCCGTCGGGGCGTTGCCGCGCCATCGTTACGGTGCCGGGCAATGAACCATAGAACGTGTAGTTCGCGTTGCCGCCGCTGCGTCGTTCTCCACTGATCCAGTATCGATCCAGAAAGCTTGTGACCGCCCGCGCCGAGGCGATCTGGCCTCCAAAGGACTCCATCGATTCCAGATGAAACGCTCCGTCGGGAAAAGCGACCAGTTGAGACGTGTCAAACACGCTGGTTCCCAGGGACGGATGGCGATAGTTCGGCTCGCGAGGGTTGCGATTGCCCGGCAGACTACGCCCCAATTCAATCTCCGTGTTCGCGACTCCGATCGGCCGAAAAATCTCGTTCTGCAAATACTCCGTGAAGTCGCGTCCCGTTTGGTTTTCGACAATCAGTCCCAGGATCATGTAACCGAAGTTGGAGTAGGCGTACCGCGCGCCGGGATCAAAATCCAACGGTTGTCCGAGCACGTACTGTGCGATCTGCTGCTGATCAGTCGGCGAACTGATCCCCATTGCATCGGCGATTGCGATCTGGTTAAACACCGGGTCTCCCGAAAGATCACGGTCCCAGCCCCCGCGATGCTCGAGCAGATGTCCCACGTTGATCTGGGAGAGTCGGGCATCGGGTGTGCCCCATGGCGTGATGTCCAACAGACAGTCGTCGCTCGCCCCCGCGGTGCAAAAGACTTGATCGTCTAAACGGATCACGCCTTCGGAGATCAATTTGGTGACCACCGCATCGGTCATCGGCTTGGTCACGCTCGCCAATCGAAACATCGCATCCGGATCGATCGCGTCGGTTTGATCGTGATCACTCCACCCCAAGCCGATCTCACCGAGCAATTGGCCGTCTTTGCTGATCGCAATCGACCCGGCGGGAATCTGACGTTCGACCATGAATTGCTCGACCGTGTCCGTCAGCGCCGAGAGCTGCGGAAGCATCGTGCCGGAAATCGGCAACTCCGTGAACGCTTGGGCGGGCTTGGTCCAGCTGGCCACGTAGCGGTCGATGCCTCCGACCGTGTAGCCATCGACTCGGTTGAGTTCGTAACCTTGCGCCGACAAGGCGTCAAACTCGGATTGATATTGGGATGAACTCAAGGCGTGGCGGAGCACGCCACTGGTTGCCGATTGCTGTTCCCAGATCCCCGCGTAGTAATCAACACCTCCGACGCTGTAGCCACTGACATCAACGACCTCATAGCCTGATGCGGCGAACTGGCCGGACTGTTCTTGAAAATCAGCGGACGTCAAACCATAACGCCACACGTAGGTCGGACCCGATTGTTTCTGCCAAATCGCGGCGTAGTAGCTTTGGCTGCCGATCGCGTAACCGCTGAGCTTCGTGATCCGATAGCCCTGGCTGGTGTAATCGTTGTCAAAGCTTTGCAGTTGTGAACCGGTCATCCGGTGACGTGCGTAAAAACCGGGCCCGGAGACTTTCTCCCAGATCGCCGCGTAGCGATCGATTCCGCCGATCGTGTAGCCGTTGACGTGGGACAGTCGATAGCCTTGGCCGACCAGAGTCGTGAATTCTTGTTGATACTGAGACGACGTCATGCCGTGCCGTGCTTGCCAGGTGGTGCTACCGGTGGGCTTCCAGATTGCCGCGTAGTAGTCTTGGCCGGCAATTTCATACCCGGAGACCTGGAAGGGGCGATAACCGAGGTCCTGCAGACGTGCGACTTCGGCGTTGTACTGCGTCGATGTCATGCGATGCCGAGCCACGATCCCCGTCGCCGCGGCCGCCGCGAGGGATGGCGTGGCGACTGTCGATTCGCTGACCTGGGTGACGGCCACGTCGCCGGTAAGTTCCGCTGCCACTTCGATCGCTGGTAAGGTCGCGAGCAAACGCCGCTGTTCCAAGGATTCGCCGACGGGGCGAAAGGTGTATTGCTGATGGGAACCCATGAGCGGTGTCCGAATGAGAGTCATTGAAACGGCAAAATGCCGCGAAAATTCATTCCGTCACCAGGTTCGTGCGGAAAGGGCAACGCGACCCCTTAATGGATTTTCTGACTCTAACGTTTTCTCTGTACCGGATTTCGCCGGGCAGGCGAAGTCTGTTAGGCCCGGAGCGACGGTCT
>NZ_JANZKV010000014.1 GCF_025060895.1 Stieleria sedimenti | reverse complement strand
GAATGGCATGCACAGCATGCAAACGCCAGAGAGGGCCGGCGCCCAGAAAGGCTTAGCGACTTCCGCGACGATCAATGTGGGTTGCAAAACCGATCACCAGCCCCCTCATCCCCAGCCCTTCTCCCCCACAAATCGACAAGCAAGCTTGTTACGATTTGTGGGGGAGAAGGGAGCCATGAATCTTGCAGTCATAAAATTGACGTCCCGTGCGTGATCCTCCCGGTCCGTCAGGCGAGCCCACCCCTGGAGTCCAGCAATGCGTTTGGTTTGGACCTCCGATCTTCATCTCAACCACGTGAACTTAAGAGCCTGGGACGCTTGGGTTGCCCAAGTCTCTGGCGGTGGTGCCGACGCCATGGTGGTCACCGGCGACATCTCGGAAGCCGAGGACGTGGTGTTCCAGTTGCGGCGGATGGCCGAATCGATCTCGCTGCCGATCTACTTCGTGCTGGGCAATCATGATTTCTACGGATCCTCGATCGGTGCGACGCGACGCAGTGTGGCTTCGATCACACGTGATCTGCCGTCGCTGTGTTACCTGACCGATGCGAGCACGATTGAACTGACGCCGGGACACTGTCTGGTCGGGGAGGACGGTTGGGGGGACGGGACCGAAGGCGATTACGAAAACTCACCCGTGCGGCTGAACGATTTTGTCGCGATCGAGGACTTTCGCCAGGTCGACCCGATCAGCTGGCCTCGTTTGTTGCGTGAGCAAGGCGCCCACTCGGCCGATCGGTTGCGGCAAAAACTGCTGGCGCTGCCGGAGTCGGTGCGGAGCGTCACGGTGGCGACTCACGTGCCGCCGTTCCGTGAATCCTGTTGGTACGAGGGGCGAACGACCGATGACCTTTGGGCACCCTTTTTTGTCTGCGGCCAGGTCGGTGCGGTGTTGAAGCAATTCACCGTTGAGCGCCCGGCGATCGAGATGACCGTGTTGTGTGGTCACACGCACCACGCCGGCACCGCCGAGATATCGCCCAACTTGGTGGTGCATACTGCGGCGGCCGAATACGGCGCGCCACGGGTGGAGCGTGTATTGGAGTGGTGAGCTGCGGGGGTGAGGGTTTCGTCGGGCGGCGCTAGCGGAACGGCGCGAGCGGCCTGTCGGTTTTGTGAGCCGTGACGCGTAAGCGGCCGGGCACTGCGACGTTGCCCGAGGCCTCACGGCCAGCGGCTCACCATTCACTCAGCAGAACCCGCCTAAACCGACAGCCCGTGAGCCGTCCGGTGTCGGCTCGAAAGCACCTTGACGGACCGGAGGGCTCGCGCCCTGCCGCTAACGGCATCGCGGCCGTTGTGTTGGAAGCTCTCGGCGCAAAAAAAACTCTGCGGTCCGGAGTGTGGTTCCGGGCGCAGAGTTCTTTGTGTTGCGGTAAGCAATCGGGCGAGGGTGAACTACTTGAGTTCGACCGAACCGCCGGCTTCTTCGATTTCGGCTTTGACCTTTTCGGCTTCTTCCTTGGAGACGGCTTCTTTGAGGGTCGCGGGGACGCCTTCGACCATCTTCTTGGCTTCCATCAGCGAGGCGCCGGTGAGGTTCTTGACGACCTTGACGACGTTCAGCTTTTTGTCGCCGAAGCCGGTCAGGACGACGTCGAACTCGGTTTGCTCGACGGCAGCTTCGCCGCCACCGTCACCACCCGCGGCCGCCATCACGACTCCGCCGCCGGCGGCGGGCTCGATGCCGTGGACTTCCTTCAGGTAGTCGCTCAGCTCTTTGGCTTGCTTCAGGGTCATTTCGGCGATCTTGTCGCCCATTTCTTTAGCTTCGGCACTGAACTCAGCAACCGCAGTGGCTTCATCAGACATGACAGGTTTCCCTTAAAAAACGAATGGTCGGTTGTTTGAAAAACGGAATGGGGGGGTGATAGCTGTGGCGGTCGACTACTCGTCGCCTTCGCTGATCTTTTTCAGCTGGCTGTTCAGCGTCTTTCCGGGGCCCAGCATCGCAGCCGATAGCGTGGATCCAGGTCCCAGAATTTGGCCGACGAGCATCGAGATTTGTTCTTCGCGGCTAGGCCATTTGCTGACCGCTTTGACGCCATCGGCGTCAAGACGTTCACCGTCCATGACACCGCCGGTGGTGGTGAACTTCTCGTATTTCTCGCCGTCCTTGTCCAAACGGACAACTTCCTTGACCAGCGACACAAAGTCTTCGCCGCCGTAGCACACTGCCACAGGGCCACTGGCACCTTCGAAGGCCGGGGCCAACGAGGTTCCCTCAGTGGCGCGTCGGGCGAGAGAGTTCTTCACGACAAACATCGTGATGTTCCTCTCGGCCAATTCGCCACGTAGTTCATTGGTCGTGTTCGCGTCCATTCCGACGGTGCTGACCAAGACGGCGTCTTGGACACCGTCGAGTTGCCGCTGGATGTCGCGGGTCACGAGTTGTTTGACGTACTTACTCATCAGATTGGTTCACTGAAGTAGGGATGATGGGGGCGCCGACTAGCAAGTGACTCGCACACTCGGGCTCATCGTTGCACAGATCGCCACACCTTTGACGTACGTGCCCTTGATGGTTTGCGGTTTGAGGCCGTCCACGAATTGAATGAAGGCGTTGATGTTGTCGACAAGCTTGTCCGATTCGAAGCTCATCTTGCCGACCATCGCGTGGACGTTGCCGCCCTTGTCGTTGCGGAATTCGACTTTACCGGCCTTGTACTCGCTGACGACTTTGCCGACATCAGGCGTGACGGTTCCGGCACGGGGGCTGGGCATCAAACCTCGAGGACCCAAGACGCGTCCGAGTGGTCCGACCAATCCCATCATGTCGGGTGCGGCGATGCAGACGTCGAAGTCTGTCCAACCGTCCTTGATCTTCTTGGCCAGGTCGTCTTGACCGACTTCATCGGCACCCGCTTCCTGTGCGGCCGTGGCGGCATCGCCCTTGGCAAACACGACGACGCGTTGCTGTTTTCCGATCCCATGCGGAAGCACCAGTGAACCACGGATGATTTGGTCCGCTTGGTTCGGATCGACGCCCAGACGCATGTGGATCTCGACCGTTTGATCAAACTTGGTCGAATCGTACGCCTTGAGCGCAGTGACCGCTTCATCGAGAGGAAGCGTGTTCGCTGGTTGCTTTTCGAGCGCGGCGCGATACCGCTTTGATTTCTTACCCATATGGTCACGACTCAATGGAGGTCGGGTGGTGTTAGCAAAATCACCAGGCCCGAGGCGAAAACGCACCCCGGCGGCAAATTCTCCCACTTCACAGAAAACCTATCGGCTTCTGACGAAACGAGAATATTGAGAAAGTCCGAAGAAGCGTCAACGCCAATTGTGCAACTTGCCCAGAAGTTTTTTCGCCGCCGCCATGACGGTCGTCCGTTTGGACCTCTCTCCGCGGGGGGGCGGAGGGGCGAGATTGGAGATTTGAACACGGCTGCGCCGCTTCGCCTTTGTTAGCGGAGCGGCGCGAGCGGGCTGTCGTTTTCGTGAGCCGCGACGCGTAAGNNCAGCGGCTCACCATTGACTCAGCAGATCCCGACTCAATCGACAGCCCGCGAGCCGTCCGGTGATGCCGCAATGCGGCCGGGAGACCGGAGGGCTCGCGCCCTGCCGCTAAAACTTTGTCAAACCCAAGGGATCAATGCTTCCTAGCGTTCGGCTACACGGTTCCCAGCACTCGGATCAGGGTGTCGATCACGACCAACGCGGATTCTCGTTGCCGGCCGACTCGCTTTTTGGCGTTCAACTCGATGCCCCAGGTTCTCGGCGGTTGGCCGCGTCGCCCCACACCGACAAAGATCCGGCCGTCGAATTCTGGCGGGGCGTTCGGTCCCAGGTGACCGGTCACCGAGGCCGCCAGGTCCGCGTGCGGCGTCATCTGCAGCGCCCCGGCGACCATTTGATGCGCCACCGGGGCACTGACCGCGGTGTGCTGATGCAGCGTGTCTTCGGCCACGCCCAGCCAACGCATCTTGCTGGCCTCTTGGTAGACGACAAACGAACCGGCCAGCCAAGCGGAAACACCGGGCACCGTGGCAAGCGTCGCCGCAATCAATCCGCCCGTGCAGCTTTCGGCCAACACCAGCGTTTGTTGTTTCTCCCCGAGCAGCTCGACGAGTTGTCGGGATTGGGAATCGAGGTCCATGGCAGTCCGATCAATGGTGAATGTTGCGGGGGGGAGGTCGGTTTCGCGCGGTCTAATCCGAACCGCGGCGCGGTCAACTTACCAGCCCGAAGCAAAAATTGGTTGGGCAGACGGGGGCGGATCGTTAACCTGGGGTCGATCCCCGACGCGCCACACATGCTCGATCGACCCGTCCATGCACCAGCCACCCACCGCTCCCTGCCTTGCCAGCATCACCCCGGTCCCCGAACGGGAAGCCGGGCGAGTGCTCACGCTCGGTTGGAAACTGCTGCTCAATGCATCGTTGTTGTTGGTGCCCGTGTTGATGGTCGGCCTGGTCTCTCCGCTCTTTGCCCTCTCGTTCTGGGTCGGATCCGGCCGCGCCCTGCTGGCTTCGGCCGTCGTGATTCCGTTGATCGTCGTGGCCCAGGTCTCTTGGGCGGGCACGTATCCGGAATGGCCGATGAACCAGTTATTGGTGCGCCGTTTGCGCCGTTCCTGTCGTTCTCGCATCCGCACGAGTTCACGCACACGCACGGTGGGGGCCGACGGGCAGCACCCGCAAGTGCCGGTGGAGCAAGGGGGGCGGTTGAATTGGATCGAGACGGCTCGACTGGTCGAGTGGGTCCCACGCGAGAATTGGAACGCGACGAAGCTGGACACCGCCGAGGATGTGATGCTGATTCACGTCGACGGCTGGGGCGTGGTGATGGAAGGGGATTTTTCGCGGTACCGGTTCCCGGCGGCGTCGATCATTGACGTGCACCTGGAGTCGGTGCGGCCGACCGGTTGCTTTCATCGCTTGCACTTCGTCGTCTTGACGGTGCGTACCGAAGACGGGCCGCTGGAGTTTGCGTTGGCCTATCGGGATCACCGATTGGGCGGCTTGCGTTCACGTCATCGTCGCCGCCAGACTGAGGAGTTGTGCGGGGAGATTCGCCGCATCGCCACCGGCGGTGATTTCAGCTACCGCGACCCGGACAGCGACCGCCTGATGCATCTCGATCCGGGCCACGCCGGAGTGGAGGTTCCTGCGGCGCGGCAAGCGGCCGCACAGCGAGGGGCAGCGCGGTTGAATCCCTATGCGGCGCCGCGTTCGCTGTAGCGCGACGCGGGCCGACGATTCAGCGGGTGTGAATCTGTCCGACGGTCGGTTGTTTGGCCGCCGGATCGGCTTGGGCATCCGG
The DNA here is from genome assembly GCF_025060895.1 of Stieleria sedimenti. Lineage (GTDB taxonomy): Bacteria > Planctomycetota > Planctomycetia > Pirellulales > Pirellulaceae > Stieleria > Stieleria sedimenti. Next base: position 30,210 of record NZ_JANZKV010000014.1, on the reverse strand, counting down.
GGCAACGCCGCCGGCCACCAAGACGGTTTGGACGACGTCGATCAACTGGTCCAGCCGGAACGGTTTGAACAACCGCGCCTTGGGATGAAGTCCGTTTTGCAGTGCGTGGACGATCGAGTGGCCTGGGTCGTAGCCGAATCCGGTCATCAGGATCATCGGCACCGGGTCGATGATCTCTTTCAACCGCATCATCAATTGAAAGCCGCTGTGTTCGGGCAGTTTGATGTCACTGATGATGACGTCGTACTTGTCGTCTTCGCCGGCATCACGAACCATCAAGACGGCCTGGTCGGCACCGCGTGCGGTTTCGACGATGCATCCGTAGCGTTCCAGCAGGGTGTGGGCGTCTTCGCGGACGGTGCTGTCTTCATCGACGACCAAGATGCGTTTGCCGCGGAGCAGCGCGTGTTCGTCCGACGAGATGCCCGGCGGAACGGCTTCCAGTGGCGTCAGCCGCTGTCCGATCTGTTGGATGGTCTGCTTGATGTCGCGGGCGTTCTTCAAGATCCGGCGGATGCGATCGACCATTTCCGGCGAGTGGCCGATGTAGTCCTCCATCACGTTGACGGCATCGTTGAGGATCTCGTCGACCGGTAGCGCGACGGCGCTGTGGATCGCATTGCAGCTTTGCTGGGCGGTGTCGGCCTTTTGGGCAACGAGAAGTTCCAGCGTGTTGAGTGCGAAGCTGATGTCGCGGGCAAAGATCTCGAGGAATTGCAGATCGCTCTCGCTGAACGCGGCGACCTCGGGGCTTTCGACGTTGATCGTGCCGAGGACCTGGTCATTCAAGATCAACGGAACCGTCAAGGAGCTTCGCGCGTTGGCGACGCCGGGGATGAACAACGGGTCGTTGACCACGTCATAGCACAGGTAGCTCGTCCCGCTGGACGCGGCATACCCGGTGATCCCGTTGCCCTGCGGGTGGGCGAACAGTTTTCGATCGGCCGCTTCTTGGTCGATCCCGACGCTCAACAAGGGGACCAAGTTGCCGCTGGCTTGTTCGAGCAGCCGAATCTCGATCACCTCGAAGTTCAGCAGGTCGGTCAGGTAGTGCCGGATGTTGTCTTTGAGCAAATCGATCCGCTCGTCGACGCCCATCTGATAGATTTCGGTCGGCCGCAAATCGGCCAGTTCGCGTCCGGCGCGGTGGATCGCGGCGAGTTTCTGCTGCTGCAAAATCTCTTCGGTGATGTCACCGACGGTGACCACCAGATGGGGCTCGGCGGCGTTGTCGCCGACCGGAGCGGCGCGGACCTGGAAGAATCGGTTGTCCGAGGTTTGGAACGTACCGCTGCTTTCTTCGCCGGTGGAAAAGGCGGTGTGGAATGGGCAGAGGTCGGATCCCATGATGTCGGGATTGCCCAGCAGGTCGTAGATCGTTTCGCCCGTCGGGTCTTCTTCCAGCTTGCCGGCCCAGGCTTTGAGGCGGCGGTTGGCCCACAGCACCCGGATCTTGTGGTCCAGCAACGCGGCCCCCTCGGGTAGGTCGCGGAGCATCAAGCCGCTTTGACAGAGCCCCCGCAGTTCGCCGAGTTCGGGGAGCAACTCTCGGGCGATCCACACGCCCTCGATCGAAGGGCTGGCCAATTGGTCGAGGACCGTCGCCGAGGAATCGAGCGCTAGCACTTCCTCGTCAGAGAACCCGCGCGGGAGCGTGTGCTTGTCGCCTACGCATATCAGCCGAATCGTCTCTGTCGACTCGCCGGTCTGGCCGGTCCTGTCTTCAGTGCCGAACGGGGAAGTGGATCGAGTCATAACACGCCTCTGACCACGCAGTAAAAATCGAGCGAAGGCGACTCGCTTTGGGCCGCCCCTGGGAACTCATCGATGAACGCACATCCATACCTACGTCAGTTCATCGGCACTACCTCACCAAGAATCATACGAGAAAACGAGTGATCAACCACCGTTGAACCCAGCCGAATACGCGTTTGGCCGCGCAAACCGCTTCAGTTGCCAGTCAACCCGCCTTGTGGTCGGATCATCCGCCCTAGTTGGTGGCGGTTGACATCGCAGCCGATGTCCGGATCGGTGGATTGTCGGTGCGAAACGCGCCAGCGATCGAGTTTCACTGATTCACTCTCGTCGAAACACGCGTCTTTCATCCACCTTTATCGCCGCCGTCCAACAGTTCGGCATCCGAGCTCGAATCGATTCACAAAACCTCGGAAATCATTGATCTTGTTCGCCCTTCCTCTGGGCAAAGCTGTCGACACCACCGTGATCGCCGTTTCTTCGTCGATCGTGGACGCCACATGATAGGATGGCGTCAACGTCCCGCGCCATGGTCCCCTGCCGAGATTTCCCCTGCCGAGATCCCGCGGCCTGCGGTGCGTTTTCCGTCTCGAAGCGATTCGATGCCATCGGGCGTCCGTCGAGTCGGGCCATTTGGGATGGGGTCTGAATCGATCGTCGTCAGGTCGACTTGTTTGGGTGTGTTCAATTCGATCGCGCTGTGCGGTCAGGTTCGGGCGTGGGTGCACAACGACAAGTCTCTCGCGAACGATTGCGACATTGTGTGCCCATCAGTTTGACACTGCTGAAAAACGGGGGCCGCTCTCGTCCGATGGGGTCGTGTCGCTTGAGAAAAAATTAATTTTACTGCGGGGAATACCGGGGTTTTTCGCTTCAGCGGGATAGGGCAATTGATCCCTGTTGGATCGAGATGCGCCGCTGGCATGCTTCGGCTTCCATGGTTCTATTTGAAACACCTGGGTAAAACTCGCGATTTGCGTTGTTTGTACGTCGCCTATTTGTTGACAGGGGTTTGAGCAGGTCTACATTCATGGGGCTGGGCAGCAGCCCATGCTACGCAGCCGTTACAAACTCACTCGTATTTCCATCGTCGGCTCACTGGCTGTGAGACATTTTGGAGGACTCACTACATGAAGAAAATGATGTATCAGGGCTTTGCAGGACTTTGCACCGCACTTTTATTTGCGGCAAATGTCCTTGCTCAATGCGGCGATTGCGGCGGCTGCGCAAGCGGTTCCGCGTGCGTCGCTGCCGGTGGGGCCGGTGGCCCCGCTGTCGCGTATGAAACCCGGACGGTCATGCGACCGCAACTGGTGTCGGAAACTCGCCTGGTTCCGACGACGACTTATCAAACCGAAACACGCACCCGAATGCGTACGGTGACGCGACAAGTTGCCAAAGTGCAAACTCGCGAGCAGACCTACACGGTCAATGTGCCCGAAGTTCGAACTCGCACCGAATCCTACACCGTTTGCGTGCCCGTCACGTACACCGAGGAAGTGCCTTACAAGGTTCAGGTTCCGGTGACGACCGAGGTCGAGCAGACGTACACGGTGTGCGTGCCCAAGACCACCGAGGTCGAACGGACCTATACCGTTTGTGTCCCCTACAAAGAAACCGAGACGTACATGGCGACCGTCCCGGTGACCGAGCAGGTGGAGCAGGAATACACCGTTCACGTTCCGGTTCAAAAAACGAGGACCGAAACCTATGACGTCTGTGTCCGCTACACCGAGCCGGTGGAGCAGGAATACACCGTGCAAGTGCCGGTGAAAAAGATGCGAACCGAAACGTACCAGGTGTGCGTCCCCTACACCGATACGGTGACGCAAACCTATGCCGTCCGGGTACCCTACACCGAACCGCACACCTACACGGTCCAGGTTCCGTATTGCGAAACGGTTCAGCAACCGTATTCGGTCTGCGTTCCCTACACCGAACAGGTCGAGCAGCCTTACACCGTGATGGTGCCCTACACCGAAGAAGTCGAAGAGACCTACACGGTTCAGGTGCCGGTCACGGAAACCAAGACCGCGACCCGTACGGTCACCAAGTGCGTCCCGGTGACGACCGTCAAGACCGTCACCGAAGATCACGGCAGTTACCAGTGCCAGGCGGTTGAAACAGCCGCCGCTGCGGGTGCCGGTTGTGGCGGCGGTTGCGGAAGCTGCGGCGGATGCAGCACGCCGTGCAATCCCTGTGGCGGATGCGCCACCGCGTGCAGCCCTTGTGGCGGTTCGGCCGGTGTCGTCGGCGGCAGCGGTTGCGCTCCCGTGGTGTCCTATCGACAAGTCTGGGTGCCCAACCTGGTCACCAAAGAGGTCCCGGTCACGACGTACCAGCGGCAGACCACCGAAGAGCCGTACACGTACACGACGACCAGCTACGTCACCGAAACCAAGACCCGCAAGGTCCCGGTGACCAAGTGTCGTCCGGAAACGAAGACGCGTTTGGTGAATGTCACCCGCTATCGCACCGAGCAACGCATGCGAACCGTCCAGGTTCGAAAAATGCGCACCGAGGAGCGAACTTGCAACGTCACCAAGTACAAGACCGAAACGCATACCCGCGAGGTTCCGGTCCGACGCACGCGGATGGAAACGCATGAGCGACAAGTTCCCTACTGCGAAATGATCACCGAGACGCGGAAGCGAACGGTCAACGTTCCGAAAACTCGGATCGAAACCCGCACCCGGGAAGTCCCGTATTGCGAAATGGTCCCTGAGACTCGTAAGCGAATGGTGACGATGTGCTCGACCCGCCAAGAGGAGCGGACTCGCGAAGTCACCAAGTATCGCAACGAGACCAAGACGCAAATGGTTCCGGTCACCACCATGGTGAACGAAACCCGCACCCGGATGGTTCCCCAGACGACCTACAAGACGGAAGAAGGCACGCGGACGGTCACCAAAACGCGGATGGAAGAGCAGACCCGTGAACGCGAGGTCAACTACACCGTTTGCGTCAAGCAGGAACGTGTCCGAACCTACAACGTCACCGTTTATGAAAACGTGACCGAAGAAGTTCCGGAAACGTACAATGTTTGCGTCCCCGTGACGACGATGAAAGAAGTGCAGGTGCAAGTCTGCAAGCCCGTTCCGACCACGGTCCAAGTGCCCGTGTACAGCTACGGCACGTCCGCCGCTCCTGGAGCCGGCTGCGTCGACTGTGGCGGTGCCGCACCGATCGCAACCGGTGCCGGTTGCACCAACTGCAACTGATCCTGCCCCGACCCAGACGCTGAGCACCGCTCAGCGTCGGCAAGATCTCCCGCAATTCGGCCCCGACAAGGAAACTTGTCGGGGCTTTTTTTTTCAGGTTTGCCGACTCGAACGGAATCGATGTCTGGCATTCAGCCTGTCTGCCGCGGCGGGCGGGCGGATTTGCTATGTTGGTTGCTGCCTTGACCCAGTCGATGAGTGCTTCATGACCGATCCGACCGCGCCTGAACCTTTTCTGCCCAAAGTCTCGCTTCGTTGGCTGATCGGATTGGTCACGGTGTGTGCCGTTGCGATGGGAGTCGTCCAGCAAGCGATCACGACGGGACAACAGTGGGCGGTGTTGACGACGGTCTTGATCGCGGCACTGACGCTGCCGTTTTTGATTTACGTGGGATCGTTTTCGTTGGCGAGCCTGTTTTCGACGCTCGGCTCGGCCGCCGTGGGGCCTGAACAGCCGATGCGAGTTCATGTGCCCACGACCGAAATGCCCGACGCGATGTCGGATCCGCATCATCGGGATGGCGAAACTCCATGAGGCGTTTGCTTCGTCCGGTCGTCGCCGCTGTGTGCGTCGCGGTTCTGTTCGTCGCGGCGCCGGGGACGCCGATGACCGTCTCGGCGACTGCCGAAGAAGTTCAACTGGGGGCGGCACCCTCCAATCCGGCCCAAGCCGGGTTCACGATGTTCGTGAGCACCGAGCGGTTGGGTAACGAGGGGTTTCAGCCGATCATGCTGCGGTTTCGGGCGATCGGCAAGTCGTTTACCCGCCAGCGATCGCTGCGCATCTTGTTTCGGCCCCGAACCCAATACGCGACCGAGATCGATTTTCAATTTGCCTGTCAGGTGACGGTGCCGCAAGGCGTCAAGAATTACGGCGTGCCGGTCCAGGTGCCGCACTTCTATCGCTGGGAATCCTGTTCGGTCCAGGTGATCGAAGACGGCCGGCGACTGGGAAAGGTGGCGTCCAAGCTGGCGATCCCGGCGTCGGTCAAAGATTGGGGGCAATACATGTCGATCGGGGTGATGGTTCCCCGAGATGCGGCGACCTCGACCGACCCGTGGACCCGCTTTCCCGATCTGCGTTCGATTGCCACGATCCTGGGTGAGGGCGCGATCAGCGAAAAGGCGAACGTGCCGCGTCTGTCCGACAAACAGGCGCGGAAGTTTCTCGACGACCTCGTCTACGGCTGGGCACGATTCCGCGTGATCGACGAAGACGCCTTGCAGACGTCGTGGATCGGTTACAGCCAGTTGGACGTGATCCTAGCGCCCTATCCATTGCTGCAGCGAATCGAACAACAGCAACCCGATCAATTGGCGGAACTCAAACGTTGGGTTTCCGCGGGCGGTCAAATCTGGGCCTACGCGGCACCACCGCAGGCGACACCGTCGCAGACAGTACCGTCGCAGACAGCACCCAATGCCGCGTCCATCGGCTCTGAGGGGGTTGGTGGAACGGCGCGAGCCGTCCGGATTGACGGTGAACCAGCGGAGGGCTTGCGCCCCACCGCTCACAAAAATCCCCCGCTCGGCGTCAAGCCGCTCGACCGTTCGCCGACCGGGGCGGTTCGTCCGAGTTGGCTCGCCGGCGCGCGAGGGGATGTCAACACGTCGTTTCGGTATTGGGCCAATCCATCGTCCGTCATGACGCTCAGCCAACCCAACGACACGTCGGCGATTCAGTACCAGCCTTGGAACTATGGAACCTACTACTCCAATGCTTACGCTTACGGTTCCAGTGAGAAAACACGTCAATCGGTGTATGACGACCTGGTGGCGGTCAAGCATCCGATGGTTCAGACGGTGACCAAAAAAAAACTCCTCGCCGGACTGGGGGTGATGCCATACGGTTGGGGGCGTGTCGTCCTGATCGAGCAACAGGATCCGTTTCCGGGGTCGTTCCAGCTCTGGAAATCGCTCGAGATGGACAAACAGAAATGGAGCGAGCGGAACGGGGTGGACTATGCCTCCGGTAACGACAGCTACTGGGCTTGGCTGATGTCGACGGTGGGCCAGCCGCCGGTGACGATGTTTGTGGTCCTGAACGGTCTGTTTGTGTTGGTCATGGGGCCGCTGTTGTACTTCGGGTTGCGGCGTCGCGGGCGGCTTTACTTGCTGTACTTCCTGGCACCCGCGTTGGCGTTCTTCGCCACGATGGGACTGTTTTGTTACGCCTTCCTTTCGGACGGATTTGATAACCGGGCTCGGATCCGGCAATTGACCTGGATCGACGGTCGTCATGCCGTTGCGCCCGCCGGCGAACGCGAGCGGCAACGTGTCCCGGTGATCGACCAATCACGTCAGACGTATTACACGGTGGTCGACAATCAGCGGGGATTGCGGTTCACCGGCGAGGCGTTTGTGTTACCGGTGCATCATTCGGAAATGGTGAACAATTACAACTACTATCCCGCCAATGACTCGCGGCCGGGTGATTATCTGATTGACCAAGTCGGGGACGATCGGCTGTACACGGGTGATTTCCTACCCACACGGACTCAGGTTCATTATCTGGTCACGCGTCCGTACGAAGGGGTGTCCCCGATCGAGATCGATTTCAGCGGCGAGGCGGTTTCGCTGACCAACCGGTTGCCGACACCGCTGTCGATCGTGGGCGTGTGTGACGACAAGGGCAAGTACTGGATCGCCCGGAACGTGTCGGCCGCGTCGACGGTGACGCTGGAGAAGGCGAATTCGAACACGCTTTCCATGATCGCACTCGGGGTCGTCGATCCGGATTCGTCCCAGATGCCGACGCCCTATCAGAATCGTGTCTCGATGAACGACCGAACCGGGATCGAAGAGCGGCTGTTGGAATTTTCACGGAATCCGCAGCGGCGATCCTTCTTGGCTTTGACCGAAGTGCAAGCAGACCAGTTTGCGCTCCGCGAATGTGTGCAAGATGAATGCGTCCGCATGATCGGAGGGTTGCTGCCGTGACGGGGTTGAAAACCGCAGTCCCACCGTCATCTGTCCCGCCAACGCCCTGGCAGGGACCGATGATCGAATTGCAGGACGTGACGCGTTTGTTCGGCACCACGCGCGCGGTCAACCACGTTTCGTTCATGGTGCCACGGGGCAGCGTGTTCGGTTACATCGGTCCCAACGGGGCGGGGAAAACGACCAGCATGCGAATCCTGGCGACGCTGGAACTGCCGACCGAAGGCGACGCCTTCATCGAAGGACTCTCCTCGGTCAACGATCCCGATCGCGTCCGCCGGCGGCTGGGGTTCATGCCCGATGCGTTCGGTTCGTACAGCGACACGAATTGTGCCGAGTACCTGGATTTCTTCGCGCGTTCCAATGGACTGGTCGGACGCGAGCGGACGCGGCGGATCCGTTGGGTGATGGATTTCACCGGGCTGCGTTCGATGGCCGAAAAACCGATCACCGGTCTGAGCAAGGGGATGCGGCAGCGTCTCTGTCTCGGACGCGCCCTGATCCACGACCCCTCGGTGCTGATCCTGGATGAACCCGCCGCCGGGCTGGATCCCCGGGCGCGGATCGAATTGCGACAGATCATTCGATCGTTGGCGGCCGATGGCAAAACGATCTTGATCAGCAGCCATATCCTGAGCGAGTTGGCCGAGATGTGCGATCGGGTCGGCATCATCGAGCAGGGGCGGTTGTTGGCCAACGATACCGTCGCCGGTCTGAAAGGCAATTCACAAACGCATCTCGATTTGATCGTCGTCATCGACGGCGAGACCGAGACGGCCAAGACGATCTTGTCACAGTGGGACGATGTCTCCGATGTCGTGGAACTGAATCGGACGCTGCAGTTTCGCGTCGCCGGCAATCGACAGCGTCAGATCGAAATCTTGCATCGTTTGTGCGACGCCCGCGTGAACGTTTTGGAGTACCGGGTGGTCGATGAATCGTTGGAGGATCTGTTCCTGAAGGTCACCGCGGGGAAGGTGCAATGACCGACCAGGGTGCATCCAGCGTCAACGGCGCAGCCGCCGATGGCGATCCCCAAACGTCGGCGGGCGGGGCCGAGCACGCGGTCGCCGAACTTTCACTCGGCGGCGGCGGCCAGGCGTTTCCCTATCCGGCACTGGCACTGGACCCCGACGCGAGTGGGTTTTGGGGCTGGGTGGATCGGGCGACCGAGCGGTTGACGAGTCTGTTGAATCCGATCTTGGTCAAGGAGGCCAGGCAATCGCTCAAAAGCAAGCAGTTTCTGATCACGTTTTTTTGTTTGCTGGCCGCGTCCTGCGCTTGGACGATCATGGGGATCGTGTTCAACGCGCCGGATGTTTATTACATCCCGACCGGTGAATCGATGATGATCGGGTACTTCATGATCCTCTCCGTTTCGATGTTCGCCTTCGTGCCCTTGGTGGCGTTTCGGTCCTTGGCCGCGGAGCTCGATGAGGGGACGTATGAGATGTTGGCGATCACGCGATTGTCGGCTTGGCGAATCGTGTCGGGGAAGATGAACAGTGCCGTGCTTCAGATGCTGATTTACTTCTCCGCCATCGTGCCGTGTTTGGCGTTTTGTTATCTGCTCCGCGGGATCGGTTTGCTGACCATCATCTTGGTCGTCGCGATCATCTTTATCACGGCGATGGTGCTGACGGCACTCGGCTTGGTGCTGTCGACGCTCGCCAAGGGCCGGACACTGCAAACGTTTCTGTTGGTCGGCTTGGTCGCGTTCATCGTCGTGGTGGAGTTCACGTGTTGCGGTTTTGTTTTCTCAATGGTGTTGCCCGAGCAATGGAGCGGGACTTGGTTCGGGTTTCTTGCCTGGTTCACCGTTGCGGCGTCGTTCGTCGTGCTGTTTGTTGCCGCGGCGGCGGCCCGTATCGCTCCGGTTACCGAGAATCGTTCGACCCGGTTGCGTGTGATTCTGTTTTTCCAACAGGCGATCTGGGTGGTGACGATCGCCTACACCGCTTGGTCGACCGGTGATTTCGAATGGATCAACGACGGGCTGCTGTACCTGGGGATCTTTTGGCTGTTGGTCGGGATGTTCATGTGCGGCGAAGCGTCGGAGTTGAGTCCCCGCGTGCGGCGCGGATTGCCGGCCACTTACGGGACCCGGATGCTGTTCACGTGGTGGATGCCCGGGCCGGGAACCGGTTTCATGTTCGTCGTCGCCACGGGCGTGGCGGGGCTGGTCGTGTTGGCCGGGGTAGGTGTTTTTGGGGTCCAGACGGGTGCCGTTCGAAGTACGAGTGTCGACACACCTCCGCCAATTTTTGCGGCGATGATGATGGGCTATCTGCTGGGTTACCTGGGCGTCATTCGCTTGCTCGCGATGCCTTTTTTGAAGCGGTTCGGGCCGTCCTTTGTCGCCCCGCTGGTTGCGGCGGTCGTCGCTTATTTCTTGGGCGCGATTGTTCCGGCGATCATCGATGTGGTGATCCAGGGACGGATCTCCAACCAATACTCCGCGCTGCATGCCAGCAATTGGGGGTGGACTTGGGACGAAGCCTTTAGCCCACGGGGGTTGCCGGCAGAAGTCGCGATGTTGATCCTGGTGGTCGGGGCGGGAGTTCTGGCGATCAATTTGGTTTCGCTGTTTCGCGAGTTTCGGCTGCGGAAAATCGCGGTGCCGTTGCGTGTCAAGCAGGATCTGGCGGACGAGTCGGAAAACCAACTCGTCGAAAGCGGCAGCGGACGGTAGATTGATGGTCCGTCGACAACACAGTCTTATGAAACGGAGTTCCCGGTGTCGCGATCGAAAATCCAATTGGAAAAGCTTCGCAAAGTCCTCTCGCAGGCAAAGAACAAAAACAGTCTGATCGGGCTGCAGTCGTTGCTCGATGACTGCGAAGACCGGTTCGATGGGGCCAACTTTCAATGCCACGACGTCCAGTCCTGGTTCTTCGTGATGCGAGAACTGTTGGACAGCTTTCCCCACCAGATCAAGTCCGCTCATTCACGCCAGCGGGCCGAGCGGCCGATCCCGGCCAAAATCCACATCGAAAGGATTTACCGCTGCGGCGAGATGCAGGGCTCTTGGTCAAAGGATGGAGTCCACCACAACGTCTTCTTGTGCGTGGATACCAACTCGGCGCCGGCGGGATGTGATTGTGCCGAATCGGGCGGAAGCGAACCTTGCGTGCACTGCTATCAATTTGTGTTGCATGCGCTCGAACAATTGCAGAACAACCAGCCCTTGCAGTCGCGGATTGCTCGAGGTGAGATGGAGTCGGGCGAGCCACCGCGCGACGCCTTTGTGCCCGACCCTTCGGCCATCGCGATCGCCGAGCTGAATCGGATTGCGGCCGAGCAACGCGAATTGTTTTCCGATGTCGCCGACGAAGACGACGATCTGCTGCCGCCGCTGGCCGCGAGCGTGCAGCAGCGGATCGTTTGGGATTTCACGTTGAGCAGCGGGGGATATCTGACGGTCCAGCCGCTGCTTCAGCAAAAAAAGAAGCGGGGCGATGGATTCACTAAGGGGAAGAAGGTCCGTCTGGAAAATCTGTTGTCCGATCGTTCGCTTCCGTTGACCGATGCGGATCTCGAGGTGGTCGACAAGATCGAGCGTGCCGGGCGGTATTACTACGGCGATTCCGGCTACCAGTTGGACGCGGTCGAAGCGATCAAGCAATTGGTCGGGCAGGACAACGTCATTTGGGATGGCGAACCGATTAGCGTTCGGAACTATCCGAACTATCTTTCCGTTGGGATTTCAAAAGACAGCTACCGTGTCCTGTTTTCCAATCAAGACGGATCGAAGTTCTATTCCAGAGTGATCGCCTCCGGTGAGACCTTTCTACGGATCGACCTCGATGCCGACGAAGTCCTGGTCGGCAACTCGACGGCGAACGAAGCCGAGATGATCCGTTCGATTTGCCAACTGCCTCCGGTCGCCCTGGACCGCCGTGAAGACTTGCTGCAACCGTTGGCTAAGCTTCAAAAGCAGATTTCCATTCTGTTGCCGCCTTCGGTGGCCGGGCCGGTCCATTTTGTGGACGCCCGTCCGGCGATCCTGCTTCGCAGTCGAGCCGACGGCCGGCTCGATTTCGGGCTCCGCGTCCGCGACGCCGCCGGTGTGCTCAGGCGACCTTTGGCGGGACCGATGATTGTGACAACCGAACGCGACGGCAAGAAACTGCAGTTGGCCCGCTCGGTCACTCGAGAATCCGAGCAAATCAATCGGCTGCTCAAACGCTGGCGTCTGTCGGTGGACCGCGAGAATTGGTTCGGGACGATCGATGATTTCGGCGCCGCGCTGCGTCTGATCGAGGACCTGCAGTCGCCCGAAAGTGACGTCGAAGTGCTGTGGGATCGCACGGGCGAAAAACCGGTCTCGGTGCTCGGCAACTTGTCCAGCAGCAACGTCAAGGTCGACATCACGAACAAACGCAATTGGTTCGGAATCTCCGGGGAATGCAAGTTCGGCGAGCACTCGATGCCGCTGGCTGATTTGATCAATGGGCTGCCGGCGGATGATCAAGACGGGATCGGCGATTACATCAAACTCGCCGACGGGCAGTGGGCCAGAATCTCCGATGGGTTGCGCAAGCGACTGAAGCGTTTGCAGGATGCGACGCACAAGGATCGCAACACGCTGAAATTGGATGCGACGGCGGCCCCGGCGATTCGTGAATTGGTCGATTCCGACGTCGCCGTCAAAGCCAGCCGTGCCTGGGAAAAATGCGTCAAACGATTGGCCAGGGCGGAGAAGCTGGATCCGACCGTGCCGCAGAACTTGGATGCCAATCTGCGGGACTACCAGGTCGATGGATACAAGTGGCTACGCAAGCTGGCCGAGTGGGGCGTCGGCGGCATCCTGGCCGACGACATGGGATTGGGCAAGACACTGCAAACGCTGGCCGTCTTGCTGGATCGATCCGCCGACGGTCCGGCGCTGGTGATCGCGCCGACCAGTGTCGGGTTCAATTGGCAGCGCGAGGCCGAGCGTTTCGCCCCCGACTTGGACGTCCACCTGTACCGTGAAACCGAACGCGGCGAATTTCTGCCCACGGTCGGACCCCGTTCGTTGGTGATCTGCAGCTACGGGTTGGCCTTGCGGGATGCCGAGGCGCTTGCCGGCGTGTCGTGGTCGACCCTGGTGCTGGACGAAGCCCAGGCGATCAAGAACAGTCGCAGCAAGACCAGCAAGGCGATCGCCGGGATCGACGCCGATTGGACGGTCGCGCTGACCGGAACGCCGGTGGAAAACCATCTCGGTGAATTGTGGAGTCTGTTCCACGTCGTTTCGCCGGGCGTCTTCGGCGGCTGGGAACAGTTCCGCAAACGTTTCGCCGGACCGATCGAAAAGGAAGCCAGCGAGTCGGCCCGCAAAGCGCTTGCCGAGCGGTTGCAGCCTTTTGTGCTGCGTCGCACCAAGTCCGAGGTGTTGACCGAATTGCCGCCCCGCACCGAAATGAACCTGTATGTCGATCTGAGTCCGGCCGAGCGAGCCGAATACGAGAAGGTTCGCCTGGCGGCGATCGGCGAAATTGAAACCCTCGAAGCCCTGCCGCACATCAAAGACCAGCGTTTCAAGATCCTGGCGCTGATGACACGGCTGCGGCAAATCGCCTGCCATGCCGGCTTGGTCAACAAGCAATGGACCGATTCGTCGGCCAAACTCGATCAGCTCTGTGAGACGTTGGACAGTCTCCGCGAAGAAGGCCACCGGGCGCTCGTCTTCAGCCAGTTCACCGAGCACCTGGCGCTGATCCGCAAGGCCCTCGATGAGCGCGGGTTCACGTACCAGTACCTGGACGGATCGACGCCCGCCAAGGCCCGGCAGGTGGCCGTCGACGAGTTCCAAACCGGCACCGCCGACGTTTTTCTGATTTCGCTCAAAGCCGGCGGAACCGGGCTCAATCTGACCGCCGCTGATTACGTCATTCACATGGATCCCTGGTGGAATCCGGCCGTGGAAGACCAGGCGACCGACCGGGCCCACCGGATGGGGCAAGACAAACCGGTGATGGTCTACCGGATCGTCGCCCGGGGGACGATCGAGGAGGAAATCTTGGCGCTGCACGAATCGAAACGCGATCTCGTCGCCGGCGTGATGGAAGGGACCGAGGCCGCGGCCAAGCTGTCCAACGACGATCTGATCCGGATGCTGAGAACTTAAATGGGCCCGTTTCCGTCGATGACACCTTGGCATTTGCCCGTTATCCTGTGACGATGCCCGCGTTTGACGGGAAAAATTCGATCTTCATCTTTGATTGGGACATCCGGAAGCCGTGAGCGAAATCGTAGACGTTGAAGTGCCGACCGTTGGCGAATCCATCACCGAAGTTCAATTGGGGGCTTGGATCAAGTCCGAAGGCGAATGGGTCGAATCGGGCGAGGACTTGGTGGAGATTGAAACGGAAAAGGCATCGGTTCAGCTGCCCGCCCCGGCGGCCGGATTCTTGGAAGGAATCAGCAAGCAGGAGGGCGATTTCGCCGAGATCGGTGAGCTGATCGCGAAAATCCGCGTCGCCCCGAAACCTGACTCAGACGCATCGGCGTCCCCAGGCTCGGGCTCGGCCACCGCGTCAGCCGATTCCACCGGCGGATCCGGGTCGGGCGCAGCCGGCTCGGGCGGATCGGCCGCCAGTTTTGTGATGCCCGCCGCCCAGCGCCTGCTCGACGAGAACGGTTTGTCGGCTTCGGACGTTCCGGCCAGCGGCCCCGGCGGCCGTCTGTTGAAAGAGGACGTGCAGCGGTATCTCGAATCGGCCGGGTCGAAACAGGCCTCCAAACCCGCCGAAGCACCGCCCGCGGAAAAATCGCCTGGCAAGCCTGCCGCCTCAACGGCCGTGACTGCACCGTCCAAGCCGACCAGCACGCTGATGACCGGTGCGCCCGATCGTAGCGAAGAGGTCAAGCCGCTCAGCATGCTGCGCCGAACCATCGCCTCGCGGTTGGTCAACGCCCAGCAAACCGCGGCACTGCTGACGACGTTCAACGAGATCGACATGCAGCCGGTGATGAGTCTCCGCAAGAAATACAAAGACGCGTTCCTGGAAAAGCACGGCGTCAAACTGGGCTTCATGTCGTTCTTCGCCAAAGCCGCCGTCGAGGCGCTGCGGCGTTTTCCGGCCGTCAACGCCGAGATTCGCGAAGACAGCGCGATCTATCGCAACTACCAAGACATCGGTGTTGCCATCGGCGGCGGGAAAGGATTGGTCGTGCCCATCATCCGCAACACCGAACGATTGTCGTTTGCCGAAATCGAGTGGACGATCGCCGACTTCGCCAAACAGGCGACCGAGAACCGTTTGCAAGCCGAAGATTTGATCGGCGGCACGTTCACGATCAGCAACGGCGGCGTCTACGGTTCGCTGCTCAGCACCCCGATCGTCAATCCGCCGCAAAGCGGGATCCTGGGATTGCATTCGATCCAAGACCGGCCCGTCGCGATCGAAGGCAAAGTCGAAATCCGCCCGATGATGTACGTCGCGCTGACCTACGATCACCGCATCGTCGACGGCCGCGAAGCCGTCGGGTTCCTCATCACGATCAAGGAAGTGATCGAAGATCCGGCGCGATTGTTTTTGGAGCTTTAGAAAAGTTTCAGGTTTCGAGTTTCAAGTTCCAAGTCAGTTGGCGACCGGCAAGTGACAGAAAAATGGAGGGCAGAAAAATGGTGGACGGACGAAGAATGGCCAGACAAGAAAATATCGGGCAACAATGAAACCTGAAACCTGAAACCTGAAACTAACCCAACTCCCCGCTGCGTTTCGCGCTCGCTTCGACCGCGTTGATCAGCGCCGCGCGTAGGCCCCGTTCTTCCAAAACCTTGAGCGCGGCGATCGTCGTGCCGCCGGGGCTGGCGACGGCGTCTTTCAGTTCGGCCGGGTGGCGTCCGGTTTCGGCAACCATCTTCGCAGTCCCCAGCACGGTCTGAGCGGCCAGGGTCATCGCCAGCGGTCTCGGTAGCCCCGCCAGCACGCCGCCGTCGGCGAGTGCCTCGATCACCAAACAGATGTACGCCGGGCCGGAGCCGCTCAGTCCGGTGACCGCATCCATCTGGGCTTCGGCGACGCGGGCGACGGTGCCGACGCCGGCCAAGGCCTGTTCGATCCACCGGCAATCGTCGTCGGTCGCGCCGGCCGCGACGCAAAACGCACTCGCTCCGGCGCCGACCAGGCTGGGGGTGTTGGGCATCACGCGGATCACGCGTTCGTGTCCGGCGTGCTCGCACAACGTTGTCAGCGAAACGCCGGCGGCGATCGAAACGATCAGTTTGGTGTGCTCGACACGGTTGGCGATTTCGGCCGCCACCTGTGGGATCAAGTGCGGTTTGACGGCTAGCAGAAAGACGTCCGCCTGGTCGGCATCGTCACCCATTTGGTCCAGGCATCCGACGGCCGGGTGTTGATCGGCCCACCACTGGCGGCTGTCGGGGCTGGGGTCCACGATGGTGATCCGATCGGCTGCGGCGAAGCCGGATGCCAGCATCCCGCCGACCAACGCACGCCCCATCTGTCCGCCGCCGATCACTACAACAGTCGCTTTATTCATCAAGGGTTCTTTTTGGTAAATGCCCCGCAGGGGGGCGGAAAGGCGTTGGAAACGCGGTTCTTTTCGGATACCTGGGCCCGGCGGGCCGGCCCGCAATTGACCCCCATCGGGCGGGCACCTAGCATGGTCCGTTTTTCGTTTTGCCCAATTCGACGTGCACAGTTTAACCTTCTCACGGTTTGGAGTCTCCCGCGTGCAAGAAGCGATCGCCAAAGCTGACACTCTCATCGAAGCGATGGGATGGATTCGCAGGTTCCGCGGCAAGACCACCGTCATCAAGCTCGGCGGCAGTGTGCTGGACGATGAGAACGCGTTGATGCACATCCTGTTGGATGTGATCTTCATGGAAACGGTGGGCATGAAACCCGTGGTGGTTCACGGCGGGGGGAAAGCGATCAACCGGGCGTTGGCCGAATCGAACGTGGAGCCAAAATTCATCCACGGCCGGCGATACACCGACGATGCGACCTTAGAAGTCGTGCGGCGGGTGTTGGCCGGAGAAGTCAATCAGTTTTTGACCGACGAGATCGAGCGGCTTGGTGGCCGGGCGATGAATCTGTCCGTGCACAGCACCAACGTGCTGTTCGGAGAACCGTTGAAGCTGGACAGCGGAGAAGACTTGGGACACGTCGGCCAGGTGACCGAAGTTGACCGCAGCGTCATCGAAGGGCTGTTGTACACCGATCAGGTTCCGGTCATCCCCAGTTTCTGCGAAGGCAAAGATGGGCGTTGTTACAACGTCAATGCGGACACCGCGGCGATGGCGGTCGCACAGGCACTCGGAGCCGAAAAGCTGGTTTTCCTTTCCGACGTCAACGGCGTTCGCATGGACAAAGATGATCCCGACACGATCATCCACTCGCTCAATGAAACCGAAGCCCGTGCGTTGATCGACTCCGGTCACATCGCCTCGGGTATGATTCCCAAAGTCGAAGCCTGTTTGGAAACACTCGGACGAGGCGTCGGCAAGGTGCACATCGTCGACGGCCGACTGCGACATTCGTTGCTGTTGGAAATTTACACCTCGGAAGGCGTCGGCACCGAAATCTACAAGTAACTAACCTTGTCGTGTCTCGACATCTCTCTCATCACGCTGGCAAGTGAGCTGTTCTTCTCATGCAACACTTCTTATCCCTGTTCGACATCAGTCCCGACGAGTTGCAGCTGATTCTGCGGACCGCCGGTGTCGTCAAGCAAAAGTTGGCGGCCGGTGATCGGCCCAACATCTTGAAGAACCAGGTCATCGCGCTGCTGTTCGAAAAGCCGAGCTTGCGGACGCGGGTGAGCTTCGAGGCCGGGATGGCGCAGCTGGGAGGCGAGAGTCTGTTTCTCGGTTCCGATGTCGGTTGGGGGAAACGTGAAGCACCGTCCGACTTCACCAACGTGCTCGGCCAATTCGTCGACGCCGTCGTCTGTCGCGCCAAACAGCATACCAAAGTGGAATTGTTGGCCAGCTTCAACGCCATGCCGGTGATCAACGGATTGACCGATCTCTGCCACCCCTGCCAGGCCTTGGCGGATATTCTGACGATCGAAGAAGTGTTCGGGTCCTACGTCGGCAAGCATCTGGTGTTCGTCGGCGACGGCAACAACGTCGCTCAGTCGCTGGCATTGATTTGCGCCATGCTGAAGATGCGATTCACGTTGGCCTGTCCCGAGGGGTATCAGATGGATTCGGATTGGATGTCAAAGGTCCAGGCCGCCTATCCGGACGCGGCGATCGAAACCCTGCATGACCCCGCCGCGGCGGTGCAGACGGCCGACGCGATCTACACCGATGTCTGGACCAGCATGGGACAAGAAGCCGAGATGGTCGCCCGCCGTCAGGCCTTCAAAGATTTCCAGCTCAACAAGACCTTGCTCCAGGCGGCGCCCGCGTCGGCTCGCGTGCTGCATTGTTTGCCGGCGGTGCGCGGCGAAGAAATCACCGACGAAGTGATCGACGGGGATCAAAGCGACATCGTCCGCCAAGCCGGAAACCGGATGCACGCCCAAAAAGGCTTGCTCGTCTGGCTGCTCGGTCGCGAGTGGATCGGCAAAAACGTCGGCTAAAAGCCCCAGTGGCGTCAGCTTCCAAGTGGCGTAAGCTTCCAGCTTGCGACCCCGTGACGCGAGTGGCGTAAGCTTCCAGCTTGCGTCCCCCGAGACGCGTCAGCGTCTACCCTCCAACCCCCAAGACGCGTCAGCGTCCAGCCCTCCACCAACGCCCCGCAAGCTGGAAGCTTACGCCACTTCACCGAACATCCTTTCCGCAACACTTCCACCCCACTCCATCTCCCCCTCCATGCGCCCCGACGATCAATTACGCCCGGTCGAGATCCAACTCGGCTACCTGGCCCATCATCCCGCCAACGTGCTGTACCAATCCGGCAACACGATCGTCCTGTGCACCGCATCGGTGGAACCCAGCGTTCCGCCGTGGATGGAAGGCAAGGGCAAAGGCTGGGTCACCGCCGAATACAACATGCTGCCCGGCAGCACCGTGCCGCGGAAGCGACGCGAACGCAGCAAGGTGGACGGACGGACGACGGAAATCCAGCGGTTGATCGGCCGCTCGTTGCGTGCCGTGGTGGACCTGAAGGCCCTCGGCGAACGCTCCATCGTCGTCGATTGCGATGTCTTGCAAGCCGACGGCGGCACGCGAACCGCATCGATCACCGGCGGCTTCATCGCGCTGGCCAAAGCGGTGCAGAATGAATTGCCCGACGCAAAGATCGGTGAAGGACCGCTGCGCGACAGCATCGCGGCGATCAGTGTGGGAGTGATCAAGGACACCGTCAAACTGGACCTCGACTACGAACTGGATTTCGCCGCCGACGTCGACATGAACGTCGTCATGACCGGTCGCGGCAAGTTCGTGGAAATCCAAGGCACCGGCGAAGAAGCGACCTTTGACGACGACCAATTGGCCGCCATGCTGGCGGTGGCCCGCAAGGGAATCGCCGAACTGACGAAGTTACAACTCGATGTGATCGGCTGACCGTCACGTGCCAAGTTCCAAGATCAAAGCCGCATCGAATGCTTCGATCGCCGAAGCGGCCAGACTCCTTGCCGACGGACAACTGGTCGGTGTTCCGACCGAAACGGTTTATGGGCTGGCCGCTGACGCGACCAACTCGATTGCGGTTCGCAAGATCTTCCAGGCCAAGGGGCGGCCGGCGAACAATCCACTGATCATTCATGTCGATTCCGAAGAGTCGGCCCGGCGTTGGGTCCGCGTCGATCATCTCGAATGGTTGGCCGCCCAGTGGCGACGCGCCGCGGCGTTTTGGCCCGGGCCGTTGACCGTCGTGGTTCCCCGTTCGGCCGACGTGGTCGATGAAGTCACCGCCGGAGCGCCGACCGTTGCCGTCCGCGTTCCCAGCCATCCGGTGATGCGATCGTTGCTGGCCGCGTGCGAGTTCCCGATCGCCGCACCCAGTGCCAACCCGTCCAACTACGTCAGCCCGACGTGCGCCGAGCACGTTCGGCAAGGGCTCGGCGACACGGTCGCAATGATTCTCGACGGCGGTGAATGTGAATGTGGACTGGAGTCAACGATCATTCGGCTGCGGCGTGACGGAGTCGAATTGCTGCGACCGGGAGGCCTCTCGGTGGAGCAGCTTCAAGACGCGTTCGGGTGCGTCCATCTGCCTCACGACGATGCCGCCAAGGCCGCCGGTGACCACTCCCGACCGACCGACCCGGTGGCACCCATGCCCGCACCCGGTATGCTCGCCAAGCACTACGCGCCGACCAAGCCGTTGCGGACGGTCGAGGCATGGCGACCCACTGACATTGAACCGTCGCGTGTCGCGCGGATCGCCTTTGCCCCCTTGCCCGATGACCAAGCCGGCCGTTTCGGTTGGTATCGTACGCTCAGCTCGAGCGGTGATTTGAACGAAGTCGCACAGCACTTGTTCACGGCGATCCGCCAAGCCGACGCGACCGGATGCGAGTTGATCGTGATCGACCGCTGCGAGCGAACCGGCATCGGGCGGGCCATCATGGATCGCATCGACCGCGCCGCCGGGTAGCAATCGTTGGTGTTGGGCTTTCGCTGATCGAAAAGGGGAAAGGGGTTTTTTTCGGCTCGTTGGTGTCCAGGCTTTCGCCGCCCACTGTCGCTGCGTCGCAGCGACCAAGAATCGCCTAAAGGCTGAACACCAACGGTTGCTGGATCCCTCCGGCGTTTCCCATGGGGGTGTCGGTCGCGGCCCGGTCAATCTTGGCAATCTTTGCAGAAAAAACGGGGATCATCGCTCATTCGTGTAGGGTAGTGTCGTTCCGCGCCTCCCCATTGAAAAGAAAAACGATGTCAGCGATCAAACCGATTTGTCTTAGTGGTCTGGTTTTGGCCCTCGCCTTGGTCGCGCCCGATGACGTCGCCGCGGAGTTGACGACCAACGGCGACTTTGAAACCGGGAACACCAGCGGCTGGACGTCCTTTGCTTCACCGGCGCAAACGTTTGCCGTCACCAGCGACAGCAAGACGGGTAGCTTCGCCGGCGAGTTGTTCAACGATGTTTCCGGTTCAGCTCTAGTGATCAAGCAGGCCAATCTTGGCGTTGGTCTGGTCACGGCCGGCGAAACGATCTTAATTTCGTTTGATGCCAAGGGGGCCGGGACCAATGGCGGCGTGGCATTCGCGGAGTTCTTCTCTGAAATCGCCGGCGGAGGCACATCGGCGAATCCGATCCTTGGCGGCGGGCCGCTCGCGCTGACCAGTGATTACCAGCGTTTCAGTTTCAGCCCCGTCACGGGCCCGGATGTCAGCGGCGGCATCACGCTACAGTTCAATGCCGCGACCGGTGCAAACATCGGCAGCACATCGAGTTTGTTCATCGACAACGTTTCGGTCGCACGCATCAGTGCCGTACCCGAACCCGCCTCCGCCGCCCTGGCCGGCTTGATCAGCTGCGGGATCTTGCTGCGTCGCCGCCGCTGAAACGTTGGTGTTGCAGCGTTGAGACGTTCTGCGACGCTGCCTAGACACCATCCGCGAACGTTGCATTTTGTTGTGATCCACCGGTTGTTGACCTAGCGGTCCATCTGGCCGGGCAACAGGATCAGGTCGATGCCGCCGTAGTCGCTGGCGAATTCCAGCATCAGACGACGGCTTCCCTTTGCGATTTGCCAGCGGAGCAAGGTGCCAACGGAATGCTCGGGTTCGTAGAGCAGTCCGAGTCGTTGACGTGTCGGCAGATGCCAGACATAGACTCGGCCGTCGCGGCGTCCTTCCAGCAGGGTCGTGTCGTCGTCGCTGAAACACAATCGCCTGACACCGTAATACTGATCCTTCTCGATCAGCACCTCTGCTGTCTGGCGATCGATGACTTGGATCCCATGGTTAGCAATCGTCCCCAATCGGGTTGCATCGGCATTGAGACAAATGAAGGACACGCTGACATCCGACGCAAGCTCGGTTTGCCGTCCGGATAGAACATCGATTGCCAGCAGTCGACGTCCGGCGGCATCATCGATGATCAGCGTTCGGCCGCCGTCGCAAAGGACCGGCGGCGCGTCATGCGTGATTTCGAATCGGTTCAGAAGTTCATGCGAATTCCAGCAGTCGATCGATTTCCAGACGCACACCTGCGTCGTGGATCCTGCCACCAGTGTGTCCCCTTCGGCCGACAATGCAACATCGAGGTGCTGGACGAGTGGCGAAGTGATTTCGGCGATCGGTTGCTGGTCGGTGGAGCCGACGATCCAGATCGTTTGTCCGTTGGCAGCGGCGAACATCGCATCGGCGATTGACGGAGAGAAGATGCTTGAACGGACGGCAAACGGTCGCCGCTGGTCGTGGTGAACGTGATAAACGCGTCCCGTTTCCGGGATCAAATAGCTTGCCAGCACCGTTTCGGGCCGTCTGCGAAGCTCCGTGGATCGAAGGTCATGTTGGTGCCAGCGATGGATGTTTCCGTCCTCGCCGGCGGAGACGAACAACGTGTCGCCGGGCAGCGACGCCAGCGGCAAACGATGATCCGGCGCCGGTCGATGCGCGAGGATCTGCGAAACGATGCGGCCGGTCGCCGAGGCACCTCCGTCGGCCGGTGAAAGCTGGATCAACTGAATCCGGCCGCCCGTGTAACTCGCGCGCAGCCACATGCCGTTCCCGGCGGCGCAAAGGGAGCGAGGGTAAGAGTTGCCCAGCGGCACTTGTCCCAATAATTTTCCGCTCTTGAGATCCAAGATGATCAACGATTCTTTGAATCGCTCGCCGGCGACGAGCCACTGGTCATTCGGGCCGGCGAAGCAGAGGGTTCGTACATTCGTCAGCGGCTGGGTAGCGATGCTGCGGATCTTCTTGCCCGACGTCATGTCGTAGACGGAGATGTCCACGCGGGTGGGAACGATCAATTGCTTGCTGTCTGGTGTAAACAGCAGACTTTCGTGTCGATGGTCATTGGCGATGCGGAACGTTTCGTTGCCTTCGGCGTCACCGACCCAGACTTCGCTGTAACGGGCACCGGCGGCCACATACCGCCCGTCGGGAGACCAGCGTATCGTTTCGACGCCCGATTCCAGCGGGGGTAAACTGCGAATCAGCGTTCCGTCTTCGAGGTTCCAGAAAGAGACCGTTCCGGATTTGCTGCCGGTCGCTGCGGTGCGACCGTCGGGGGAAATCGCGACCGCGTGAGCGGGTTCGCCGTGGGATCCAATCAATTGCCCGGTGGCATCGCGTGTGATCAAATTCCAAAGCTTGATGTCACCCTGTTCGTCGACGCTTAACGCCCTTGTTCCGTTCCGCGTCACCGCCAGGCCGTTGACGGCCGAAGCGTTGGCGAAGGAGCCTCGGGTTGGACGAACCGCGACGTTCATCAACAGGTTCGCCAGATCGGGCCGCCGGGAGGTCCCGTCGGTCGGCAGCGGGTCCGAGCGGAGGTCGATGGTCAATTCATGCAGCCGCTTCAGATTGTCGTTTTGCAACGTTGTCAGGGCGCGCTGCAGCTTCAATGCCTGGAGGAGTTCGACTGCGTGGCGTTCACGTCGTTCACTCTCGCGCCGCGCTACATCCACCGCAGCCATCTGCCACAGTGAAACGCCGGAGATGACAATCAGGGTGGCCATCGCCAACGCCAGCAGACTGAGTTCAACGCGGTACTGACGCGCCGTTTTGCCGAACCGATACGCCCAGGACGGCGGGCATGCCACCACCGGATCCCCATCCAGATACCGCCGCAAGTCCTCGGCGAACTCGCTCGCCGACGCGTATCGCCGTTCGCGATCGCGATCGATCGCTTTCATCACGATCCAATCCAGTTCTCGCTTGAGAAGCTTGGCGTCAAAGCCTGTGCCATGGCCATGTCGGTCCGCGGGAGACGATTGATCGTTTAGCAGACCACTGACGCGCTGGCTCGGCCGAGCGGGCTCTCGTCGTACAAGCAGGCTGTAAAACTCTTCGATACCGATCTGCTTGAGCGTTTCACGATCGATGGGGGTGGTGTCGGTCAGGAGTTCGTACAAGACGACGCCGATCGAATAGACGTCGACGCGTGTGTCAACGTCATAGTGCGTCCGTCTCGCCTGTTCCGGCGCCATGTAGAGCGGCGTTCCGATCAACTGCAAGCCGTGTGTCAGCAGCGTTCTTCCGGCCAGCTCGCCATGCAGCGCTTTGGAGACACCGAAATCGATGACTTTGACGATCGGTTTGTCGTCCTGCATGGTGACCAGAACATTGGTGGGCTTCAGGTCACGGTGAATCACGCCACGCTGATGCGCGTGTTGGACGGCCAAACACAGATCGACACACAATTCCAGCCGGTCGCGTAGATTCAATCCATGCTTCTTGCAGTAGCTCGTGATGGGCAGGCCGCGAACCAGTTCCATCACAAAGTACGGACGGCCTCGCTCGGTCGTGCCGCTTTCATAAACCTTCGCGATATTCGTGTGGTCCATCATCGCCAAGGCCTGACGTTCCGCCTGGAATCGAGCGATCACTTCCTCGGAATCCATTCCCGGCTTGATCACCTTCACAGCGACTTCACGCCGGACCGGCTCGGTTTGCTCGGCCAGATAGACCGTTCCCATGCCGCCTTCACCGATCACCCGCACCAGATGGTACGCAGGGATCGAGGGCGGTTCGAATCGGCTTGGGTCGTGAAAGTCGGTCGTCGTGC
This sequence comes from Stieleria sedimenti, assembly GCF_025060895.1. Taxonomy (GTDB): domain Bacteria; phylum Planctomycetota; class Planctomycetia; order Pirellulales; family Pirellulaceae; genus Stieleria; species Stieleria sedimenti. Next base: position 5,696 of record NZ_JANZKV010000014.1, on the reverse strand, counting down.
CTGAGGTCGAAAACCGATCCGCACCCGATTCCGTTTTTTGATGGAATAACTCAGTCTGTTTCTCGTCCCAATCCTCGCTGCCAGACCCGACGGCTTGACGCAACAAATGATTCGTCTGGTCTCGCCGCGCTCGCAATAGACGTTCGACCCGCTCCCGCAATGCCGGATCGTCGCGGCACTGCTCATCGAGAAACGATCGCTGCAAAGCTTCGTCGTCCAAAGCGATCGCTTGCTCGTAGAGACGGCGGGCCGGCGGCGGTTGGGGTTGGCGGTTCACGGATCAATCGGGATTCATGAAGGTGTGGGGCAACCGTGGGGCAGAGGCACACCGCTCTCGACGCATCCGCTGTGCGGCCAACTGGCGCAATTCGTCACAGACCAGCGGCAGCAACTCCTGGAGTGCAAGGCAGTCACCGGCATCGATTCGGCCGAGAATTTTCGTGACGTCGGACATGCTCAGGGTGTTAACACGCGGGCCTCGACGGACGCTCCGTTCCGTTACAGAGAGTGTGCGGAGGACAACCAGATTCGCAAAGGTGCTCCCCGTATTCTAGCAGCTTGACGGTTTTTTCGACGCAAAAACCGCCTGTCCGCTGTTTGTCCCGCGGCGGCGAAAGTCTCAGGCATCGAATAATCGGGTGTGAGCCGATTTTTGTCGTTTTTTGGACGATCGGTCCATCGTTGGCGCGAGTCCCTCTCCACCGATCTCGCTCCTTGGCAGGCGTTCGGAACACAGGGAGGGCCAGATGGCGGTTCATCGCCACCCCCGAAGCGGGCCGGTTCCGGCAGGATTATTTCGGGGCGAAGCGGCAGAACACCGTTTCTCGTGTGTGGCAGGACCAATCTGCCGCCAGCCCCCTGCAGCAGCGACCGGCGTCTTCGCGATAGGCGATGATCGACGTGTGGCACCCATTCTCAGTGCGCCGATTCACGGTGCACGGACACCACGCGCGCATCGGTTTCCGATGGGGAGCGCGCGGGGCGACGCCGTTAACGCGGTGGCGAGCGGTCGGGTTTCCACGGGCAACCGAGGCGATGGGCGACAGCCGATGAAGCGTGATGTCAACACCAGGCACGACGTTCTTGACGGATCAATTGGAGCTGCTTGAAGACCGCCGGCTCCTGGCTCAGGTCGATTCGACACGCCGCAAACGGTCGTCGTCACCGGCCAAGTCGACGTGGTCGACGACGGTGCTACGGAAGTTGTATGTCAACCACAGCATCGCCGCGACGGATGTCGTCGATTATCGATCAGTCGCCGACGGTGCCGTACCACTGGTCAATGTCGATGACGAGACTGCCCGATCGCGTTGAGAAACGACTGGGCAAGAAAGAATCTTTTGAATCACAGGCGTTCATCAGTTAGAATCGGTGAGACTTGTTCTGCCAACTCGCGACGACGCAACATGATCGAAGTGCCTTCCGAAGTGACTCGTCTACTCCGCAAGGTCGAAGGGGGCAATTGCCATGCCTCCGCCGACTTGTTGCCGCTGGTGTACGAGGAGCTTCGTTTGCTCGCTTCACGACACATGGCAACGGAGCGATCCGATCACACGCTCCAGGCGACCGCACTGGTTCACGATGCCTACCTTCGGCTGGTCGGTTCGGATAGCGGGCAGGGCTGGGATTCGCGCGCCCATTTCTTTGCCGCCGCCGCAAAAGCGATGCGTCGCATTTTGATCGAGCACGCGCGTTCCAAAGCCAGCCTAAAACGTGGCGGCGATCGGGATCGGGTGGAGGTCGGCGACCTCGCCGAATTTCGGGCAGAAATCACTCCGGAACAGCTGCTCGAACTCGATGACGCACTGGTCAAGCTTGGGCGGGTCGATGAACAGGCCGCCGAATTGGTCCGCCTGCGGTTGTACGCCGGCCTGACGGTCGCCGAAGCGGCGAAGGTCATGGAGATCTCTCGAACCGTGGCTTACGAGCGTTGGGACTACGCAGTGTCGTGGTTCACCGTGGAATTGGCGGCGGGTTTTTGATCTATTTTTCCGCCCGTGGCCAAGAATCCCGGACTTTCAGACACGTCATCTCGCATTAGTTGGTTGAGCCAGTTCAATTCGTGAGCCAATCGTTGTCGAGGTCAGGTCGCACGCCGTCGGGGTCGCCATGGAACAGAAAACCGGAACAAACCTCGAATGCGAAATCTACCTTGCCGCTTCACGGATGGATGATCCGGGCGAGCGGGACGCCTATCTGACAAGGGCTTGTGAAGGCCGGTCGGATCAGAAGTCAAGGATTCTGCGATTGATTGCGGCCCGTGAACTGCGGCACGCTAATCTGCTCCTCAAAGCCCTCGGCGACGGGGACGTCCTCGGAGCCGAGAGCCGTCCAAGTGAAGGCGATCGCCATGAGGATGGCCCTCCCACCGCGATGCTGGATGTTGCCGAAACGTCGACGTCGGGACGAGGACTTCACGGCTTGAACCCGAAAAAACATTCGGTTCTCGGTCGCTACGAATTGCTCGAGGAAATTGGACACGGCGGCATGGGCACCGTCTACATGGCGCGGCAGACGGAACCGGTCCGTCGTCGAGTGGCCGTCAAAGTGATCAACCCCGGCATGGATTCTCGCGAGGTGTTGGCGCGATTCGAGGCCGAACGCCAAGCCCTGGCGATGATGGACCATCCGAACATCGCTCGCGTTTTCGACGGAGGCACGACGGAATCCGGGTGGCCCTATTTCGTGATGGAGCTGGTGCGAGGGGTGCCGCTCACACGTTTTTGCCAAGAAAATGAGTTGGGTTTGCGAGAACGCCTTGAGCTTTTTATCGACGTCTGCCGCGCCGTCCAGCACGCTCATCAAAAGGCGATCATTCATCGCGACCTGAAGCCAAGCAACATTCTGGTGACGATGCATGACGACAAACCGGTCGTCAAAGTGATCGACTTTGGTGTCGCCAAAGCACTCGATCAGGACCTCACCGATAAGACACTCTTCACGCAGTTCAGCGAGTTGATCGGCACGCCACTGTACATGTCGCCGGAACAGGCCCAGATGAGTAGTTTGGGCGTCGACACCCGATCGGACGTCTACTCGCTTGGTGTGATCCTTTACGAATTGTTGACCGGAACGACTCCGTTTGATCGTGACACGCTCTCCCGCGTCGGAATCGATGGCTTTCGGCAACTGGTGCAAGAACAGGAACCCGAGCGGCCCAGTTCTCGCGTCAGTACGCTCAAGGCAGCGAACCTTTCGACCCTCGGACAAAAAACTCCCGTCGACATCGCGGCGATCCGGAGTGACCTTCACCTCGAATTAGACTGGGTCGTGCTGAAGTCGCTGGAGAAAAATCGTGAGCGGCGCTACGACTCGGCCAAAGCGCTCGCCGATGATGTTCAGCGATATCTCGACGACGAGGCAGTCGAGGCGTGCCCGCCGTCGGCCGGATATCGTTTTCGAAAGTGGCTCGGCCGGAACCGACTCGCCGTCACGGTTGGCACAGCCGCGATCGCGGCACTTGTCTTCATTACCACGTTGTCGCTGTGGCAGGTGCGGCAAGTCAATCGGGCTTGGCAGGCGAGCCAATCGCGCGAACGCCAGGTCAGCGACTTGCTCGACGCGAGCCAGTTACAATCGGCGGTTAGTGCCTTTCGACAGGCTGAATTTCCTTTGATCGCAGACAAACTCGGCCCCACCACGGTCGTGCCGGTGAAGGCGAACCTACATCGCGACGATGACTTTTTCCGCAACCTGCTGCTCGATCTGTCTCACCCTCCCTTCGACCGACAGGTCGTCCTCGATGCTGAAATCAGCGATCTGGCGTTGGATCGGTCCGGTCATCACGCGTGGATCCTGGACGCCGATGGCAACATCTACCGCTCTCAAGGCGGGCGATTGGAAGCCGAATCAACCGTTGCGGTAGGCTCGATCGGAGAGCCGGCCGAAGCGATTGCCGTTTCGCCGGACGGGACAATGCTGGCGGTAGGCATGCAGAGACAGATTTCGCTTTGGAGTCTATCCCCTTCGGTCAAAGAACTGCGCCGAATCGTCGTCGGCGAGAACGGCGTCGAGACGATCGTCTGGTCTGACGATGGAGCGCACCTCGCGGTGGGGACACGTTACGAGGGCGTCTGGGTCGGGAACGCGGATGGTCAATCGCTGTTTCGTATCGAGAACGACCATCGCCACGAATCACTGGTGTTTCGCCCCGGCAGTCGTGAATTGCTGGTCCCGACCCGTCAAGGTATTGACGTGTATTCGGTTCCTGCAGGAAAGAAAACACGCAGCGTCACGCTCGAGTCGATCGAGAATCCGCGTGAATTGATGCTGGCGGGTCCAGAGAAAAACTGGCTGCTCTGTTGCGATCGCTTTTGGCAACAAATGTTGATCCTGGATGCCGATTCGTTTCAAAGCATCGGCAAGGTGGCATTGAATGCGAGTTATCCGCAATCACATGCGACATGGCAGGGCGGTCGCCATCTCGCGCTTTTGTTCCCCGACGGCTTGCTACAGACGCTCCGACTGACCGAGCGATCAGGCGGCCAAGTGTCGGGCCAGCTGACGGCGGCATTCAACATTGCCGCTGACCATCGTCTGTTCCAAGAGAACCAGAGGATCCGGGTGCTCGCATCACCCAACGGAGATGCACTGATCACAGCCGGTCCAGGCGGCCGGCTGCGACAGTGGAACCTCAGTCGCGTCCCGCCAACCCAGATCCTTCGCCCGCCTTCCCCTCTCGGTGGCGTTTACCCTATCGCCCCGGATGCCCTCGCCTACTTCGTTCAGAAAGGGTATTCGCACCCCGGCTATGATCGAGAGATGGTCGTCGGGATCGGTAGGAGAATCGAACAGCCGATCGGCGAAAGGGTCACTCATCCGATCACGTGTTTTTCACAACAGATTTCTCGTCAAGGTTGGATCGCGTGCGCCGGACCCGGTTACGTGAGCGTTTATGACCTGTCGAAAGGGAGGATCGTACGCACGCTTGGCGAAAGTTTGGCAAAGGCCCATCGCGTTGAAATTAGCCCCTCGGGCGATGCCGTCGCGGTCAACGCGGGCGAGGAACCTGGAGTCATGGCTTGGTATAGTGATACGGGCTGGCAATCTGCCAACCAGGTGCTCGACTTGCCGCTCGATTTGTCGGCCGTTTTTTGTTTCGTGGAGTCGGAGGACGGACCGTCATTGCTGTACGACGAGTCGTCACAATTGATCCAGGAACTCGCGTGCGCAACCGGTGTCCGTCGCGTGGTCCGAAAGGAGCCGAGTACGCGGCTGATGGCTTCAGCGGTTAGTGCAGACGGAAAACAACTGGCAATCTGCACCCGCGACAAACTCGAGCTGATCGACATCAAAACGGGTGAACTCGCGTTTGCGATCGACCAGGTTTCGACGGTTCGGACACTGGCGTTTCTGCCGGGTGGACGCGTCTTGCTGAGTGGTCACAACAATGGCCGAATTGAGGCTTGGCATGTGCCTACCGGACAGGCTCTCGGCACCCTGTTCGAACCCCCGCCGGGGATCGGCACGCCACAGGGTTTCGCCGTTTTTCCCGACTGCCACCGCCTCTTGATCCGCTACCAACGCGACGAGCATTTATCGCCGGTCATTCTGGGGACTGAGTTGTCCGGACGCTGAAGTGCCGCGGAAAAAGGATTCAGCAACCGTTGGTGTCTAGCCTTTACGCGATTCCCGGTCGCTGCGAAGCAGCGACACCGGGCGGCTAAAGCCCAATACCGCTAAGTTAAGCGTGGTTT
>NZ_JANZKV010000139.1 GCF_025060895.1 Stieleria sedimenti | reverse complement strand
TTTCACGGTGTTTTTGAAGCGCAACCGGACGGCTCGCGCCGTTCCGCTAACACCTCGAGTGCCAAAGTAGATGGCATTGGGCTGGCGCCGAGCGGCGGATGATGGAGGTCAGCCCTCTGCGAACGTGACGTCCACGTGCGGCAGAGGGATTTCGGGCGTCTGTCCGGCGGTCGTGGGGGGGGCGTTTTCGACCTCGTCCGGCTCGCTTCGCACGATCACCTTGAGCGGGCCACTGAGGATCTTTTTCTTGTAGTAGTTTTCCAACAGACGGATCGCCGAGCCGGACAAACGATGGCCTTTGCTCATCAGCAAGGTCCCGGTCTGGTTGCGAATGTCTTCGGCCAGCACCATGCCCTGGACGACTTCATGGACGCTCAGTTTGGCATGTTTGAAATTTCGTTCGCGTTTGACGTAGTCTTCCAGCGCCGCGAAGAACTTCGGCTCGTAGGCACTTCGGTTTTCCCTGAGTTCGTTGAGTGCGTGGAGCGGGCTTTCGCAGAAGCGTTCTTTCAGGTCAAAGTCGATCGCCAGTTTCAAGACCCGGCTTTCCAGCGGGACCGGGACGCCATCGACCTCGGGCACGCCGTGGTTGACGTTTTGCAGACGGATGATTTTTGAAACGTGCTCCATTCGTGGAATCGTCTTGATCAGGTCGGCGGCCAGTTTGGGATGTTTGGCAAACTGTTTCTCTTCGTCGGTCGAGACGGTCGCGCCGTCAAAGATCGCTTCCAGCACATCGGTCGGGACGGTGACACAGCCGAGCGACGACAGCATCGCGGCGATTTCCAATTGCCATTGGTCTTCGATCGGCACCCGTTTCAAGATCCCGTCGATGATCGCGCGAACACGCGTGGATTGGCCGAACGCCAGCGGGCTGACCAACGCCAGCACTTCACTGAGAACCTTGACGCTTCCATGCAGTGTGCCTTCGACCAGTTCGCGTTCGGCCTCGATCAGGGCGTGTTGCCGGAGCCCCGCTTTGAGCGCCGCGGCCAAGTCTCGCTCGCTGCACGGCTTGGCGAGAAAACGAAAGATGTGCCCTTCGTTGATCGCTTCGATGGTCGAATCGAGTTCGGCAAATCCGGTGAACATGATTCGAACGGTGTCGGGTGAACGTTCGCGGATGCGTTTGAGCAATTCGATGCCGTTCATCGCCGGCATCCGCATGTCGGAGACGACCACGGCGAAGGGGCCGTGTCGTTCGATCAATTGAAGCGCTTCTTCGCCCCCGAGCGCGGTCGTCAGATCAAAATCGTCGCCCTGTTGACGCATGATGCCGCCGAGCAGCTTTTTATCATCGTCAACGAACAGGATCTTGTGATTGCTCATGGGTTGTTCCGTGTTGGTGATGCCCTGTCGGCGTGTTCAAGTGCGTCGCTTTTCCAGCTCAGCAAATGCTTCGCAAACAGAACGGCTTGCTCGGTGTGATTTGCCGATTCCAGCTCACGCTCAATCAAGTCTTGATCGCCGCCGTTGCACAGCCAATTGGCGGCGTAGACGACCTGGCAGGGGAGGTTTCGCCGCGAACAGACTTCGAAACTGTGGTGGGATGCAACGATTTCGACGATGGCGGCCGGTACGCCCCACAGCGCCAGCAGGTACGCACCGACGCCTTGGTGCGTCGCACCGAGTTCGTCGAGCTCCAGTTCCCACAAGGGGCGGTGTTCTGCGGCGGAGACCGACAAGAGTCTTGAGTATTGGTCGGGGAAGGCATCCAGCAGAATCAGCTTTCCGATGTCATGCAGCAGGGCACCGCTGAACACCGAGGCGCAGGTGTCATCGCCTTGACGCACGGGTCGCGAGAAGTTTTTCGCCAGCACGGCAACCTGAAACGAATGATCAAACAGGGCGTTGGTCGACAGAATGTCGGAATCTTTGACGTTGCGTAATTGAACCGCTTGAGACATGGCAAGACCCTGGATCACTTCGGCACCGACCAGGGAAACGCCTTGCACCACGTCGAGCACAGGGTGTGGCAGCGCGAAAATCGCCGAATTGGCGACCTGCAGAATCCGGGCGCTCAGCAGCGGATCTTTCTTGATGATGTTGGCGATCGATTGGGTGTTCCAGTTTTCGCTCGCCAACGCCTCATTGATCTCGCTGACGATTCCCGGAACCGACGGCAATCCGTTCGCTTGGCCGATCGCATCCAAGACTGCCGCCGAGGCGATGGTGGCTTGAAAGGTCTCCGCCCGCTTGATGACATCGATCAGGACGTTCAGGTCGCAGGGCTTGGACAGAAACTGGTGCATCGGCTGGACCGCACTGAGCACGGTGTCGCGGTCCGCCTGGCCGGACAAGACGACCCGGAACACGTCCGGGTGTCGCTGTTCGACCAGGCTTAACAATTCGGCACCGTCCATGCCCGTCATTCGCATCTCGCTGACAATCACATTGAAATCACCGGATTCCAACAGTCGCAGCGCATCGGCGCCGGAGGCCGCGGTGACGACCTCCCATTGCCCGATCTCGCCGGCGATCCACCGCGAGACGCCACGGACGGCACGTTCTTCATCATCAACCAGCAGAATTTTCATGGCATCGCTCCGGTCGATTCGACCACCGCGGCCGGCTGGGGGCAGCGGGGGATCTGGATCGTGAACGTCGTCCCGATCCCGTCGTCGACGTCGAACCAAAGTTTGCCGTGATGCTTTTGGACGATGACCGAATGCGCGATCGCTAGGCCTTGGCCCGTTCCCTTGCCGACGTCTTTGGTCGTGAAGAATGGTTCGAAGACTCGTTTGCGGATCGCGGCCGGGATGCCTCCGCCGTTGTCCGAGATCGTGATCTGAACGGCGTCGCCGAGATCGCGGGTGCCGATCGCGATCACGCCCTTGTCGAGTTCGTGGCGTTCGGTGCGATCGCCGATCGCGTGCGATGCGTTGATGATGATGTTCAGAAACGCCTGGTTCAATTCGCTCGGCAAGCCGTCGATCGGCAGCAGTTGATCGTCGAGATCGGTCTGGATTTCAGCGACGTACTTCCATTCGTTCCTGGCGACCGCGATGGTCGACTGCAACACATGGTTGATGCAAAGTTGGCTTCGCTTGCCGGTCCCCGGGTGCGACAACTCTTTCATCGCCGCAACGATCTTGGAAACCGCTTCGACACCATCGATCGAATCCACCAGGGCATCGGGCATCTGCTCAATTGCCGTGCGGACTTTGTGGGCGTTGTCGAATCCGTCGAGCGACTTGCGAAGTTCGATCAATTCCGCGTCGGAGACAGATTCATCGACAAACGCCGGCAGGCAATCAAGTAATTGGGACAGTCGGTCGATGGTTTTGGCGACATAGCGGACATTGTCGCCGATGTATTGCATCGGCGTATTGATTTCGTGCGCCACGCCGGCGGCAAGTTGCCCGACCGACTCCAATCGTCGTGATTGGTCCAATTGTGCCTGGATGAATCGTTGTCGGGTGACATCGGTCGCGACGACCAGCATCGCGGCCGATGCGGCATCACTGAGCGGAGAAATGCGAATGTCGAGCGTGCGTTTTTCACCACAGCGGTCAACGAATTGGATCTCGTCGTGTTGAGGGTTTTGGGATGAATCGGCTTGCAACAGGCTTTCCAGCTTGGCGGCATCGGACCAGGCAATCGGCAGTTCCCCCAGCGTGCTCCCGATCGCGTCGTCGGCCTTGATGTCGAACGTGTTTTCGGCATGCGGATTCCACCGCGTGACACGATGGTCCCGGTCCAGGCAAACCAAGATGCTGGAGATCGAGTCGATCAGCACTTCGGCGTTCTGGTGGGCCGATTCGAGTTTTGACTGTTGTGACACGACCGTCTTGGTCAACTCGCTCAAAGCCCGTCGATGCTCATCTAACAGTCGACGTTTTTCACAAAGTGACGTCGCCAGTTGAACTGCCTCGATTTCATCAAAGGGTTTTTTCAAGACCAACAGTTTGTCGGTGCGACCGAGGCGTCGGGCGATTTCGCTCCAGCTGTGATCTGAAAAAGCGGTGCAGATCACGACTTGCAGGTCGGGATCGATTTCCCAGAGTCGCTGGATGGTTTGAACGCCATCCCATCCCGGCGGCATGCGCATGTCGACGAAGGCGGTGCCGAAATGGACGCCCCGTTGTTTCGCCTCTTGGACGATCTCGCATCCCAGGCGGCCCTGGCTGGCAAAGCTCAACGCATAGATTGGTGAGGGTGGGGTGGGTTCCGACTCCTCGCCGAACAACTCTGCGTCCAAGGCCATCAAATCGTCGTGGGCAGACGAAGTCGTAAAGATTTTTCTGAAGTCGTTGTGGATCGCTTCGTTGTCGTCGATCACCAGCAGATGTTCGACGCTCGCGTCTGCGGCACTCATGCGGTTTCTCCCGATTCGGAATGAAACAGGTTTGTCGGATCGGCATCACGTTCGTGGTGGTCGCGTTTGTCGCAAAGCGGGCGCCCTTCGATGGGGACTCGCAGGACGAATTGAGCGCCCGTTCCGATTCCCGCACTGGTTGCCGAAAGCCGTCCGCCGACTTCGGTTGCCGCGTTGGCGCTGCTGTGCAGACCGAATCCGTGGCCGTGGACCTTCGTCGTGAATCCGTGTTGAAAGATTTTATTGAGGTTGTCGGTCTGGATTCCGACGCCGTTGTCGGCCACTTCAAAGCAGACGTGATCGTGCTCGGTCCAAGTTCGCAGCCGAATGGTCGGATCGGGGACGGCAGCCTCCAATAGAGAATCTTTGGCGTTGCACACCAGGTTGATCAGGATCTGCAGGATCCGATGTTTGTCCGAGACCATCACCGGATCGGGATCCGCGAAGTCTTCGATGACGATGATCGAATGCTTGGTCAACGATTCCTTGTTGGCCGTCAAAACATCGCGAATCAGGTCGCTGGCGTGGAGTTCTTGTTGCAGTCCGGAGGTTTTCGCCATGGTTTGTTGCACGGCGATGATTTCTTTGATGTGTTCAATATTTTTGGTCAGGTCGCTGAATTCTCGATCGATGGATGATTGCTCGTGGCGCAGGGATTGAGAGACGACGACCAGGTATTTGGGAAGCTTTTGACCACGGGAATCGTTTTGAACAAAATCCGCGAACGATGATTCATATTCGGAAATCAGGTCGGTCGCCTTTTCCAGGTTCTGCAGCGCGCTGTTGGAGAATTGTTTCTTGATGATCGACGCGGAGACGTTCACGCTATTGAGGATATTGCCGACGTTGTGAAGTACTCCCGTGGCGACCTCGGCCATTCCGGCCTGGCGCGAGGCGTCGACGATCTCCTGTTGCAGAACTTTGTTTTGCCGCTCGGCTTCGACGCGATCGGTGATGTCACTTTGGATGCTGATGAAACGCTGTGTGGTGTCGTTGCTGCCGGGGATCGGACGCAATTCGATCGCCAACCAGAACGGCGTTCCATCTTTGCGGTAACTGATGATTTCTGTGTTGAACGCCTGTTTTTTCTCGATGGCGCGACGCATGGCCGACAATGCCTGGGGGCAGGTTTGTTCGCCCGATCGAAATCCAGATTCCGGAGCACCCATCATCTCATTGGATTCGAAGCCCGTGATCCGCGTGTAGCCTTCGTTGACCCATTCGACATTCGCATCGCCGTCGGTGATCGCAACGGCGTTGTCGGTGTACTTGGCGACCAGGGCCAGTTTCTCTGCTTCAGCCGTTTTGATCGCCAACAGCAGGTTTGCCTTGACCAGATCCTTGGTGCGTTCTTCGACTTTCAGATCGACCGACCGTTTGGCATCTTGGATTTCGGTCTGTCGCGCGCAAAGCTCGCGGATTTCCTTTCGCAATCGCCGGCAGCCGGGCGCCAGAAACGCGACTTCGAACAGCACCCACAGTGCGTGTTCGATCCAGCGGTAGGGGCTTTCGGTCACGATCCCGAAGGCCGAAAGCGGATAGAAAACGCCGCGAACAAAGTGGTCGACCGCGATCACGGCGGTCGCGGTGACCAAGATCGTCCAGTCCCGGTAGATGCTCAGGATGGCCAGCGAAGCAAACACATGGAAATGGGTTTCGATGCGGCCGCCGGACAGATGAATCAGTAACGCCGACCACAACATTTGAGTCGTCGCCACCACGTGCCGCGAGTGGGCGGCGGTGGGATAGGTTCGCAGCCACAAGATCGTGAACCCCGATAGCGAGCCGCCGATCAGGATCGAGGCCCAAACATGCACGTGCAATTCGAAGTGATTGCCGATCCACGTCAGTGGGGAATAGAATGCGGCGAACGCGATTCCGGCCAGCCATTGGGCGACCATCAGCCACTGGATGAATCCGTTGACGCGTAAGCATTCTTTCTGGTAACGCGCTTTGAACAGCGTGTCGGTATTGTCGATCGTCCGCCGGATGGCGCTCACCGTCGCGGCTCCCGGTCGGAGGCGATCGAACATCCGAAGACGGGCCATTGCCCGCAGTCGTCCGGCTGGTCATTGATTCGACGCAGCAGGTCCAACGACGAGGGGCTGTCGCCTTCGTGTCCACGGTAGGGGGTGATTCCGCCACTGAAGGTCAATCGGCCACCAGAGTCATAGAGCAGCAGATGCCCGGAGACGAGAGCACCGAATCGTTCACTCAGCTTGCCGCCCCTGTCGATCACGGTCTGCGTGCCGGTCAGACTGGACAGTGCCGTCGTCGTGCGAGACTCGATCCAAGCGTCGTCCTGCTCCAGCGGGCAATACGCGATCGCGATGATCCGCAGCGTCGGTCGAAAACGCGGGTGTAGTCGTTCGAGGACCCGTACCGTGGCGGCGGTGCAGGGGCATTTCGGGTGGTAGAAAACGAGCAATGTCGGCATCTCCCCGGCGGGGACATCAGCCGTCCACGACGCATCGATAAGTGCCAGGTTCGGCAGTTGCCGCGGTGCCTGGCCTGCCCGGCCGGGACGACTGGAGTAGTCGGTCAACTGGATGAAGCCGATCGCCGACATCGAAAACAATGCGACAAATGTCATCAGTAGAATCGGCCGTGAGTTCATCCCGCTGTTCCTCGATATTACCCCGCGTCAGTAGAAGCTGTTGGTCGTCGGTTGGCCGATGGCAACCGATTGACCGCGGGTTGAGGGGAATCCCGAAGGCGAGCTGCCCGGCGGGGCGCAATGTGATGAGGGAGTGAGCGGAACGGCGCGAGCCGTCTGTCGATTTATGGGGATTTGTCGAGGCAATGGTGAGCCGCTGGCCGTCAGGCCCCGGGCAGCGCGAGAATGCCCGGTCGCTTACGCGTCGCGGCTCACTCAATCGACAGCCCGCGAGCCATCCGGTATCCGGTTGAGAAAACTTGAAAGACCGGAGGGCTCGCGCCCTGCCGCTAACAAACAACGACGAGTTCCGTTATCCTTGAAGGCCGTTTGCGATCCCTTCTCTCCACCCACGCAAGCTGAGACCGATGGATCTACAGACTGATGCCGTTTCCCTGTTTGCCGCGCAGACGCGACCGCTTTGTGATTTGTCGAATTCGGCGTTCCCCTCGGTGCTCTACGGTTGGGGTGATGAATCGTTGTCGCTGGGATCGGACGCGACGCACTACGGGTTTGTGCAACGTGGCTGTGCGTCATTGAACTGCGGCGGACACGAGTTTCGATTGACCGCCGGAATGTATTTCAGTGCGCCGGGGGAATGCCGGATCGAGGGATCCGGCGGCGGGTTCGTCGCTTCGCGAATCGGTTATCACGGGCTGTTTCAACTGGGCGGTCCGATCGAATCGACGGGCCGCTTGCGGTACATCGATGGCTGCAGCGACACCTTGTTGATCGGTCCGGCCGTCAAAGGCGACCCCTGTTTGAATTTGCTGCACATTCCGCCGCACACGCGACAGACCGCCCATACCCATCCGACGGTTCGTTTCGGGATGATCGTCGGCGGCCAAGGCGTCTGTCGGTCGCCCAATCAAGCGTTGGCACTGCAGCCCGGAATGATTTTTTCGATCCGTCCCGAAGGTATCCACAGCTTCAACACCACGCATGATCCGTTGCTCGTCATCGCTTGGCATCCCGACAGCGATTGTGGTCCGACCCACGGGGATCATCCGATGATCAACCGCACCGTGATCGACGGTGTTTCGGCGGCCCAGAGACAGCGGGATCGCGAGGCCTTCTGCACGCCGGCGGACGTTCGATCATGAAATGTCCGAAATGCCCGCACAACCAATCGGTCAAATCGGGGATGAAGTGCGCGTCCTGCGGTTATCGATTCAGTTTCAATCCAAAAGATGAGCGGTCCAAGGGATTGACCGATGGACGTTTTCTCGCGGCAGTCCGCGCGGCAAGCCAGAACGACACGGCATTTTTCACTCGCAACCAGCTGTACGGAACGTATTGTCGGCGGCAAAAGGTGTCAAAGCTTCCCGGTTTCTTGGTGGGGACGTTGTTCTTCATCTTCGGGGTGCTGGCTTTTGGGGCCAACAACCTCCCCGCCGTTGCGGTCACCTGGTTCCTTTCGGCAATCGTCGTTTTGGCAACGCTGCTGAGCCGTCCGTCGATTTTGCCGCGAGACCAATTCCTGCGACTGATCGAACGGTGGATGAACGACGGCAAACCACTGGACAAGCTGATCGTTTCACCGTCGCTGACGTCACCGCCGCCGCAGTCACCCGAGTCGGATTTGTACGACTATGGGGTTCAGCGATTGTTGATCGTGCAGCGCGACGAACTCGTCGACCTGTTTGTCCTCAATCATCTGCATGCCGAACAGTCCATGCTGGTTTTGTCCATCAACGGCTACCCCCACTATCTGCTCGGACATGCCAAACGCGTCCTGCAAGAGCAGCCTGATTTGCCGGTGCATCTGCTTCACGATGCCGACGCCGCGGGACAGAAAATGCAATCGCAGCTTCCACAGCTTGGTTTGCCGTTGGCAGGTCGCAAGGTGATCGATTTGGGCTTTGCCGCCGAGGATTTCAAGCGGTTGAAGCGCGCGAGGCAGATTGATCCCAAAAACCGCAAACGCACCTTGCCCGTGGACGTGTTGGCGCTGCCGTTCCTGTCCACCGGACTGGCCGCCTGTTTCGCCAGCGAAATGACGATGAGTGCGTTGTTGGAAGAACATGCGAGGGAGCAGGCCGTCGCATCCTCCACATCCAGCTTCGGATAATCTGAAATGAAAACAAAGTCAGGCGTTCTTGCCGCGTTCCTGTTGCTGATGGCGTTCTGCACGAGCGGATGCGATGGCCAACGATCGAGTGAAGCTTTTCATCGCGGACGTGATTTGGTGATCAAGGGGCAGTTCGATGCGGCGGAGTCCGAATTGGCTGCATTCGAAAAACAAAACCCTGGACACACGCTTTTGAGTCGGGCGCGATTCTTGCGGGCGAAAGCCAAGCTGGGGGCGGGCGACCTTCCCCAAGCGCGGCAACTGTTTCAACAAACCATCGATCGGTTTCCCGAGTCGGACGAAGCCGACAAGGCACGCTACAAACTGGCTTTCGTTGAGCTTCTCGATGGCAACACCCGGCAAGCGGAACGGCAATTTCAAGACATCGTCGACCATTCCAGCAGCATCTACCTGGCCGAGGCGACCGCGGTGCGAGCGATGCTGGACCGGCAGCGGGCCGAGTGAATCCATGGATGCATTGGTCGGATTGACGGGGCCGCCGTCGGAGACGCTGTTGCGATCGATGATCGCGACGCTCACACATCGCGGGAAAATGTCCGGCGATCTGCTTCTGCAATCGAGCACGGCATCGCTGGCCAGGTTGCAACTGAGCGACGACCACGCCGTCGGTCTGCGTTTGGACCGCCGCGGGTTGATCGATGACGACGTGACCTTGCTGGTCTGTGGGTTTTTGACCCGAGACGGAAATGAATCTGCCGGGGGATCGGTCGAGCTGTCCGGCTTGATCGCGGAGTATCGGGCACGCGGGGTTGCCGCACTATCGCGATTGCAGGGGGCAGCGATCGTGGCGATCGCTGACGAGACCGCCGGCGTACTGCATGTTGCGAGAATCGGCGCCGGCGTGCGGACGGTTTTTTATGGGCGATACAACGACACTTCAGTCGCGACGTCGCGCTGGCTGGTCGCGTCGGAGCCCAAGGCGATCACTTCGGCACCGGGGTATGCCGCGGAGATACGACCGGCGGCGATCGCGCAGTACTTGGCGTTCAGTTTCGTGCCTGGTAGCGGCACGATGCTGAAGGATGTTTACGAATTGCCCGCCGGACACGCGGTCACGCTTGGCAGGGATGCGTCCAGCGAGCTGACGAATCTGTTTCCATTTGAGGAGGACGAATGGGACGGCCGGGGTGACGGGGATGACGATTCGCACTGGGTGGCCGAGTCACGGCGTGTGATCAGCGATGCCGTCGCGCGGCGTTTGCCGTCGGGCGAGCCCGTCGGCATCTTCTTGTCCGGCGGTTTGGATTCCAGCATCGTCGCCGCCGAGGTTGCACGTCAGCACAACCATCGCGTGCTGACCTATGCGATTCATTTCGGCAAACACTATCCCAACGAGCTGGAATTTGCGCGCAGCGTCGCAGACCGACTGGGGACCGAACACCATGAAGTCATGGTCAATCCCAGGCAATTTGCGCCGCGGCTGCGTCAGATGATCTGGCATCTTGACGATCCGATCGGTGATCCGATCACGCAGCCGAATTTTGAGCTCGCCCGACGCGTCAGCCAAGACGTGCGGTATGTGTTCAACGGCGAAGGGGGCGACCCGCTGTTCGGCGGTCCCAAGAATTTGCCGATGATGATGCAGCACTGGTACGGTGTTCCGCGAGAACCGGGCTTCCGCGAAAAGGCGTACCTGGCGTCCTATCGACGGGCGTATGAGGAATGGTCCCGTGTGTTGCACCCGCGGGTTCGAGACCAGATTGACCCCGAACGTGATCTCGAATCGATTCTGGCACCGTTCTTTAACCAGTCTTCGGTGCGTTCATTCTTGAACAAGTTGATGGCAATCAATATCCGTCTCAAGGGGGCTCATCTGATTCTCCCCAAAGTCGAACGGATGTTGGCCGCGTCGGGGCTGACACCGCTGGCGCCATTGTTCGACGAGGAATTGATTCGGTTGAGTTTCCAAATGCCGCCCCGCATGAAGCTCCGCAGCGGTGATGAGAAATGGGTGCTCAAACGAGCCTACGAAGACGACTTGCCGCGTGAAGTGATCGAGCGGCCCAAGAGCGGGATGCGGGTCCCGGTCCATTATTGGTTCCGCGGTGAAATGCGGCGGCTGGCCAAAAAGACGCTGGCATCGCGACACGTCCGGGAGGCCGAGTTGTTTGATCCCGATCGGATCCGACAACTGTTGCGCTACGACATCGAAGAAGGTGCCGGTCGCTATGGCATGCGGCTGTGGATGCTGATGACGTTTGAACTGTGGCGCCGCGTCGTCATCGATCGCGACAGGACGGGGGTCGTGCGGTGACCGGAGGACTCGCGCCCCATGCCATCTAGGTTGACGCCAAGCGGGGTGTTCTTGTTAGCGGTAGGGCGCGAGCCCTCCGGTCTTTCACGGTGTATTTTTGAAGCGTGACCGGACGGCTCGCGCCGTTCCGCTAACATCCTGAAACGAGCCAACTACTCCTCGACGTCGCTTTCCGATTCAGCTTGCTCCAGCATGTCCTTCATGCCTTTGTCATCGGGCTTGTGCTTGAGGTAGCGCCGGCTCCACTGCTTGGCCTGCTCGTAGTTTTTCTGTTGCAAGTACGTGCGGACCAAACCATACCAGGCGGCCAGTCCCATCTTGGCGGCTCCCGCTTCGCCATCCTTGGCGATCATGTCTTCGGTGGCGTCGAGCAATACCTTTTCGGCCTCGTCCAGTTTTCCCAGCGCGAGCAGACTTTGGCCGATCCCGTTGAGCGCCGCGCCTTGAACCGGGGAGTCTGGGTCGATCTTTTTAAATTCCGTGATCGCCTTGTCGTATTCCCCCAGATGCACGTAGGTCCAACCCAGCCCGTTTCTCGCCGATTGGTTTTCCGGTTCGATCTTAATCGCCGCCAGAAAGCTCGTCAGAGCCTTGCGCGTATCGTGAGTTCGCCACGCCTTCCAACCTTCGTCGGTGAGCACGGACGCCGGTACCTGTTCCTTCGTCTCGGGTTCGGCCACATCGCGGTTGATCAATTCCTGCACGCGAGCCGCGATGATTTCTTCGGCCGAATCAAGGCGTTGCTGCAATTGCAGTTTGACGCGCTGCAGGTCGGCTTCGGCTTTTTCCACTCGTGCCAATTGCAGTTGCATCTGCAATTGGAATGATTGTCGCACCAACGCTTCGATCACTTTGTTCGGGTCGGTTTCCAGCGGCGGTTTGGCAGTCGACGGTTGTTTGGCCGTAGGCCCAAGCGGGGCGGCGCCCAATCGTTTGAGTTGGGCGTCAATCAGGTCAAGGCTCTTTTCGAGTTGCTTGACCGCCGGGTGATCCTGACCGAATTGGTTGGACAGTTCAAGCAGTTTCGACTTTGCGGCCGATCCGTGTTCACGCAGTTTCTGTTCAAGAGAATTGGCATTCCCCGCCGGCGCGGATGGCGGCGGTTCAGCGGTCAGAAACTGCGTGACGTCGCCGTTCTTTCCGTCCACGACGAACCGCTTTGCCGAATACTCGCCTTGAAAGGTCGTGACTTCCAGTCCGGTGAGCTGTTTGAGACGTGATCGCAGGTCGCGACCATTCTTGGTATGCCATGAATAGGCCCAGAAGAAATCTTTGCGAGTTTTGTCCGCGCTGGGATAGTACGTGATCCTTTCTGTCGGAACGCGATCCGGTACTCCGCGCACCGAGTGTTCAAAGTACCCCGCAACGATGATCTGGCGGACGTCGGCCTCGGCGGCAATGTCCAAATTCCACTGGGCGCCGTAGTAGCCGGTGAGCACCAGCACGACGGGTTTGCCGGTGGGCTGCACGTCGACGAACACGCGGTCATCGGCACTGCTCTCAGGCGAATAGATCCCGATGACGTGCAACTGGCACGACGCGAGTTGGTCCGCCGGCAACAGTTCGGCGGTCGCACGGGGCGTCACGTCGATCAGCATCGTCAGGATGCCTAGCAGCGCGAACCCGAGTGTTTTGCATTTCATACGTTTCATTGTGTTACTCCGGTGTGGTTGACGGATCGGCGAATGGATCGGCGACGGTTTCTTTCAGCAGGAGATCGAGTTCGGTTTCCAATTGATCCAGTGGTGTCGCATCGAACTCCCATTCCAAATGTGCGGGCGGTGGGGCAGAAGGCGAGGGCTCGGCATCCGAGGCACGTGGTGGAACGGAGGTTTCGTTCGGATCGAGAACCGATGGCGGGGCATTTCGATTTCGAGCGGCGAATCGATCGATGGCGAACCACCCGCCGACCAGCAGCAGAGCGGTGAACGTCACGACGAGCGGTATGGTCGGTCGCAGCCGTTTCGTCGGTGCTTCGATCTTGGGCAACACTGTCGTCGTCGGCTGACGCAGATGCGCGAGGTAATCTTCGAGATAGTCAGCCAGTTGATGGGCGTCATCAAATCGCTCGGAGGGATCTTTTTGCAGCAGTCGGTCGACGATGGTTTCCAGCCATGGGGGCAGATCTTCGCGAAGCTGCGAAAGCGGACGATGCGGCTGGTCGGTGATCTTGCGAAGCACGCCGTAGGGTGTTTCGGCGCGGAACGGCGGTCGGCCGCACGCCATCGCGTACATGACGCTACCGAGGCTAAACAGATCGGTGCGGCCGTCGATCGATTCACCCTTGGCTTGTTCGGGCGACATGTATTGGGGCGTTCCGGCCAGCACGCCGCTGCGCGTCAAGCTGGCATCATCGGCGGTGCGCGCCAGACCAAAGTCGGTGATGATCACCCGCGAAACGCTGGCGGGCATCAAGATGTTTGCCGGCTTGATGTCGCGGTGAATCAGGCCCTGATCGTGTGCGGCCGCCAGACCGCGCGCGATTTGCAGCGAGATTTCGAGGATGTTTTCCAGCGACAGCGGTGCGGCGCGGTCGATACGTTGCTGCAGCGATTCGCCCTTGATGTAGGGCATGACCAGGTAGGGCATTTCCTTCCAATGATCGACGCCATAGATGGCGATCACGTTGTCGTGAAGGATCGCCGCGGCGGCTTGTGCTTCACGGGCAAATCGTTGCCGTGCCGCCGAGTGGCCGGCGTAGGCGGGGCTGAGAACCTTGATCGCGACGAAGCGATCCAGCGAGACATCCCAGCCCTTCATCACCACGCCCATGCCGCCTTGGCCGATGATGCCGGAGATCTCGTAGCCGCCGAAGCGTCCCAGTCGGTGCGGGTCGTCGGTGGGATCCAAAAAGCTCAGCAGTCCAAGTTGCGTGTCTTGGTCCGACGCGTTGAACCGGTTCTGATCCGGCGTCGTGGGCAGCGGATGGTCATCGGTGTCGTGATCCGATGGCAGACCGTCGGCCGAGCTGAGAAAGGTTTGGGTATCGTCCCAGAACGATTCGTCAGCGGTCCGCCGCGTCAATTCCTCGTCACAGCACGGGCACGCATCGAGATGCTGTTCGAGTTGTTCCACCTGCGCAGCGGAGAGTTGACCGGCCAGAAATGCATCCAATTGATCGAAACGGCACGCGGGGCTTGATGCTTTCATGATTCGTCGTGCTCCTGCCGCAGGTCGAGTTCCTGAACCTTGTCTTTTAGGCGTTTCATGACGCGGCTGCGGGCGGTGTAGACACTTCCACGGGAGCGATTCAACGACTCGGCGACCCGTTGAACGTCTTGACCGAGCACCACGCTGGACCAAAACGCTTGCCAGGTCTCATCCTGGAACTCCTCGCGAATTTGTGAGGCGGCGACGAGAAAGATTTCTCGCCGGTACTGCATCATCAGTGTTTGCGTCTGCTCATCGGCGGCGGGCTGTTGATGCAGCAAATCGATGACGTCGCTCCCGCCGATCGCGCGATCGGGCGCGTTGCGGGTGAGGGCATTGATGATCGCACGGCGGGCGATCGTTTTCAGCCAGGTCCGAAATTTTGCTTGTCCATGATCCGGCGTGAACCCTTCAATCGCTCGCGAAATAGCCATCAAGACTTGCTGAGCCAAATCGTCCGCATCGGCCGGCTGCATGCCACGATGGCGTGCCATTCGGCAGACGACGGGGCGATACAGGTCTGAAAACTCGCTCCACGCCTGGCGATCGCGCGGATCGCGGATTCGCATCAACAGGCTCGGTCGTGTTTCCGGAACGGACATGTGGTGAGATAGTTAAGCGTCGTTTCTCTTCGTTTGGGCCCGTACGCTCACGCCAAACGGTTGAGATTCGGATGACATCAGCCGGTTCGCGCCAGCGTCCGTGCCCCCTCATTCATGTTAACTTAGCGGTATTGGGCTTTAATCGACAGGCCGGCTCGCCTCGCGCGCGACCGCATCGCAAAGTTCATTTCGGTTTCCAATCATCATGCCGAGCAACACTCAACGCCCCTGGTACCAAGACGGTTTACGGTTCGAATGCACGCAGTGCGGAGCGTGTTGCAGTGGCG
>NZ_JANZKV010000138.1 GCF_025060895.1 Stieleria sedimenti | reverse complement strand
CCACCGTCTCGCTGCTCCGCAGCGACCAGAATCCGCCTCAAGGCTGGACACCAACCGCCGCTGGTGTGCAGGCTTCAGCCCAATACCGCTAAGTTAAGCGTCGTTTCTTCAGATGAGGGCCCGTAGGCTCGCGCCAAACGGCTGATATTCGTTTGACATCAGCCGGTTCGCGCCAGCGTCCGGGCCCCCTCATTCATGTTGACTTAGCGGTATTGGGCTTCAGCCGCCCGGTCTCGCTGCTCCGCAGCGAGAGGGCATCGCCTGAAGCCCAAACATCAACGTGCGAAGATCGAAGTTTATCCCACGTTCATCCGGGCCGCGGCGGGCAGGTGATTTTTGCCGGTCCCGCGAGATGCCTTCACCCAGCCCAACGCTCGGCCTTGGTATCGCACGACACACCAGCCTGACGCGTCGCAAGGGATCGGTTGACCACTCAGGTACCGCTGTGCCGTCAGCGCATCGACTTCGATCCCTTTAGACGCCCGCACCGCACCGGTTCGACGTAGCGCCGCACCATGCGCGGGCTTCCAGGTTTGGCCGGTGCGATAGGCCGCTTCGGGACCGACGGCGGCAATCGATTCGACCCACGGCGGAGCGTCCTCGGGCCATGCCCAAAGGACCGCGCCGGCAACCTGGTATCGCTGTGGCGTCGCGTCAAACCAGACGTTGAATTCCTCCGGCAACCGCTCCGGCTGCTTGCCGCGTTTGCGTTTTTCTCGAATTTTCGATGCGGCAGGAATCGTGTCGTCGAGGTCACAGCGAAGCGACGCGGCAAAACTGCCCGCACAGTCGTGGCGATGTGGCCACAAGCGATAGCAGCATCCGGTCTCGTCGCTCGCATAGTCCGCCAGGCGATCGAGTGGTTCGGGTGTCACGCCGTCTTGGTCTAATAGCCAGCGCACTTGAGATTCGTTTTCCGCTTCGGCAAACGTGCACGTGCTGAGCACCAATCGGCCTCCGGGGCGGAGCAGGTTGACGGCCGACGCAAGAATCCGCTTGGCCCGCAACGCGCTGTGTTCGATCTGAGTCTTCGAAACCGCGGCCAGGCTTTGTTTGCCGCGTCCCAGCAACGCTTGTCCGCTGCAGGGGACATCCGCCAAGACCAAATCAAAGATGCCGCCGAGTCGCGATTGAAGCCGCTCGGGATCAAGGCTCGTAATGGCGTAGCGGTCGCTCCCGGTGCGAGCCAGGTTGTAGGCCAACGGTGCAATTCGAGATTGAATCGGTTCGTTGGCCAGCAAAAAGCCGTCGCCGATCGATTCCAACAGGGCGCTCGATTTGCCGCCCGGCGCGGCGCATAAATCACAGATCAATCGGTCGCGTTGCGGAGGACGGTCTGCATCGGCGGCCGCCAAGGCCAACATCGAGCCGGCATCCTGAATGAAAAAGTCGCCGGCGGCGTACGGCAGTGTTCGGCTCGGGCGGACTTCCGGATCGGTGCATTGATAACCGAGTGAATACCACGGAATCGGGCGGACCGGAAACGCGAAGTCCGGGGGATCGATGTCGTGTCGATAACGCACCGCGCTGGGGTGTCGCGACATCAAGGCGGCGGAGAACGCGGCGAATTCCTCGGGACGCATCGCGGCGTTTCCGAGTGCCGCCACCAGCGGTTCCAGAACGTCGGCCTGATCCGCGTCAGACGGTTCGTCGTTCACGTTGTCGTGCGCTGCAAGTATTTCAAGGCTGAAACCACCAGCGACAGGACGCACGCTAACAGCAGGGGCGATGTAAACGTAAACATGATGAAGGCCCGATGTGCCAGTCGACCGACGTCTTCACCACCATCCTCCGCTTCTCCGTACAGCAACACACTGAGTTCTTCGCGGATCGCCGGGACTTGTGATGCGTAGTACAACGCCGCCGAGATGAAGGCGAACACGACCATCATCAGCAACATCATCGACAGACTGATTTGAATCCTGGGGCCATGCTTGGCGGGGCGCGGCGAGGCATCCGATTCGGCCGGCCCGGTCGCGACACGCTGTGAGGGTTCAGGGTTTATCGAAACTGGACTCATCCGTCGATCGCCTCCTTTGGCAATTCCGGCAACGGCTCGACCGGCGCTGCGGGCGGTTCCCAAAGATCCTCCGCCTCTTGGCCACCGGTGTCACTGCGGAGCAACAAATAGATTCCCCCGAGTAGACCAAATGCCAGCGTGGTTTGCCAGGCAACCACGACCATGGTGATCGCATCGGCGGCAGCCTGAAACTGCGCACCGTTTGGCGAAATCACCGACGCGACGATCTGTGCTGCCAGCACCGACGCCCCGCCGATTCCGCCCAGCAACAGGCCGAAGAGAAACACCACCGCCCCGGAAAACACCACGTACCCGATCAACGACAGTGGGCGACGATACAGTGACTCATAGCCACGGCTGAGCGAATCGATCGGGTCGGGCGTGGGTTCACAGACCATCGCAACGAGCGCCAGCGGTACGGCGAAAAGCGCACCGAATCCCAGAATGCCGACCGGAATCGCGGCGATACCGATCGCCCAGCCGGTGATGCCAGAGACCACGGGAATGTCCGCCACGAAACTCGGTACACGGATCAGAAACACGCCCACCAACAGGGCCACGATGCACAGGCAGGGCAGGATCGGCACGAACAGTGATCGCCCAAGCCGCGCTCCAACCAAACGCAACGTCCGACCGGCGCGCGGCAGGGGTTTGCCCGCAGCCAACGCAGCGCCGTCGCGGCAAACAAACTGAAGCACCGGAATCCAAACGATCAGCATCACGGCGACCAGCAGCGATCCGAACAGCGGACCGGTCGTATCAAAGATCGCCCCAAGCATCCGGATGTGGGAGTGAAGCTCCCAGACCGGGGCCAGTCCGAGACGTCCCCCTAAAAAGAACGATCCGACCGTTCTGGTCACGACGCAGGCGATCAAGACAACTGAGACGTGACTGGGCGAAGCGAGAATCCTGGGGATGCGGGTCAGTCGAATCCAGGATGCCACGTCGACCCAGGAACGCATCCGAGAAAACATCCCGGATTCGAAGTCGTAACCGGCGTGAATCTCGCTTTTGTTCAAGCCTGGGCTCCGCTTCGTCCGATCGACCGTGGGCAATTCCGACCAAGGGCGATACGCGCCGCGGTGGTCGCTCGTTCCCTCCAGGTCGCAGTATCACCTCCGCGGTGCCGATCACGCAAGAAGCCCAACTCCCGTGGTTGGCGAAAGCCTCGACACCAACGTGCGCGTCAATGGCTCGGCGGCTGTTCAGGCCGCCATCGCGGACGGTTCGCTCTCGGCAGATTTCCCACGATCGCGTGCCCGTCGCCAAAGCGCCTTGATCTCGGCGGTCAAGCTGGTCGCGACCGTTCGGTGATACGGCGAGTCGGCCGGCAACCCCTCGATCAGCCGACGATGGGCTTCGCCCAGGTTGTGGTAGGGCAGGCGGGGGAACAAGTGGTGCAAAGCGTGGTAGCGCGTTCCGATCGGCCCCCACAGTTCGCTGATCCACGCATGGTGGGGATAGTTGACCGAATCGAGTAATTGTTCTTCGAACGTCATCTCGCCGCCATCGCCCGTCCATCGATGAGCTCCCAGCGTGCGGACTTCGTTCAGCGTCAATAATCCAATCGCAACGCTGTACGCGACGATCCACAACGGATCAAACCATTCCCCGGTCACAATCTTGTGGCGAAAGATCAATCCGCTGCCGACCAGAAAACAAAAGAACTCCTGCATCACCACGATCCGCATTTCCTTGTCCGACGGATCATCACGCTCGTAGAACGGGTCCACCACCATCGTCGAGGCGTGGCGGTGCACGAACGCGCGGGCTCCCGGAATCAGCCAACAAACCGGGCTCAGTACCACGAATCGAAACAGGCCCAAAAAGGGAATGATCAGCGCCTGGCCGATGAAGCCGACGATCATCCAGGGGCTGTGATGGCTGAGCGACAAATACTCACCGTCGTGGTCGGTGCCGTAATGTTTGCGTCGATGGTGATCGACGTGCGGATAGTACAGAAACGACGGCACGAACAACGGGATGCCACACAACGCATTCCAAGCGAACCGGAATCCGTTGAACCCCTCTTTGGGTAAGTGGACCAGCTCGTGGATGAACATCACCGAGCGCATGAACAACAGCACGGTCGCCAGATACGACACGATCACCACGGGAATCACCCAGGGCGCCGGCCAAAACAATCGCGGCACGTGCAGCGTCGCGTGCAAGGCAATGAAGCCGCCGACGATCGACAGTAAGAAATCCGTCCAGTAGATTCGTGGATTCGGTTTCGTCAAATCACCGATTAAATTGCGGGCTTCGGCAAAGGAAAACGTGCCATCGCCCCGCGGCGGGACGGGAACCACCTTCGGCGTTCGCTTCGGGTCTGGATTCGTGTCGCTGGCGAGTTGGGCTGGGCTATCAACGGACATCGCAGAACAATCGTGAAGTGGGTCGCGGTGGTGATCCGGCACGCGGTTGGGCAAACCAACATGGTCGGACAGAATCCTCGTTTTGCTTGTATCGTCCCTGCAAGGCGGCAAGTTTGACCGGCCGTCCCAGTAAACCCCCAGTTTAAATCGCTTCTTACGGCCTTGCCCGCATATTCCCCAAAGTTACTGACGTCACGATTGTCGCAGGCGGACCGCACATGACCGATTCATCCACACTCGACAAATCCGCACACCGAGTCGTGGTGATCGGCGCCGGGGCGGCCGGCTTGGTCGCTGCGGCGGAGGCCGCAGTGAGGGGGGCTCGCGTACTGCTGCTGGAGAAGAATGGCAAAACCGGCGTCAAGATCTTGATGTCCGGTGGAACCCGCTGCAACATCACCCAAGACACCGATGCCAAGGGAATCGTCCAGGCCTTTGGCAAGACGGGACGATTTTTGCAAAAGTCCGTCGGTGCCTTCGGGCCGGCCGATGTCGTGGCGATGTTTCACGAGCAGGGGGTCCAGACCAAGGTGGAGTCGACCGGGAAGGTGTTTCCGCAATCCGACCGCGCGATCCACGTCCGAGACGCCTTGCAACGGCGTGCCGTCCAAGCGGGAGTGAAGCTTCATTTGCGTTGTGCCGTCACCGCGGTCGAAAAAACGGCCGACGAGTGGCTGGTCCGTACCGAATCGGAATCGATCCGCTGCGATCGGCTGATCGTGACCGCCGGCGGCAAAAGTTGGCCGGGCTGCGGCACAACCGGCGATGCGTATGCCTGGCTGCACAAACTGGGCCACACCATCGTGCGGACCCGACCGGCACTGGTTCCCCTGGTCGGCGGATACGATTGGACGCACAGCTTGTCCGGTTTAACGCTCGATGACTGCATCGCGTCGGTTTACCAACGCAGTGATTGGCAATCCAAGGCACCCTCCAAACGCAAGCCGCTGGTCAGCCGCCGCAGCAGCTGGCTGTTCACGCACCTGGGGTTCTCCGGGCCCGCCGCGATGGACGTCAGCGGCACGATCACCCGTGCCGATTCGTTCGACGACGTCACGTTGGCCGTCGATCTGGTGCCCGAGCTGTCGGTCCCGCAAATCGAGGCGGCACTGACCGATCGCGGCGGTGGCGGGCGCCGCACGACCACCGCCGTGATCGCAGAGTGGTTGCCAAGTCGACTGGCCGAATCGGTCGCCCGGGCGAGTGACGCCGAGTGCCCGATCGCAGAACTTTCACGCGTGAAGCTGCAGGCACTCGTCAACGGGCTGAAAGACGCAACGTTTCCCGTGCAAGGCACACGGGGGTTCGCCAAAGCGGAGGTGACGGCCGGTGGCGTGAAGCTGACGGAAGTGGATCCGCGAACGATGGAAAGTCGCAAGGTCCCCGGTCTCTACATCGCCGGCGAAGTGCTGGACGTCGATGGTTGGATCGGAGGCTACAACTTCCAAGCCGCCTTCAGCACCGGACGAGCCGCCGGAATCGCCGCCGCGGAGTAAGCCTCCCGCCTGCGATCCTCGGCAGTGGCGTAAGCTTCCAGCTTGCGATCCCCGGCCGTCCCGGCCGACCCCCGTCAGCCAACGCTGTGAAGCGTTTTTTCCATGTGTTTCTTGAGGTTTTAGCGGCAGGGCGCGAGCCCTCCGGTCTTTCACGAAGTTTTTGAAGCGCGACCGGACGGCTCGCGCCGTTCCGCTAACACCTTGAGGTTTTAGCGGTAGGGCGCGAGCCCTCCGGTCTTTCACGAAGTTTTTGAAGCGCGACCGGACGGCTCGCGCCGTTCCGCTAACACTTTAGAGCCAAAGGGCGTGACATTGGACGCAAGCCTACCGCTAAAAAGTCGTTCACGGCGTAGGGCGGAGCCTGGGAAAGAGTTGCGTCATGACGAAGACCGCTCCACCAACGACGGCGCGGCTCGCCCCACTTCGCAGGAGAGGGCTTCGACGAATGGGACGTGCGCAAACACGACTCAGGACTGCGTATCGCGCACCGCGACGCCGTGTCACGCCGGATTCTTGTGGCCGAGTCGCTCTGCTCTGCTTCGGCAGGCCAAATGCGTGCTCTACACTGCAGTTACACTGTCGACATCGAACATGAACCTTGATCATCAGACGAGAACCCTTGGCGTGAATCGAATCCTGCTCGCCGGACTGCTGTTTGTACTCGGTTACCATGCCGCACGGTGCCCTGCCCAGTCTCCCCCGCAACCCTCGTTGACCGACCGACTGCTCGCCGAAGGCAGCCGAACACTGGCCGCCCAGGCGCGGGAGCGGGGAGATGCGGTCCGGGGAGCCATTCTGTTTTCAACCCAGTCACTTTCGTGTACCAAGTGCCACGCTCAAGGCGCCGCCGATCTGCTCGGCCCGGATCTCACCCAAGTCTCCGCGGATCGGAATGACGAAACGATCGTCGAAGCCATCCTGCAACCTTCCAAGTCGATCGCCAAGGGATTCGAATCGGTCAAAATCCTGACCCAGGAAGGTCGCGTGGCGACCGGACGAGTCATCCGGCAAGACGCCGACACGATCGTGCTGAGGGAACTGTCCGATGCCAATCGCTTGATCGAGATCGCACGCGACGATCTCGAACTGCTGGAGCCGCAAACGGTCTCCGCGATGCCGACCAAGCTGGCCGATCAACTCAACGACCGGCAACAGTTTCTGGATCTGGTCAAATACCTGATGGACATCGCACAGACCGCGCAAGCACCAAACGTCGCCGCGTCGATGCCCGCACCACCGTCCACCTCGCTGGATCCTCGAATCCACGGATTGGTTTTGATGGACCAGTTCGGTTGCGTCCGCTGTCATGGAGACAACGCCGCGACACCGACGATGCACACTTCCACGCACACTTCCACGCCGCCCCAACAGGCTCCGGTTCTGACCGCGGCGGCATCGCGAATCGATCCCCAATACATCCGACGATTCATCGCGGATCCCCACAGCGTCAAGCCGGGGACCAGCATGCCGGATCTGATGCAGCATCTCTCCGACGGTGATCGCGATGCGGCGTCGGCGGCGATCACCCAGTACCTGATATCGCTGGCGAAGGATCCTTTCAAACAAGGATCGATCGACCCCCAGTCGGCGTCGCGCGGTCGAGAACTGTTTCACTCGGTCGGATGCGTCGCCTGCCATTCACCGCGCGGCCAAGACGGCGGCGAGTTGATGGCCGACGGTTCGGTTGCCCTCGGCGATCTGAGCCACAAGTACAGCGTCGACGGACTTTCGGCCTTTCTGGAAAATCCGCATTCGGTACGCCCCTCTGGACGGATGCCCGACATGAAACTGACGCACTGGGAAGCGGTCGATTTGGCAAACTATCTGGTCAGCGGTGCGGGGGCCGACGCCGATCGCCAGCCGATGCAAACCGATCCCGACATGATTCAGTCCGGCCGCAAGTCATTCACCGAACTCGGTTGCGTCCAGTGCCATGTCGCCGAGGAAGGCCAAACGCAGCAGGTTCAGGCCCAAGGGCGTGCCGAACGCTATCCCTCGCTGGCTCAATTGAACACGACGCAGGGCTGTCTGTCGGCGAAGTCGGGCGCGTGGGCAAATTACCGATTGGACGACGCCCAACGCGACGCGATTCGTGTGGCTCTCCAAGCGTCCGCCGTCTCGCTTGATGATCGAGAACACGTCGTATTGACGATGGCGACGTTTCGCTGTGACCGCTGCCACACGCGCGATGGCTGGGGCGGGGTGTCGGACCAACGCGATCCGTACTTCCAGACGACCAATGAGAACCTCGGTCCCCAAGGACGGATCCCGCCGACGTTGAGCGGCGTCGGAGGGAAGTTGCGTTCCAAATGGCTGCGCGATGTGTTGGTCAACGGTCGCTCCATCCGCCCCTACATGAAAACCAGAATGCCGCAATACGGCGCGGCCAACGTGGCCCACTTGGTCGACCGGTTCGCATCGGTTGACCCCAAGCCGTTGGCCGAAATCACTGAGACACAGGATCCCAAGGAAGCTCGCACGACGGGCTTGGAACTGGTCGGCACCGGAGGGCTGAACTGCATCGCCTGCCACACCTTTCAGCACAAACCGGCGCAAACCATGCCGGCGGTCGACCTGACCGAAATGGCCGAGCGACTTCATCGAGAATGGTTCTATCAATACATGGTCTCGCCGCAATTGCTCAGCCCGGGAACGGTGATGCCCTCGTTTTGGCCGGGCGGAAAAGCGATCCGCAAAGAAATCCTGGGCGGAGACCCGAACCTTCAAATCGGAGCGGTCTGGGAGTACCTGCTCGAAGGGCGGCAGGCCAGGATGCCGCGCGGATTGCAATTAGAACCGATCCGATTGTTGGCCGATCAGGGCCGCGCCGTGATGCTGCGTCGAAGCTATCCAGGTATCGGAAAACGAGGCATCGGGGTCGGCTATCCGGGCGGATTGAATCTGGCCTTTGACGCCGAACAGATGCGGTTGGCGATGATTTGGAAAGGCGACTTCGCTGATCCGGGCGGTGTCTGGCGCAGCCAGGGGCACGGGACCGTGCGACCTCTGGGAAGCGACTTGATTCGTTTCCCACCCGGGCCGGATTTGGACGACGCCCAAACACCCTGGATCGTCGACGAAGGTCGTCCGCCGCACCACCAATTCACCGGCTATGACCTGGACGACATCGGCCGCCCCACGTGGACGTACCGATTGGGCGAAATCGAAATCGAAGACTACGCGATCGACTCGAAAGACGCGGATTCCGATCAAACGGTGTTGAAACGGACGGTGACATTCACGTCGAAGGACAAGCGAAACAACTTGGTTTTCCGAGTCGCATCGGGCCAGACAGTGAAAGCCATCGACAAGCAAACGTTTCTCATCGACGACAAGCTGAGCGTCCGAGTCGATCCGAAACACCAGGCGGACATCGTGCAATCGGAAACCGAGATGCAACTGGCCGTGCCTCTCAATCTGCCGCCCGGCAGCACCAAGTTGGAGATCCAATACCGATGGTAACCCAGTGGGATAGGCTTCCAGCCTGTCATCCCTCACTTGTTGCCAGGCTCCGCCTGGCAACACACTGCCACGGAGGCTCCGCCTCCCGGCAATTGGCAGCGTGTGGCGCAGTCACGCCCGCATTGCGTCCCAAGGCGAAGCCTTGGAACGAGTCACGCGACTACGAAACACCGATCAAGAAACACCGATCAAGAAACACCGATCAACAATCGAATCCCCATGCGTCTGACAACAACCCTCACCGTCGTCCTCGCCTTGATCCTCTCCGCGGCGGCATCGGCGCATGCCCAAACACTCGGTGAATACTGGGACACGGCCGAAGAGGAATCCAAGTACTACAAGATCGTCGAGATCCCGATGCCCGAAGGCACGGCGATCGAAGCGGGCAGCTTTGAAGTCTTGCCCGACGACCGACTCGCCATCGGAACCCGTCGCGGTGACATCTTCTTGGTCGAGGGCGCGTTCGAGGAATACCCGCAACCCAAATACAAACGCTACGCCAGTGGGCTCGATGAAGTCATGGGCATGTCGTTCAAAGACGGCGCGTTCTACATCACCCAGCAAACCGAAGTCACCAAGATCACCGACGAAAATGGCGACGGACTGGCGGACCGTTTTCGAACCCTCAGTGATACCTGGGGATTCCGCAACTATCACGAGTTCGCCTTCGGGTCGAAACTGGATCCCGAAGGCAACATTTGGGTCGGACTGTGTCTTTCCAAATCTTATCAGTCCGATGAGCCGTTTCGCGGCTGGTGTGTGAAGGTCACGCCCGACGGCAAAACGATTCCGATTTGCAGCGGCATCCGCAGCCCCTGCGGGATCGGCCCCAACGAACACGGCGTGATGTTCTACGCCGAAAGTCAAGGACCGTGGAACGGATCGTGCAGCTTGAAGGTCTTGGAGCCGGGCGGCTTCATGGGGCATCCGGCCAGTTTTCGCTGGTACGACTTGGCGGAAAACCTGGAAAAGCCCAAGGTGGAACCGAACACGCCGTCAAGGCTGATGACCGAACGGCGCCGAGTCAAAGAGTTGGTGCCGTACGCCGTCGTGTTTCCCTACATCAAGATGGGGCGATCGATCTCCGGCTTCATGGTCGATCGCACCGGCGGCAAATTCGGCCCCTTCGAAGATCAAATTTTCATCGGCGACTTCAGCCTCAGTGTCGTGATGCGAGCAACGACCGAAAAAATCAACGGGGTCTGGCAGGGCGCCTGCTACCCGTTCCGCGAAGGCCTGGCGACCGGGTTGTTGGCGTGTCAGTTCACGCCGCAAGGCGACTTGATCGTCGGCGGCACCAACCGCGGCTGGCCCGTCCGCGGCCCGCGAGAATTTGCCATCCAGCGACTCGACTGGACCGGGATCGTGCCCTTCGAAATCAAGCAGCTCAATGCGTTACCTGAGGGGTTTCGGGTGACGTTTACCAAGCCCGTGGATCCCGACATCGCGTCGCAACCGGAATCCTACCGGCTGACAACCTACACCCACCTCTATCGCCAAGGCTACGGCAGCCCCGAAGTCGACCACACCACTCCGACTGTGACTCACGCGATGGTGTCCGAAGACGGTCTGACGGTTCAGCTGAAGGTTGACGGATTGGTCCAGGGTCACGTCCATGACTTTGACTTCCAAGCGATTCGGGAACCGAACGGCGGAAAGTTGGTCCACACCCGGGCCTACTACACCCTCAACGAAATCCCCAAGAGGCCCAGCGACGCGACCGCATCGAAGTAGCGGAGGGGGTAAGAAGATTTTGGAGGTAAGAAAATTTGGGTCGCGCCTTGCCCCATCGTTTTCCAAATCTTCTTACCTCCTCAATCTTCCTGCCCCCAAGCAGTTCCCCGGTCTGTCATCATTTTGCCCGCATTGTTTTGCCCATCGCCCCCGTACCACGCCTAACGATGCCCGAAACGAACTCACCGAGGATTGTCCGACGTGCACGCGCGTGACACGATCAGTAGCGAGCAAACGTGGAGGTTCGGTCATCACGATCGGTACGTTCGATCCTGGCACGCCCCCGATGCGCGGTCGTCGGAGTTTCCGCGAGAGATCGTGTTGGGAGTCGTGCACGGTTTGGGCGACCACTCGGGACGATTCGATGCCTTGGGGTGTTGGTTTGCCGGTCGCGGAATCCGCGTGTTTGCTTATGACCAGGTCGGACACGGTAAAAGCCCGGGACCGCGGATGCAGATCCCGAGCTACGAAGCACTGTTGGACGACGTCGAGATCTTTTTGAATCGTCTCAGGGAACGGCATCCCGATGCATCGGTCGGTCTCTTAGGCCAAAGCATGGGTGGCAACTTTGTAATCAACCATCAGCTTCGGCAGTATTCCAAGGTGGAGTGGATGATTGCGGGGTCGCCGATGTTGCGTTCGATGAAGCAGCCGGGACCGATCCACCTGTCTCTGCTGCGACTGTTCGCGAAAGTGCGCCCGCACCACGTGTTGAACACAGCCGTCGATCCGGCCCAGCTCAGTCGTGATCCCGCCGTGCAACGAGCCTTTCTCGACGATCCGCTCGTGCAGCAACGAATCAGTCTCCGTCTCGGCCGGGCCTTGATCGACTCCGGACGCTGGGCGCTCGATCACGCCGACCGACTCACCACCCCCACCCTGATCACCCACGGCGACGCCGACCAGATCACCTGCCATCAAGCCTCCATCGAATTCGCTCA
The DNA here is from genome assembly GCF_025060895.1 of Stieleria sedimenti. GTDB lineage: Bacteria > Planctomycetota > Planctomycetia > Pirellulales > Pirellulaceae > Stieleria > Stieleria sedimenti. Next base: position 31,400 of record NZ_JANZKV010000138.1, on the reverse strand, counting down.
GCGATCCCAAGGCCGAGCGATCACAAAGATCTGGGCGCAAGGAACACACGACCTGCATCACGACATCATCCGTGAAGACTATCTCAGCAGTCTGTTCGACTGGATCGTCGCCGAAGTGACGAATCGAGACAGCTAGTCGCGCGCCCTGCCGATAACAAAAACACCCCCGGAAGGTGTTAGCGGAACGGCGCGAGCCGTCCGGTATCAACGGGAAAGACCGGAGGGCTCGCGCCCTGCCGATAACAAAAACACCCCGGAAGGTGTTAGCGGAACGGCGCGAGCCGTCCGGTATTAGCGGGAAAGACCGGAGGGCTCGCGCCCTGCCGCTAACAAAAGCACCCCGCAAGGTGTTAGCGGAACGGCGCGAGCCGTCCGGTATTAGCGGGAAAGACCGGAGGGCTCGCGCCCTGCCGCTAAGACGTCGGTGTTCGGATTGTGGGCGTGCCGTCGCCTTGGTGGTTGTGGGGGCAATCGGTTGCGCGACGAGGAACACGGACACAATGAGTTCTCCAATGAAAGATCTCCTGCGACTGAGTCGATTCGATGCGGTCAGTTCGTTCTTGTCCGCCGTGATGATCTTTCTTGGTACAACGGTGTCGATGTTGTTCCTCCTGTGGTTGCTGGCAAGCGGTCCAGCCCCGCAACCGGGGATGCAGATTGAGCGGACGCTGACCAGCACCAGTCCGATCGGTTTTGCCCAAGATTTCGAACCGCCGGGGGCGGAGGAAGTCGCGGATTTGCGGGAGCCTTCGTTGGCGGAAACCGTTGACGCCGTCTCCACGACGCTGCGCCAAATGTCGCCCGCCGTGACGACCATCGCAAACCCCTCCCACGCATCTTCAAACGGATTTACGGACGGCAAATTCGACGCTCGGTCAACCGGTCCAGGAGACATCGACGCCGTTGGCCGCTGGGAACGCTGGGAGATCGTCTTTCACGCTCGCGGAATCAAGGATTATGCTTCGCAATTAGATTTTTTTGGGATCGAATTGGCGGCGTTCGGAGGAGGCGACAACGCGATCGAATCCGCCTCCCTTCTGGCGACCCACCCCGTCCGTCACGTCAATCGTCAGCCCAGCACCGAGCAGCGATTGTATTTTTCCTGGAAACGCACCAACCCCTTTGTCCAGTTCGATCGCCAACTTCTGGCGGCGGCCAACATTCCCACCGATGGACGAAACGTCGTCCGATTCATACCGCGCGACCTCGAAGACACGCTGGCGTCGATGGAAAAGGCGTTCTGCGAAAACAACGGCAGGTCGTTTCCCGGTGACATCGCCAAAACCACTTTCCAGAGCAGCGTGGCGGAAAAAGAATTCGTATTCCAGGTCGTCAATCAACGGTATCGATCCGGGCCCGATGGATGAGCCGTCAAACGATTGCGGAAAAACGCGAGATGTCCGTCAGTGGGTTGCCACGATGCACACTGTAAACGCCGTGTCTTTCTTGAGTCTCCTGAAGGTCGGTTTTCGTCATTTGATCGACAAACGCAACCCGAACATTGAACGCCGACACAGCACTAGCATTCGGGTTCGGATTGGGGGACGATGGATACATCGAAACGACGTTGTTTCGCGATGATCTGACCGACAGGATAAGAAACTTGCTGACGGCGGAAAAGTCTTGATGCCGTTGGATGACTACGGTTTCAGTACCCGGTTTGGATGGGTGACGGACTCTTTCGGCGTCTCCTGGCAACTGAATTTTGGCGAATGGCAGTGAATCGGGTTAAATGGTGATGTGGGGCGTCTGCCGCAAACGGGGAGAACAATCATGTCCAAATGTTTGGTCGCTGAATATAAAACGCACGCCGCTGCGAAAGTCGGCTTGGAAGAGCTCGAACAAGAACACTACACGTTAAAAAATATCTCGGTGGTCTCCAGTTCTACCGACCCGGCCGCGGTGCACCTCAATGAGCTTCATGAGGAGGACGAGCACAGTTCGGGCAAACACGGGCCCGACGGGCGGAGCACTTCGTTGGGAATGCTGATCGGAGGGACCGTTGCCGCTCCGATCGCGGCCGGAACCTTGGTCGGGCCGTTCATCATGGCGGGACCCTTGGTGGGAATGGCGATCGGCGCCGCCATCGGTAGCCTGCTCGGCGTGATGGATCGGTGGGGCGTCGACCACGACGTCAGCTCCGACTACGCAGCCCGTGTGGAATCAGGCTCGGTGCTGGTCATCGTTCACGATGTCGACAACAAAGCTCTCAACCACGCCGAAAAGGTGCTCAAAGCAACCGACCCCAAGACCCTGGAGCGATACGAGATGGACTAACCGTTGGTGTCCAGCCGTTGGGCGTTCCCTCTCGCTGCCGAGCAGCGACACCGGGCGGCGAAAGCCTGCACACCAGCACGCTCAGCGATCACTGGGGCGAAGTGTCCATCGGCAAGTTGCGCTGGCCCAATGCGTTGTCGAAATCCAAAACGGCCGCGGGATCATCGGCAATCATCTTGATCCGCGCCAAGTTCGTCCGGGCAGTTTTTTCTTCTTCCACTTGTTCGGTCACGAACCATTGAAGTTCGACCAGCGACGCGAATGCCTTTTGCTCCATCGCCATGTGGAACAGCTCGTCGATCCGTTTGGTGTTTGCCTGTTCTTGCTGCAACGCACACTCGAAAATTTCCACGATCGAATGGAACGTCTCACGCGGCGCGTCGAGCGGTGACAGCTTGACTTCGACGTCTCGATCGAGCAGGAATTCGTAAATTTTCATCGCGTGCGTGTACTCTTCCTGAGCCTGTGCCCGAAGCCATGCCGCACATCCGGAAAGTTGTTCGCGAGAACACCAGGCACTCATCGCCAGATAAGAATACCAGGACGCAAATTCCGAGGCGATTTGTCCGTTTAAGGCGTCGTTGATTTGTTGGTTTGACATTTTGGGGGGCTTTCGTGTGAAGGGTGGAACCGAAGTCGCCGAACATCGGTTTTCGCAGCGCCGCCGCGATCTGTCGAGTCCCAGTACGGATCCCAGGGCGGAGGATCCGGTGGGGGAGCCAAAAATAGAAAAGCTCTTTCTCGGAGAGCGTCTCGTTTGCACGATTGACCCACCTGGGCGAGCGTGAAATGGGCCATGGCGACAATCGCATTGGATCCGAATCGCGTTTACAATGCCCGCGCCGTAGCGATCCCCACCGCCAATCCTCCGCCCGGTCAGCCAATCCCGAACGTAGCGCATTGCGCTCCACATAACGGCAGACCACCAGATCGTAGTGGTTCGGCGCGGAGGTTTCCGCGATTGAGAGCATGGAAAAGGCCACCCGCTTCATCGGATCGAGAAGCTCGTGGCATGGCTTTGTTCTCCAAATGAGAAGAAGAAGGCATTCTGCCGATGCCCGATCAGCGAATTCGATGTTCAATGGCACTGCAATCACCGCACAGCGTTCCTTGCTATCCTGGTGCTCTTCATCAAAGACTCTGTAGACCGCGTAATTGTCGAAGATCGGTGTCATTGTGTAGGTCGTGATTTCACCAACCGTGATCGGAATCATGGTGAAACCACCGAACCGGGTTTTGTCATGGCAGTGTTCAACGGGCCCCTCAACGACGACAGCGTCGCCGGCTTTACCTTCATGATCCACCGAAGATGGGTTGATGGCTCTCGGCATCGATTGGCGATGTCTTTCCCGCAAGTCGGGTTCAAGCATGTTTAGAATTGCACACTTCTCAGCTTCGGAAAAATCAAGCGTTGCCAATTTGAGAAAGAGAAATGCATTGTTTGCTCCGACGAGTTGCCCTGCCGCTTTTGCCAATTCGCCTTTGGTGACAATCTTGTCATCTGCGTGAGTGAACAGGTGGTAAAACCGGCCTCCGTTGTCAAGCTCGCGAATAAGGTCATTGACTGATTTGAATGCTTTGACTTCTAGCATGAAATCCACCGCGACAAAAAGCTGATTCCAAGAGGGAGGCGAGCAAGATGCTCACCCCACTGTGCCAGTTTCGCGCAAGCCGATGGCAAGCAGGATGCTTACCCGACTTGGTTTGCTACAGCGTGGGCGGTGTCCAGTCGGGGATTCCCTTCTCTGCCAACTGCTTTTCGTACCGCACCTTTTGCGGCTGTTGCTCGGCGTAGGACGCGTCTTCGTTGACCATCAACGGCACGGTGTCGGCCCACCACTGGTCGTAGGCCTGACGCAGTTCGGCGATGACTTCGGGGTGATCCGCCGCGACGTCCTGCGCTTCATAGGGATCCACCGAGATGTCGTACAATTCTTCGTTGTTGACAAACCGCCACCGTTGGGTCCGAACGGCACAGTTTTTGAACTTGCTTTTATTCGGGTCCTCTCCCTTTTGCCAACGGCCCTGATGGACGAACAGTGTGCGATCCGGCCACGCGGCCTGGGGGTTTTCCAACAACGGAATCAAGGAGCGCCCGTCGATCGGTTGGATGTCGTCGGGGACCGTGACACCGGCCAGCGCGCAGAACGTCTTGTACAGATCGAGGTGCGCGGTCAGCGCCGGGATGTCGACGCCTTCGCCCAGTTTTCCCTTCCAACGCCAAAATGCCGGCACATGCGTGCCACCCTCATACGGTGAACCCTTTCCGGTCTTGAAGCCGGCGGTGAAGACCTGTTGTTGTTTGCCGTTCTTCTTGGCACTGCGTCCGGCTTGGCCATTGTCGGTCATGAAAATCACCAGCGTGTCGTCCCACAGATTCCACTGGTCCAACTTGTCCATCAAGATGCCGAAGTTGTCGTCGATGTTTTCGATCATTCCGTAGCGGCCTTGCAGATTCTGATCCCAACCCAAGTCGCGGAACCGTTTCTTGTACTTTTCCGGTGCCAGCATCGGCCCGTGCGGTGCGTTGGTGGTGATGTAGGCGAAGAACGGAGTGTCTGATTCGTGCTGTTGTTTGATGAAGCCGAGTGCCGCTTGAAAGAAGACATCGGTGCAAAAGCCTTTCGTTTGCACGATCGTGTCGTTGTGCAGGATGACGTTGTCGAAGTATTTGCCGTCAGCGACACGATTGGGCGGGAAATCGGCGCAACTGCCGGGAAACGCTTGTCCGATCCCGCCGGCTCCGTGAATAAAGGTCTCGCTAAAGCCGCGGTTGTAGGGCTGGTAGGCGTCCTCGTCGCCAAGGTGCCATTTGCCAAAGATCCCCGTGGCATACCCCGATTCCCGCAACAGCTGCGGAAACGTCGTCGTGGACAGCGCCATCCGCTCGCGTTCTTTGATCGTGTGCGTGACGCCGTTGCGAAATTCATGACGGCCGCTAAAGATCGCCGATCGGGTCGGGGCGCAGGTCGGGCTGACGTGGAAATCAGTGAACCGAGTCGAGATCGCATGGAATCGATCCAGGTTGGGCGTCCGCAAAAGCGGGTTCCCCATGCAGGACAGATCGCCCATCCCCTGGTCGTCGGTCATCACCAAGATGATATTCGGTCGCGAGCCGGAAAGTGATTCCGCGGGCAACCGGGCTGCGAGCGTACAAAAAAGCACTCCACCAAGGACGGCCAGGGCCATGTGAATCTTCATTGTCTGTTTTGGGGGTGGGAGAATGGATTGCAGCAGAAAAGAGTTTAACCGCGGATGGCAACCAACGGTGGAGAAGAACGAAACGCTAACGCTTGTTCCCCGGCTCTGCCTTACGCCGTGAACGATATGTTAGCGGCAGGGCGCGAGCCCTCCGGTATGTTGGCAAAGATGCGCAAGCCGGAGGGCTTGCGCCCTGCCGCTAAAACCTCGTCAAACACAGGAAATAAATCGTTCACGGCGTAGGGCTCTGCCTGGGAACACAGTGTCCCGGAGGCTCCACCTCCGGCCCGAAGCCCGCGTGCGGCGGAGCCACACCGACATTGCGTTCCAAGGCTGAGCCTTGGAACGAGGCGTGATGACAGGCTGGAAGCCAATCCCACCTCGTCTCGGCTCAACTCGATCTCACTTCCCGTAGTGCGTGCGAATGTTCCGCTGGCCGGCCGCCAATTCCTCCAGTCGCCGCTGGAGATACCGGTGTGAGATCTCACGTGCCTTGGCCTGATCCGCGTCGTCATAGTCCCAAAATTCTTGCACGATCGCTTCGCACGCCGGGTAATGCGACCCGTCATCACCGACCCGCTGACGGGTCTCGGCCAGCTGAGATTTCAGCTTCGCGGCCAGATTCGCGTGCTCGGAATCATGGTACAGGTTGCGTGTTTCTTGGGGATCGTTGACCAGGTCGTACAGCTCCCAGCCGGCCGGCGTCTGGTAGCCGCCGTCGTAATTACAGCCGTAGTAATAGATCAACTTGTGCGTCTTGGTGCGGATGCCCATGTGGCCGGGATTGTCGTGGTGGGCCATGTGCATCCAGTAGCGGTAGTAGGCCGCCTGTTTCCAATCGTCGGGCTCTTCGCCGGATTCCAGCATGGATTTGAACGAGCGACCTTGGACGGTGGCGGGGATTTCAGCGCCGGCGAACTCCAGCATCGTGGGACCGTAATCGACGTTTTCGACGATCGCGTCGAAACGCTGACCGGCGGGAACGGTTTTTGGGTAGCGAACCAAGAACGGCATCCGCTGGGATTCCTCGTACATCCAGCGTTTGTCTTGGTAATCGTGTTCGCCCAGCATGAATCCTTGGTCGCCGGTGTAAATGATGACGGTGTTGTCCATCTGGCCCGTCTTTTCAAGGTGGTCGAATAGTCGCCCCAGGTTGTCATCGATGCCTTTGACGCAGCGCAGGAATTTCTTCAGGTACGCGTTGTACGCCAGTCGAGTGTTTTGCTCGTCGGAGAAATCTGCCGGGTCATAGCCTTTGGGGAATTCGTTGGGATACAGCTCGGGCAGATCCAGCAGGTAGGATCGACGTGGGTTGCGCGACCCGATCGATGTGCCGATGTGGGGAACCAACTCGTCGTTGTCGCCACGTGTCGCCAACGATCCGAACGACTCGCCACGTTTCCAGAGCGTTTCGGGTTCGGGAATCTCGACATCGGCCAAATAAGATTCGTAACGCGCCGCATTGTCAAAGTAATCGTGGGGCGCCTTGTAGTGATGCATCAAGAAAAACGGTTTGTCCTTGTCGCTGCGCTCGGAAAGCCACTTTAGCGACAGGTCGGTGATCGCATCGGTGACATGTTTGTCCTGAAAGCTGATCAGGTTCTTGCCCCACGGCTTGTCGCCCCGCACGCGAAAATCGGGGTTGTGGTATTTCCCTTGTCCGGGCAAGACACAGTAGTAATCAAAGTCGGCCGGCTCGGCTTTCAGGTGCCACTTGCCGATCATGGCGGTTTCGTAACCCGCCTTGCGCATTTCAATGGCCAACATCTGCTTGCCCGGTTCAACACTGCCGCTCAGGTCGAACGATCCGTTGACATGGTTGTATTGACCGGTCAGCACGCAGGCCCGCGACGGCGAACAGATCGAATTGGTGCAGAAAGCGTTGGTGAACAGGGCACCTTCCTTGGCCAGACGGTCGATGTTGGGCGTCGGAGCGATCTCGGCCAGGCGGCTGCCGTATGCGGAAATCGCGTGCGCCGCATGATCGTCCGACATGATGTACAAGATGTTCGGACGCTCGGCCGCGTCGGCTTCGCGCGACACCAGAGCGACGGCGAACAAAATACACAGGCAGAATGCAAAGGGGCGAAAAGTCATCATCAGATCAAACGTGGGGGCATTGGTGTCTACACCTCTTAAGTCACCCTCCCTGGCAGGGAAGGTCGATCGTAGCGAGGGGAGGGTGACTTTCAGTCTTGTGACTGGAGTCGACAGGGATGGACGTAGGGAGATCGAGTGGGGTGTGATTCGAGTGGTCAAACCGGCTCCGAACCGGCCACGCAGTATAATGCAGCCACTGACGATGATCACCGACCGTGCTCAGATTGTGGGCGATGTCGAAAAAGTCCTTTGCCGATCGTTGCCAACGCACGCCCGAATCAAAACAATTTTGAATGTTAGAAATCGGAGCGATCCCCCCAGCCTTGTTCAGCAACCGGAGTCTCGCTGATGAAACCGACCTGCCTGATTCTCTTTTTGCTCGCGATTCCGATCCCGTCGGCGGCGTTCGCCGAGGATTTACGACAGTCGGTCCGCGTCGACTATGAAACGCATCTGGCGGATTTGTTCGATCACTTTCACCGCAATCCCGAATTGTCGTTGGTCGAATACAAGACGGCGGCCAGGATGGCGCGGGAAATGCGCGCCGTCGGGTTTGATGTCACCGAAGGCGTCGGAGGCACCGGAGTCGTCGCGCTGCTCAACAACGGCGAAGGCCCGACGGTGATGATGCGGGCCGACATGGACGGATTGCCGGTCGAAGAGAAATCGGGACTTCCCAACGCATCCAAAGTGACGCAGCAGAGCCCGATCACCGGTGAGGTGGTTCCCGTGATGCATGCCTGTGGTCATGACGTGCATTTGACCAGCTTGGTCGGTACGGCACGCTACATGTCCGCCAACCGCGATGCCTGGCAAGGCACGTTGATGTTGATCATGCAACCGGCCGAAGAGCGTGTGATGGGCGCCCGTGCGATGAAACAAGATCGATTGTGGGAACGATTCGGCGTCCCCGATTATGCACTCGCCTTTCACGTCACCTCACGCGACCGATCCGGATTGATCAATGTCTCCGAAGGCAGCCCGTATGCCGGTTCCGACACGGTCGACATCGTCGTCCACGGTATCGGGGCACATGGCGCGAGCCCGCACCGGGGAAAAGATCCGATCGTCCTGGGCAGCCAAATCGTGTTGGCGCTTCAAACGCTGGTCTCCCGCGAGATCGCGCCGCGTGTTCCGGGGGTGGTGACGGTCGGTTCCTTTCATTCCGGAACGAAACACAACATCATCTCCGACAAGGCACATCTTCAGCTGACCGTCCGTAGCACCAGTCCGGAAACGCGCAAGACACTGCTGGATGGCATCCGCAGAATCGCGACCAACATGGGACGAGTGGCGGGGTTACCGGAAGACAAGTTGCCCGAAGTCACCGTGTCCAAGGAAGGTGTGCCGCCGACAAACAACACGCCCGAACTGGCGCGGCGATTGCGAGCCGCATGGCAGAAAAACATTGGCGAAAATCAAGTCATCGACGAACCGTCCAAAGGGATGGGGGCCGAAGATTTCCCGATCTTCACCAGCGATCCGACGATCCCGTCGGTCTATTGGTCTGTCGGTGGTACCCCGCAATCCGCCTTCGACACCGAAGCAGCCGGCGGTGCGGCGGTGCCGAGTCACCACTCGCCGTTGTTCAAGATCGAATCCCGACCGGCTGTCATTCGCGGCGTCGAATCCACCGTCGTTGCGCTGATGACGCTGATGGGCGGCGACGAATCAGGCGCCCGAAAGCCGAAATAAGTCGATTGCCTGAATGATCCATTCGCCGGGATGATTCGATCACGTGTTGCAGCCGATTACTCCATTTCGCCGTCACTGATCACCGCGTCATCGACGCTCCTGGCAATCATGATCGCTTCCTTGATCGACTGTTTCAGGTATTTCGTGTTGTCGTCGTCTGCGGGAACTCGCCCGCTAGCGATGTAGGCGGAATAAATCTGTGCCGCGGCCTGCACGATGACGCTCTCGCTGTGCTGCAACGTGATGTGCTTCTTCGCCATGTCTGAGGGGTCCTTTGAAAAATGTCTCTAGTGGAGATTTCAGTGAATCGCGTCAGTCTATCACAGGACCAGCGATTCGATCGGCCCGGCCGCTGACGCGTCNNGCCAGCGTCCGGGCCTCTCCGTTTGGCTTCACTTAGCGGTATTCGGTGTCAGTGTCGCAAGCTATCGGCTCACGCCCCGCCGCTCACCTTGAACACTCCGTCAGTTGGCCGCTTGTGATTTGATCACCAGATAGGGCTGGTCGGGCCGGTTGACGGCTGGCCATGGCGGAGCCAACTTCGGGACGTCCCAGATCAACTCGCCATTTCGGTGCACGATAAAACGGAGGCTGTTCTGTCTGCCTAATCCGTAATGCCATCGTGTTTGGCCGTCTCGCTGGCGGGCTTCGAGCAACAGCAGCACTTCCGGGTTGTTGGTGTTGCCTTGACAAAACGCGAACATCGCCCCGTCGACGATGCCCCGTTTTTCGCTTTGGTACCGAAAGATGGGTTTGGGCAAGCGACGCAAATTCCAGGTCGACGACGGATCCGATCGATCTTCCGCTTGGGCGACGAATTGTTCCGCGATCGCGTGCATCTGCCTGGATCGCTGAAACGGGCGATCGCTCGGCGCGGGGGCATCGGCAAGCAACTTCATCTCGAGCCCCTTTCCGGTCGACCAGGCCCTTGCTCCGTAACGCGTCATCGTCAGTTCCGACTCGCTGAGCGATTGCAGTTCGGTCGCCTGGTGCGTGTGCGGAGAAAACCATTTGTAGATCGACGCGATCGCTTCGGGGCGGCCGTCCAGCGTCCAAATGTAAACGTCGCCATAAATTTGACCGGACACCGGATTGGTCCAACGCAACAGCGGTTCGGTTTCCCACTTCAGCTTTTGGGAACCCTGGAACAATTCCAACGCTTTCGCTTCCACCTTGGCCAGTTCGATCGCCCGCTTGGCCTGGTCCTCTGACGCCTCTTGGGCCATACCCCAGCATGAAATCAAACACGACATCATGACACAGAAAGCACGCATGGTTCACCTGATGCACCGAGGGAGTTTTACGTTGGGTGTACTGATACCGTTCCGCAATGGAGAAGTTGTCACGATAAGACGTTTTGTCTATCACGTCAAGCAAAATGAAGTGAAGCGGGTGGGAGGCGGAGTCTGGTAACAAGCGAAAGTGGCACGAAACCGGAGAGGTCGCAGATCACGTCGTGCGACGCCTTCACGGGCCGTCTACAATCAAACGTGTTGAGATTCATGCATCGATTATTCGGACGACTGCTTTGAGAAACATCATCATTCTTTCGTTTAGCATTTTCCATTGGCTTTCGATCGCGTCGATTTGGGCCGGCGATCTGTCACCTGTTGTGATCGAAGATGCGTTGCAGCACGTTCGGACCACTGCAGAACGCGAATGGGCGTGGTTTCCTGAGAACGCCCCGACGCAACGCTTCGAACGAGAATTCGAATCGTCCGCCAACCCTGAAGCTTGGACGCTGACGCTCCGTCAGCAGAATGTCAAACAGGCTTGGGACGTCCGGCTCAACGGAACGTCACTGGGAAGACTCGTTCGCGACGAGAATGACATGCGGGTCGACTTCCCGGTCCCACCGGGCAGCGTGATCGACGGCAAGAACCGTTTAGAGATTCGTCAAAATGGTAGCGACGCCGATGACATTCGGATCGGGGAAGTTCGGCTTTACCCGACTTCGGCGGAGACGCGTCGCAATCTCGCCCGGGTCGAGATCTCGCTGGTGGATCCCGCCGGTGCCCCGATCCCTGGACGAATCACGATCACCGATCAAGCGGGCGCGTTGATTCCCGTCGGTGCCGTGTCCAACCACGACACGGCCGTTCGCCAGGGCGTGGTCTACACGCTCAGCGGCAAGGCTGCCTTCGGTGTCGCGCCCGGTCAGTATCGCATCGTTGCCACCCGAGGATTCGAATACTCATTGGCGGACGTGACGGTTCAGCTGACGGCGGGACAACGGATCACAAAAACATTGGTGTTGTCACGCGAGGTCGATACACGCGGCTGGGTCGCATGCGACACCCACGTGCATACGGTCACACATTCCGGTCACGGCGATTGCACCATCGAAGAGCGGATGGTGACGTTGGCCGGCGAAGGCATCGAGTTGCCGATCGCGACCGATCACAACAAAGCCATCGATTACCGGCCGATCGCCGAGTCGATGGGCGCGGACGCCTACTTTACGCCTGTCATCGGTGATGAATGCACGACGAAACAGGGCCATTTCAATCTCTTTCCGATCCGTCCCGACAGCGAGCTGCCCGATCATACGCAAACCGATTGGAAACCATTGCTGGCCGACATCGCTTCGACGCCCGATGTCAAAGTCGCGATCTTGAATCACGCACGCGACATTCACAGCGGATTTCGGCCCTTCTCGCCGGCCCGCCACAACCGTTTGACCGGCGAACGACTGGACGGACAATCGTTGGATTTCAATGCGATGGAGATCATTAATTCGGGAGCGGTCCAAACCGACACGTTGGAATTGTTCCACGATTGGTGCGGCTTGATCAATCGCGGACTGGACGTGACCCCGGTTGGTTGCAGCGATTCGCACGATGTCGCTCGTTTCATCGTCGGTCAAGGCAGAACCTACATTCGCTGTGACGATGCAAACCCTGGGCAGATCAACGTCGCCGACGCGATCGACGCGTTCGTTCAAGGACGGGTCATTGTCAGCTACGGCTTGCTGGTCCATTTGACGGTCCACGACGACTCGGGGCCGGGCGACCTGGTTTCGCTGGATCCCGATCAGGGAGATCTGGTGGTGACCGCGCGGGTGACGGGACCGGCGTGGACACGGGCCGATTCGGTCGCCTTGTACGTTTGCGGCCGCGAGCGGTTTCGGCACTCGGTCGCTCCTGTGCCGGGTCGCGAAACCGCTGTCGATTCGCATGTCACCTGGCGTCTGCCACGTTCCGAGTGCAGACACGATCTGTGGCTGACTGCCGTGGCCACCGGTCCCGGCATCACCGATCCCTCCTGGGCGACGGCTCTGCCCTACCAGCCGACGTCCACTTCGTTTTCCCACACGGTCTTCAGCTCGACAGGCGCCATTCGCGTTGATGGTGATGGAGACGGAACATTCACATCGTCCTTGGAGTCCGCGCGGCAGATTGTCCGGCGGCACGCCGGGGACGCCGCCGGATTGCTGAATCGTTTGCGTTCCAGCGATCCCAGTGTGATCCATCATGTCGCGTCGCTGTTGCGAACGTCCGGTGATGCGCTCGCGGAATTGGAGTCTTTGGCGCAGGGGAAGGTTGCCACGGCGTTGAGTGAAGCTCGCCGGGCTGATCGCATGTCGGTCATCGCCAAGCTTGAAGGTGTCGAATAACCGATCCAGGGGGCGACTGTCCCTTTCCAACCGCCTCAGAGACTCTTAGGATCAAGTGGATCGCAATTTTGAATCGCATTCGAATGGTTTTGGCGCCCCGGCGTCGGTAAGAATTTGCCAGAATGACCGAACCGCCTCCTGCCAAATCTCGCTCTTCACGTGAAGGACAAAACTGAAATGTCTAATTTTGTCGACCCCCGGACTTCCGGTAGCGAGCCGCAAGTGCAGAGTTCCGGATCCGGCAACGGCTGCCTGTGGGGCTGCTTGATCGCAGGCGGACTGTTCATCGGATCAATCCTGTGCGCCGGATTCGGCGGCTATTGGCTGATCAGTAGCCAGATCGCCAAATACACATCGGACACGCCGGTTGATCTGCCGACCGTCGAATACTCCGAAGAAGAACTCGCCAAGCTGGATGCTCGGGTCGAAACGTTTCGAGAGAAGCTTGATGCCGGGGAGACACCCGAAGAAGACCTGGTGCTGACCGCCGATGACATCAACGCACTGATCAGCAAAAACGAAGACTTCAAAGGAAAGGTTTACGTCAAAATCGAGAACAATCAGGTCGAAGGGGACGTGAGTATTCCGTTGGATAAAGTACCGATGGGCAAGGGACGCTACTTCAACGGATCGGCGACATTCGATGTCTCGATGGACGGTGGCGTGTTGATCGTCACCGTTGACCAAGCGGAACTTAACGGCGAGCCGTTGCCCGAAGAATTCATGCAGGCAATCCGGCAAGAGAATTTGGCTAAAGATGTCTACAAGGATCCCGAGAACGCCAAGTTCATGAGCCGGTTCGAAGACATTCGAGTCGAGGACGACAAGTTCATCCTCCGCGTCAAACGCGGTGGCGAACGCGGTGGCGAAGGCGGTGTCCAGACCAACCCGATGGTCGAGCCCGCTGACGAAACCGCGACCGAAACGGACGAAGTCGAAACGCCAGTCGCCGAGCCGGAAGTCGCCGAGCCAGAAGTCGCCGAGCCGGAGCCGGCCGGGGCGGCAAGCGAGTAGTCGGTAGGTCACGCAGTGCGAGACGTGATGGGGGCAAAACGATGGGGTGGCCGTTGGGCCCCGCCGTTCATCTTCCGATCTTTCGTCCTTGTCTCCCACTCTCCTTTCCTTCTCTCTCCTCTCGCCCGACGCCCCTGACCCGCCTTTCGTCTTGGTATACTCCGTGCTTTTCCCCCTGAAAGCATCCCTGATCCACCAAGGCAGGCGAGACGGATGATGAAACCAATCGAGCGTTCCCCTGTGCTCGGAGCAATGTTGTTGGCGGTCGGGTGCGCCATCGGTGGCCACAGCAGTCATGCGGAAGCCCCCCCCGGCGTTAACGTCACAAACATCCGCCGCGTCTTCGATAACGGCGAGCACAATGCGTTCACGGATCTGGTGCGTTTTCGCGGCAAGTTTTATTTGACCTTTCGCAGCTGTCCCGATGGGCACATGGTGCATCCCACTGCGTCGGTCATCATTCTGGCCAGCGATGATGCCGAAGTCTGGCATCCGGTTCATCAGTTTCGCGTCAAGCACCGCGACACCCGCGATCCGCACTTTCTGGTTTTTCAAGACAAGTTGTTCGTCTACACCGGCACCTGGTACAGCGGCGAAACAACGATCCCGGTCAGCGATTACGATCTCAACATGCACCTCGGCTATGCCGCCTGGAGCGAGGATGGGCAGAATTGGACGAGTCCGGTTCTGTTGGAAGGAACGTTCGGGCATTACATTTGGCGCGCCAATACGTTTGACGGAAAGGCTTACCTGTGCGGCCGCAGAAAAGCCAACTTCGAGGCCGGCCCACGCGGTGAAGGCAAGATCGTCGAGTCGTTGATGCTCGAGAGCGACGACGGATTGATCTGGCGCAAGCGGGCGTTTTTTCAAGAAGTCAACGGCGACGAAACGGCGTTTCAGTTCCAGGGCGACGGAAGCGTGATTGCGATCGGGCGTCGGGGAAGCGGCAAGGCGCAACTCTTGCAATCCAAGCCGCCTTATCAACAGTGGGACCGTCAGGAACTGGATCGTTACATCGGCGGTCCGTTGATCGTGCGGTGGGGCGATCGCTATGTCGTCGGTGGCCGCAAGTCGATCGGCGGCAAAGGTCCGAAGACCTCCATGTATTGGCTGATCGACGATGTGTTGCATGAATTCGCCGAGCTTCCCAGCGGGGGCGATACGTCGTACCCCGGCTTCGTTGCGCTCAGTCCAACGAAAGCGATCATGTCGTGGTACTCGTCGCACGAGAAAGACGCGGACGGCAATCCGATCACGGCGATCTATCTGGCTGACCTCGAGATCGCTCCGGTGCCGGTAGCACTGTGAAGCATTTACTTCTTGTGTTTCTTAAGGTTTTAGCGGCAGCGCGAAAGCGGGCTGTCGATTCAGTCGATGTTCCGAAATCAACGCGTCCATACCAGGTGCGACGCGTGAGCGAGGGGCGCCGCGTGGCCCCTTGCTCACGCGTGCGGGCTTAAATCGACAGCCCGCTCGCGCCCTACCGCTAAGAAATGCTTCATCGCTTGCCAAATTTCAGAAAGTAGAACATGAAACGAATTTTACAAGCCGTCGGTCCAGCCATCATTGTGGCGGCGGTGGTTCTCGGTCCAGGATCGATTTTGACCAGTTCCAAGGTCGGTGCTTCGTTGGGATTGCTTGGGCTGCCCGTTGTTTTTGCGGCGACGGTGTTGATGATCGCGATGGTCGCGTTATCGGCCAGGCTGGGGGCGGTTTACAAAAACAGTCCCTGTGATGAATTGGCAACTCGGTTGGGACGGCCCGTTGCCGTCGTGATCGGCGTGACGCTGTTCACGCTGGTCGCGTTTTTTCAGTCCTCCAACAACATCGCATTGATCGGCGGCGTGGAGCCGATGTTCGGCGACGATCCGTTGCCGCTGGCTGCGCGAGCGATTGTGTTGCTGGCCGTGAACGGTCTGGTGATCGCCAGTCTGTATCTGTTGAAAAACCTGTATCGCAGCGTCGAAGGGTTGATGAAGCTGCTGATCGGTTTGATGACGCTGGCGTTCTTGTTTAATTTCGTCGTGATCTTCGTCAGCCCGCCGGATTTTGAGCGTGTCGTTCCCGAAGCCGCGTTGGATGTGTTTGCGTTATTGGGAATGATCGGCACGACGTTTTCGGTCGGCGGCGCCTTCTATCAGGCCTATCTGGTCAAAGAGAAAGGCTGGGGGATCGGTGAAGTGCGACAGGGGATGATCGATTCGATCGTCAGCATGACCGTCTTGGGATTGATCACGTCGATGATTCTTGTGACGTCATGGCGGGTCTTTTACGGCAACCCCGACGGCGTGGCCTTGTCCTCGGTCGGTGATGTGGCACGCCAATTGGAGCCACTGTTTGGGGCGTCGGCCAAAATCATTTTCTGTACCGGAATCCTCGCCGGTGCCCTCAGTTCCTTTCTGGTCAACGCATTGATCGGTGGAACGGTGATGTCCGACTCGCTCGGCAAGGGTTCCAAGCTAGACGACAAATGGCCGCTGCATTTGACGACCGCCGCCTTGTTGGTCGGAATGTGCGTGGCGATCGCGTCGCTGGCCCGCGAAGGCAGCACGGTGCACCTGATCACGATTGCCCAGGCCTGCACGGTGTTGGGCATCCCCGCTTTGGCCGCCGCGTTGATCTATCTGGGCACGCGGAAGGAGTTGACCGGAGCACGTAAGGTGCCGCGCTGGATCATCGTGTTGGCAGTGATCGGTTTCCTGGTCTCGTGTGCCTTGGCCTGCCTCACAGCCAACAAGGTCTATCAAAAAATCAATCCGCCAGCGGCAGTCGTCATGCATGACGTGATCATGCCAGCGGGACGCGTTAGCGAGGGGCGCCGAGTGGCCCCTCGCTAACGCGTGCGGGCTTAAATCGACAGCCCCCGAGCCGTCCGATCGCGTTTCAGAACGACTGTGAAAGACCGGAGGGCTCGCGCCCTGCCGCTAACAAAAACACCCCGCGTGGCGTCAACGTCGATGGCACTGGGCTTGCACCCGCTCATTCCAGCGGCAGCAGTTGGATGGCGTCGACGATGACGTGGCCATCGGTCTCGTGATTGTTGATCTCGACCTCGGCGCGGCCGGCCGGGAAGTCAAACTTGCCGACGGTGGCAAACGCACCGTGATCTGGTTTGCGTCTTTGATTGACTTTCGAATTCACCGAGTCTCCCCCGGTGCGGACGATGACGGGAACGTTGGTGGCCCGATTGGCATTGGGCGAGTAAGCGAGTCGCAACTCGTATCGGCCTGCGTTCTTGATCATCACCGGAAAACGAATGCTTTGGTGCCCCTTGTCCGTATCGCCGTCGTGACGATAACCGACGGCGACAAAGGGACCGACCACCTGACTGGTGGCGTGAAAGCCTGTTCGTTCGGCGGCTTCGTCATCAACGACGATTCCCGGCAGCGACTTGGGGTCGACCGACGCCGCCGTTTTTCGCACCGGGCCGGTCCAAATCAAGACCTGTCCGTCGGCCATGAGACGTTCCTTGAGTCCGTCGTAGTCGATCGCTTGAACCGCGACACCGGCATCGATCGCTTGCATCGCGGCCGTCGCCGACGACTGGCCGAGGACCATGAACACCGGTTCCATCCGGATCGAACCGAACGCGATGTGTGTGGCGCTCAAACAGACGGGGACGAGAATGTTTTCGCAATGCCCGGCCTTGGGCGTTAACGAGCCATAGTCGATGGCGTAGGGAGAAAATCCACCGACTTGGACGTCCCCTTCGTTTCGGGCGTGTCCTTCGGCGTCGACATAACGCTGGACGTTGTGGGAATCCATGGTGTAGGCGGCCAGCCCGACCGGGGCTTCGGCAACATCGCGGCCTTGACAATGATGTTGCGTCATCACGATTGCCCCGATCATCCGTCTCGCTTCACGGATGTAAAGCTGCTGCTGCCAGCCGTCTTCTCGCCCGAATTCGTCGCGGCACATTCCCCAACGAGCGACGTTGCTTCGGATGTGTTCGGGCACTCGCGGATGATTCGCCAGCGTCCACATCAACCCCTGTTGATAGTCGCGGTGGCGCCGAATGATCGTTTCACGCTCGGCATCGCTGGCTTCCGGATAATCGTAGTTCTGGCCAATGAAATCCGTTGAGAATCCGGTCCGGTTGTTGGTGTCTGTTTTGCGATTGGGCATGCTGGAATTGATCCACGGCATCCCCCGCTCGCCGGCCTCGAAATTGCGCAGCAACAATTCATAGTCCAGTGGATCGTAGCGTTCGGGTTTCGCGAACGGGATGCGGTTTTGGGGGTGATCGGTCAAACACATGCGAAAGCAGAAGGCTTGAACGCGGTGATCCCCACTCCCTTCTTCGCCCGGTCCGTCGGCGTCGATGCCGGGCAGTAATCCACTGGTTGCGTCGCCTGGAATCACGTACGCATCGACACCCGGCACGATTTGATGGTGCTTGGCCTGGCGGGTCTGAACGCCGTTCAAGGTCTCGTCATAGTCCGCGTTGCTTTCGCGTCCGACGGTGTACGGGACGCCGGCACCGGCCAACAAGTCGCCTTCGTACGTCGCGTCGATAAAGATACGTCCTCGGTAGGTCTGCCCGCTTTCGGTTCGGATCGACACGATCCGTTTGCCGTCAAGCGTCACGCCCTGCACCCGACTGGTGGAATCTGAGAGCGGCGTGCGATCGAGTCGCTGGTTGTAGATCACCGGGAGGTCGTACTCGCGGACAAAGTCCTGCATGATCGAGAGCGCCGCCGACGGTTCGAACGTCCACATCGTGTCTTCGCCCGAGCCCGTTCGTGACTGACCGCTATCACGGTATTCATCGGGCCGCTGCCACTTCCAGTGCTCCGGTTGCTCGTAGTACTTTCGCACCCGTTGATAGAACTCGCGTGCAATGCCGCCGATGGCCGCCTTGTTCCCGATGTCGGTTTGACCGAGCCCGCCGGTGGTCAGACCTCCGATCCGTGTACCCGGTTCGATGACGACCACCGATCCACCCATGCGTTTGACTTGGACCGCGGCGGCGATCCCCGCCGAGGTGCCACCGTAGATCACGACATCATGGACCGTGTCATCGGCGGCATGGACCGTGACCGACGGGATGCCGAGGCACAAGGTCATGATCAAGGCGACCGTTAGCGGGAAGAGAGCACGATTCATCATTGATGTATTCTTGGAAGAAACTGAAGGTGTCTGGCTGCCGTAGGGCATGCTGTGCATGCCAATCAAAACTGGCTGCCGTAGGGCATGCTGTGCATGCCAATCAAAACGTAACGCATGCTGTGCATGCCGATCATAACGTAACGCATGCTGTGCATGCCTATGAGCCGTCAGGCACAGCCTGACCTACGCCTGCATCAAAGTTACTGCGAAACCTGTTCGAGCAGCTCCAGCAGTGTTTGTCGCACTTGCGGTTCGGCATCGGCTGCCAGATAGCTGGACTTGGCACGCCAGGTTTCGTAACCGCCCCAGGTGTGTTGTTCCGGAGTCGGCAGGTAGCCGTTGTATCCGTTGGCCAGTTCGATGGTGAAAGTCGGTTTCAAGGGGCTTTGTTTTTTGA
The DNA here is from genome assembly GCF_025060895.1 of Stieleria sedimenti. Lineage (GTDB taxonomy): Bacteria > Planctomycetota > Planctomycetia > Pirellulales > Pirellulaceae > Stieleria > Stieleria sedimenti. Next base: position 11,991 of record NZ_JANZKV010000138.1, on the reverse strand, counting down.
TCGCCAAGCCTGTTTCGACGAACGTTTCACAGGGGCTGCTGACGATCCCCAACTCACCGATCCGGATCGCTTGAAGCTTGACAGAGACGGTATCGGGGTACTTGGCCAAATCCAACGTTTCGTTGGCATAGATCAACCGGCGGTCTCGCCACGGGCCCGGTCCGGCTTCGGCGATCAGTTCCTCGGCGCGGGCCAATTCCTCAGCGTCGGGGCGGCGCACCCCGAGTTCGATTTCGGTTTCACGCATTTTCAACGGCACCCAATCCAGATACTCGATTCGTTGATACGCGACGCGTGCGGATGCCGCGACATCGGCGGCGACCAGACGGATCTGTTCGAAGGGCTGTTGACGTGCGGCCCCTTCGAAGAAGTTGATGTTGTTGATGTCACCGCTGGTTCCGTTGGTCATGGCGGCGACAAACGCGGGCTTCGTGTCGTCGGCGTCGATCGATCGAGAGAACTGGCGAGCAAATTCGCCGAAGTAATCCGCCGAAAGCGAGTTGGCTGGCACGCCGCCGACGTAGTGCAGCGAGTAGTTGGCCCACATCGCGATCGGGCGACCGTCGACGGCCTGGACCGCCAAGACCGGGACTTGCGGATCGATCGGGCCGGCCGGTTGCAGCAGGCTCTTGCTGTTCGCGGCGGGATTCATCCGGACCTTGTCCGTGCCGCGATCGAACGGATCGGCAAGCGGGTTTCCGGGACGCAGGAACCAGCGGCGATTGAACACCTGTCGCGGATTGTTGCCGATCGCCCAACCCACCCGTGCCGGTTCTAATTGCGAATGGGCTTGGATGATGCCTTCAGCGATCCGCTGCGTAAGAAACTCGAGGTAGTCCTCTTGGACGATGCTTTGAAAGGTGGGCGTCGCCGTCACCGCGGTGTGCGTGTGGGTGGCCGAGCAAAGGATGTGATCGGTTTCAATGCCGGTCGCTTCGGACGCCCGCTGCTTGGCCGCGTCGTAGATCTCGCGCGGAATCATGCAGCTGTCGCAGGTCACCAATGCGATCGTCGTTTGGCCGTTGTCCAGCACCAGACACCGTGCGTGCAGCGGGTCATGTGCCTTGTCGGCCATCCGATGCGTCATGCTGCCGGCCGAACTGACGGGGAACTTGGTCGGAGTGATGTCGATCGCGAACGCACCGGCGCGAAGCAACTTGCCGGGCGGCTCGGCGACGGTCATGCCGCTGAAAAATAGACTCAGTGAACCAACGACTGCGACGGCGAAATGCAGCCTGAAACGAAGCGACGAATACATGGATGAATGCTTCCGTGGGAGGTGCCGTTGCGACGGCAGGCGGGAATGGTGAGCAACGGGTATGGGTGGTGGGCGATTCCAACGGACATGCTATCTGCTCCACTCGGCCGAAGCAACTTCATCGCGGTCCAGGTCGGTCATGGGACCAATGGGACACATAGGACGTATGGGGCCCCTCTGTCCTATTGGTCCTATCGATCGCGGGACCCTTGTCCTTGTTCCAAGGCGGTGCCTTGGAACGAGTTTTGTGCTGATCGGTCAATCTGCACTCGTCGGATCAGACCGCAACAGCGCGATCAGGTCGGCGACGTCTTGAGGCGAAAGTTCTTTTTCCAACCCATCGGGCATCAGCGATTTTCCCGATGCCCGCAACTCTTCAATTTCCGATCTCAGGATCGTTTCCCGTTTACCTTCGCCCGACAACAGGGTGATGCTACTGCCGGTCTCGGTGCCCAGCAATCCATTTCGGACGCGACCGTCATCGCTCAGCACGATGTACGTCAGGTAACGTGCTTCCACCGCGGCACTGGGGTCCAAAATGTTCGAGAGCAGCACGTGGGGACGTTTGTCGGTGATCGAAGCCAGGTTGGGTCCGACTTCGTGGCCGACGTTTCCGAGTCGATGACAGGCGGCACAGCTTTTGGCAAACACCTTCTTTCCCCGTTCCAAGTCACCGGCCAACGTCAACGCGTTTTGGTAGTCGTCGATCACCTTTCTACGGTCCGGGCTGGTCGAAGACGCGAAGGCTTCCGTCCAGCCGGATTGAAGCGTCTTGTCCTTGGTCGCTAACAGCCGTTCGCGGATCGCAGGACCGATTTCGCCACTGGAAAGTTTTCCCGCACGCACCGCCGCCAACAGCGCCGAACTCCACGCCGCGCGACCGGACAGGACGTCGAGTACACGTGACCGCAGCGCCGGACCGTAGGACGGCCAGCCGGACAGCAAGACCTGCCCAATTTGCGGATCGGATTCATTGGCCAATCGATCCACCACCGCCAGCTGCAACTCCACCGTCGATTGCGGCACCAGTAATTCCGCGAGCAGTCGCATGTCATGGGGGTAAACGTCAGGTTGTCGTAACAACAAACGCAACGCACTGTCGACCGAGGGGGGCAATTTCCCTGACGCTTCGGAAACCACGCTCCGTGCCTGTTGGATCGATCCGGCAATCAACTGTTGCTGAGCATCGGAGAGCTGTGTGACGGAAAACTTGCGTTTTCCTAAACCATCGAGCAGTTCGGCCAACCCGGACAGCTGCCATGGTTCAGGGGGCAAGTCTGACCGTCCCGCGAGGCTGGCGACGGTTTGGCCGATTGCGTCTGCATCCCCCATGGCCGCGACCTGCGCGAACAACTGTTGTTGCAAGGGGTGGTCGCTTCGGTGGCGCGCCGCTGAATCGGACGCGATCGTCATGAAGGCATTCAGCACATCGGTGAGGTTGCGATCACTCAGCGAACTCATCACGTTGGCAACGATGTACGCATCATCCGCTGATTGCCACGCCAGACTTGCGAGTGCTTGGGACGCGAGCGGGTCCTCGTATGTCCCCAGCGTAGCCGCCAGCTGTAATCGCACCTTTGCGTCCTCGTCGTCGACCAGCGACGCCAACGTCTGGACTTCGACCAGATGGCTGGCAGCCAACCGCACGGCTTGGCGGCGGACGGCCGGATGCGGGTCATGCAACGCCGTCTGCAACACTTCGGCGTTCAACGCCTGCATCCCATCGAGCGTGCACAGGGCTTGCAGTCGCTGGCGTGGACGGTCGTCGGCGATTGCCATCGATCGAAGATGCGGAACCGCTGTCGTGTCCTTCGTGCGAACCAGAGTGCGCTGAGCCACGTCTCGCTGCCAGCCGTTCGAGCTGGCCAAGGCACGCAGCAAGCCTTCACTCGAATCGTCGATCTTTGGAATTGCCGGATTCTTGCCGGAGGGTAAGACGCGATAGATCCGACCTTGGTTTTCTCCGAGCCGATAATACGGTCTCAGCTCATCTTTTCCGTTTTGAGGCAGCCACTGGGGATGTTCAATCATGTAGCGATACATGTCGACGACCCAGAGCGCGCCGTCCGGTCCGGTGCGAACCATCACCGGCCGGCACCAGCGGTCTTCACTGGCAAAGAAATCAACGGCATCCTCGGCTGGGTCTCGGTGGAAGTCGAAGCTGACGCCGTCTTCGGTGATGATGTTGTGTTGAACCAAGTTGTGAAACGGCTCGCAGGTAAATGCGTGCTGCTCGTCGTCGGTTTGCGGAAACAGTACGTCGTCGCGATAGATCATTGCCGAACAGGCTGACGTGAAGCGTCCGGATTGGTTGAAGCTGTGAAAACGCTTTTGCAGTTGTGCGGCGGGAAACACCGGTGGGTTGACCGGCGTGACGACCAGATGCTTCGGATCCGGCGGTGCGAAGTGCGGATTGCGACGGATGTCTTCATCGGCCAAGACGTAGTGCCAGAGCGGGCGACTGTTTTGCACACCGAACCAGTTTCCCCAGTCGTCTCGGTTGCGTCCGTATTGCGAGGGGCCGCTCTGTGGATCGATCTCTCCGCTGTCAGGCCGAATGCGGAAATCGCGGCTGCCGATTTGATGACTCTCGCCCGTGATCACGGACGAGATTTGGTTGCCTTTGCCGTACCCCGCATGATGGCTGCCGCTGGCGCAATGGACCCAGTTGTCCAACCCCCAGCGTAACCCGTTGACGCGCAGCTGCTGGTTGCCTTCCAGGAACCCATTGAAGACCGTCCGCTTGACGTCGGCTTTGCCATCCCCGTTGCTGTCTTCCAGATACAGGATCTCCGGTGCGGCGGTAATCAGAACGCCGTTGCCCCAGACCAGAATGCCGTTCGGGAAGCTGAGTTGATCGGCGAACAACGTGGATGTTTCGTAGTACCCGTCCGCATCCCGGTCTTCCAAGACGCGAATCCGGCCGCCCGGTTTGCCCTGCCCATCGATGCCCAGTGGATAGTCGGCCATTTCCACGACCCACAGTTTGCCATCGCGTCCCCAGTCGATCGCAACCGGATCCTTCAGCTGGGGTTCGCTGGCGACCAACTGGATGCGATAACCCTCGCGAACATGAATCTTTTCCAGGGAATCGGCCGCCGCGGTCGGCGTCGGTTCCGATTCCTGCTGGGCGTTCGTGGTGGTATTTTCAACCGGAGTCGATGGCACGCCGGCGGCGACGAAATGAGATTTGGCTTCTTCCGATGTGATCGCCCGGTCGTACACCGCCACCTCGTCGATCATGCCTTCGAGATTGGCGAAGTTGTCATTGCGACCACCGATTTGAAATTCTCCGCAACCGTCGGGATAGGTCTTGGGAAGCCGATCATCGATTTCTATCTCGCCGTTTAAAAAGACCTTTACGTTAGCTCCCTGTCGCGTCATCACCACATGGTGCCAGCCACCGGGGACAAGCAATGTCTTGCCGGTCACCGATTCCCCGCGTTCGTTACCGTTGAACACCAGCAAGCGTCCCGTGGAAGTATGCGTCCCGCCGAGTCCCAGGTTGTCACCGGGGGCACCGTTGGCTCCGTCGACGCCTCGCGTGAAGAGATAGGCGGTGATCGGGCGGTTGGTGATCGGAAGCTCATTTCGGAACCAGAATTCAACGCTGTAGTCCTCGTCCAGCTTCGAAACTTCCGCCAAGACCCTGCCGCCGGAAAAATTCGGCGTCGCAGTGCCAGGTTTGCGGGGGCCGGCATTGGGCTCGTAACGCGCGTGGTTGCCGCCCATTTCGTCACGGGCAGAGTGGCGGTCGGCGTCATGCAAACGCCAATAGGCGAGCGGTTGCGAAGTTCGAACCACTTCGGCGTACCGTTTCAGCGAATCGTCGTTTGACGGTTTTTCGCTTTGAATGAACGGCCGTCGAGGACGCGCCGGAGGTTGCATTCCGGAGGTGCGATACAAACCGCTCCTTTCGTCCGCGGAAAGAGTTCGCGCGAACAAGGCAATGTCGTCGAGCTTGCCGTCGAATCGGCCGAAGGAGAACTCCTCTGCTCGTGAGCTGTCCTTTGCCGGGTGTTGCAGTTCCAATTCAGGCTTTGAATTGCCGTCCAAGAAGACCTTGACCGACTCGTCATCACGCACCCACGTGACGTGATGCCATGCTTGATTCGACAAAGGTGTTGCAGCCACGTGCTGTGTCGATCCGTCGTCGAATGCCAGCAAAGTCATACCCCGATCGTCGCTGATGATCGATAACGATTCAATCGATTCGTCGCGGCCACGCGAAAACAGCGTTCCCGATTGGCGATGTCCATCGGCCGGCAAACCGTTCCAAAACCACATCGACACGCTGTAGGGATTCGGCAGCGAGTTCACGGTGGCTTCTAAAGAGCCGCCGGCAAAGTAGACGCTGCGGTTGCCCGTTTCGTCAAAACCGCCGCCGCTCGGTCCCGGCAGGTAGAGTGCGACACCGCCCTGGAACGTCGCGTGATGATTTCCCGTCGCATCGGTCGCGCGGTCGACCACCATGTCGCCCAAACGCCAGTACGCCGCGGGCTCGGCACTGAGGATCGCGCGGGAATACGCGTTCGGCGGATCGACCAGCGGGCGTCGCTTCTTTTTCGAGACGGATTCCAACAGCGACAGCACGCGGTCGACGATCTTTGGTTCCGCATCGATTTCCAATCCAGCCGTTCGTGCCGGCCAGGTTGTGTATCCGCCCAAACGATGCTGCTCGGGCGGCGGAATGTAACCTTCGGCGCCGTTGGCCAGTTCCAAGTTAAATGTGTCGCCGAGCGGACTTTGCTGTTTTAGTTTTAACCCCGTGATTCCGTAGACTTCGTTCGGCAGCGCCGTGATGCCCAGGTCGCCGATCCGTACGGCTTGCAGAACCACTTCTGTTTCCGGATTCTCGTCAATCCACTGCGCTTGTTGCGCGTAGACTTCCGGGCGATCTTTGGGTGGACGCTCACCCCGTTGTTCGTTGAGTGTCTTGGCCCACGCCTGGCGTTGGGCGTCGGGACCTCGTCTGCGGAGTTTCATCCGTGATTCGGCCATCGCGATCGTCAGATCCGACCGATGCTCGATTTGTTTCCACGCCACCAAGGTCTTTTCGGCGATCTTTTGGGCGTAGTCTTTTCGATCCACGCGCTGTTGCGGTTTGGCGTAGTTCATCCAATGCAGATCGCCGCTGGTCCCTTGCGACATGATGCCGACGAAGGTGTGATCTGATGCGTCATCGGTTTGGGCGATTTGCGATTCCAGCAAATCGGCGACTTCACCGAAGTAGTCCGCCGAGAACCCGGAACTGCTGCCGAAGTAGTGCATCGAATAATTCGCCAGGACACAGATCGGCGAGTCGTCTTGGGCGGAAACGACACTCAGTACGGACAGTTGGTGATCGACGGGGCCGGCCGGACTGACGTAATCGGGATTCAAGTAACCCGGATGCATCATGGCCCGCACCGTCGGTTCGCCGAAAGGATCGGTTCGAATCCGATCACTGCGGGTGATCCAGCGACGACAATTGGTGTGTTCTTCCGCGTCCACGGACGTCCAGCCGAGTTTTGCCGGTCGCAGGTTCCGATGCGCGGACACGATCGCCTGGGCGATTTGCGGCACGACGAACTCGACATACGCTTCATCGCGACCGCTGCCCAGGCAGTACGACATCACCGAAGGGGCCGAATGGGTGTGGGTGGCGCTGATCAGGATGCGTTGGGTCGGAAGCGAAATCTCATCGGCCACCTTCGCTTTGATGGCTTCGCAAATTTCGGTGGGGAGCATGCACGAATCGACGATTGCCATCGCGATGGTTTCTTTGCCATCGGACAACACCAGGCAGCGGGCGTGCAGCGGATCGTCGACACGATTCCATTCGGCTTGCAAGAACCCGCCGTTGCGAATCGCCGGCAGGGTGCGGGGGGAGATATCCACCGATGCCGCTCCGGCTTGCAATCCACCGGCCCGCACGGGGGCGTCGGCGAGCGTTAGGGCGGCGAGGGAAGCGAGGAACAACCAACACACGAAGCCGTATTGATTCATGAAATTCACTCTCGGAAATGATCGTTTGTCAAAACAGGAATCGACTTTCAGACTGTCCATTCCGCATTCGTTCAGTCGTGATCGTTCGATCGCATACGATTTGTACCGGTGCGCCGCTTGAGCGGTACGCGTCCTTCGACGCGATTGATTCGGTCGACTTGCCGAGCGAAGGGAGACACTGATGGAACGGCGGTTGGTTAACGTTCGAAGCGGACCTTGGCGAGGTAGATGTTCGTTTTGCCTTCGTGTGACGAATAGTAGCTGATCCACAGCATCTCATCATGCCAGACCAGACCTGCGTAACTGGTGTCTCCGCCCGATGGCAGTTTGAGTGCTTCGGTCAGCGTGCCGTTCTCGGGATCGAGCCAACAGAGTGACGTACGGACGGGCGAATCGTACAGACGGACGACGGCGACGAAACGACCGTCGGGCAGCTGCATCATGTCGGGACCGCCGATCCGCACACCCAGGCTCTTCCAGTCCCAATGCGTGTACGGGGGACGCGATGTACCGAGGTTGCCTGAATTGGGCTTTCCGTCTTGCCGCAACAAGCAGTACGCCGTGTCGTCGGGAAGAAAAACGATGGACGTTTCGTTGGGGTACGTGCCTTCGACGTCAACGTTTTCGATCAGTGTTTCAAAGGTCTTTCCGTCGGAGCCCTTGAACAGCCGCAGGCATCGATCGCCTTTGCCGCAACCGTAGCCGAAACCGTACGCATTGCCCTTGTGCCAAGTGATCCGCCAGAGCCAGTTGTCTTGGTCACCGACCGCGGTTGGGGGACTCCAGTTGGTGCCGTCGTCGGAAAACCAGACCAGCGATTGATGGTGTCTGCCCTCCGGCGTGTCGGCCGCTCCGGCGCCGGCGAGCATCAGCCGGCCATCGGGAGTGACGGTGATTTTGGCATCGCGCAGATCGTAGTTTTTCGACGTGACCAGTGCCGCGGACTTCCAGTTTTCACCGTCCGGCGACGTCAGAACTCGCAACGCACCGTCAGGAGAGACGTGTTTTTGACCCTCGCGAAAAACGCAGTACCAACGCTCGTTGAACCGTACCAAATCGGTGAAGGCGTTGTGTGGAGCCGCGTCCCAAATACGCTGCGCGTCGACGAGAACGGGCTTGGGAAGGTCGTCAGCGGCCAACAGCGAGACGGGTAGGAAAAGCAATGCAAAGAGGGAAGAGGCACGGTTCATGATGCATGTCCTGGGTGGGCCTGGGAGGGTGGGGGCGTGCATTCTAACGAAACGGGACAGCGATGGGGGGAAGCGGACCTGACGAGCCCCGGCTGCCATCCCAACGTTGCCTCCGTCGTCCTGCTCTGCCATCCAAGCCGTCCCCGGCCACCAGCCTCCTAAACCCTCTTCAGAAAATTCAAACCGAAGCGGCCATAGTCTTGTCCATCGACATCGCCATCGCCGTCGGAATCCATGAAGGGGTCGTAATTCGGATCGCCTGACCGGCTGAGGAAAGCCTGGCCAAAGCGTCCATAGTCCTGGCCATCGACGTCGCGGTCGCCGTCGGTATCACCATAGAATCGAAAGAACTGATCGAGTGAATCTTGGCCGAATTGATAAGGTGCGGTCATTTCGCCCGCAGTTGCCGCACGCACATTGCCGGCGGTGATCTCCAGTCGATAGTTCCCGTCGGCCAAGGAATTCTCGAATCGTCCTGAGCCGCTGCGTGGCACCGTTGAATCGCCGGCAAAGGTGAGGGTCGCAATCGTCTTGCCAAGCCCAAGATCGTCCACGGCCGATACATGGATCACACCGACACGTTGCAACTGATCGAGATTAACCAGGTCGAACGCATCGCTCAGCAAGCCATGGTCCAAGATCGTATTGAACTGAATCGTCAACGACGTGATCTGAGACCGGTTGTTCGTTCCATCGTTGACCGTAATTTGCTGGACGCCGGGCATCACCGTGATCGCACCGTCGACCGGATCGTTGGCGTTGTTGGTCGGCGACGGAACCAGCAACAACTCCTGGACGTTTGCGTTGGTCGCGTTGGTCGTTGTTCGGCTGATCGTGTCAACGAAATTGGCCCTCAAATTGATGGTCGAAGCGCCGATTACGGCGTCACGCTTGACCGTCATGTCGAACACCAGCAGCGACCCGGTGGTCCCGTCGGGCAGCAGCGGCGTGCTCGCGGCCGTGGACATCGTGACCCGGATCATCCCCGGACGTTGGACACTGACGGCTGGATCACTGAATCCGGAATCCTGGACCAAGTCTCCCAGGCGGAAATTTGCCACGTCGAATTGGTCCGGGTCAAACTCGATCACCAAGTCGACACTGCTGAGCGTGATGCCGTCGCTTTCGGTCACGGTCAACATCACGGGGGTCGCGACGGTCGTCGTCGGTGAGGCCTTCAGGTCGGTCGGGATGAAGATCAGCGGATCAGGGCCGTCGGCGGCTTGCGGTGTGATGCCACTGGGGATCGGTGGCACCACGTCGACCGGAATGCCGATGATCACGCGTTGCAGCAACGTCGCGTCGCCACCGGATAAGTCGCCGCTGTGGTTGAGGTCCGCGATCACTTGAGGGTCGGCAAGTTTGTAGTCGGCAAACCCCGAAGCGCTACCCACGACGACGCGCTGAAGCAGGGTGACGTCGCCACCGGTGTACGAACCGCTGGCGTTGTGGTCGCCGGTATAAGCCGCGATGTGCAATCCATCATCGTCGCGAGTCGGACGCAGTGCAGGCAGCGGCGCACGATCGCGGACTTCGATGGCTCGTACGTCCAAAACCTGTTTAGCGGTATAGGGTGCGGAGGCGGGAATGGATGCAGCGAATCGCCCGAGTTCCATCAACCCCTCCTCGGCGGCAAACTCGTTCGGACTGCTGACCGTCACGCGTGCCACTCCGGGGCTGACTAGATGGAACGCAGCGACCGCGCCGGCGATGTCGGTGTTAAACCCGCTCAGAGTCAACAGGCTCGGATCAAACGCCAGTTCAAAGTCGACACTGGAAACATCATGCCCGGTGCTCAGCGTCACAGGGATTCCGGAATCGGCGTTGCCTGGCAGATTGACCGTTTGGCCGGCACCGCGGGCGAATTCGGGGATTCCGATCGTCACGTCATTGGCCGCCGGCGTCGCGATCACAAAGCCGCGACTGAACTGATCCCCTGCGGTTCCGTCTTCGTTGCCGTCGAGCAGCGCGCCCTGGTCGTCCTTGAAACCGTCCGCTGCACTGCGCAAGGTGACGGTGTAGTGGTCCGGTTCCAAGGGGCCGCCGGTGCGGACAAAGGTCACGCTGCGCCCGGCTTCATCGATCACCAGCGATCCACGCACGATTCCCGTTGCAGCACCTTGTACGACGACATCCGCTGCCCCCAGGGATTGGTCAAAGCCGTCGTACAAATTCAAGTCAGCATCATCGAGCGGGCGATTGAAGTGCGCGACAAAGCCGTTGTGGTTGGCCATAAAGTGCGTGACCACCAGCGTGGGCGTCGCTTGATGATTGCCAAAATCAATCCGGTCGGCCACCTCGTCTTCGCCAAGATGCACCAGATGCGACTGATCGTTCGCGGTGCTGGTAAATGTGAATTGGTCCACCACACCGCCGCTGAACACGATTCGCGAAATCGAATCGGTCGGATCGAGTGTGACAAAGTTCGCAGGATCGGCGTTGACCGTCGCCAGCCGGCTGGTGACCTGTCCCAGAACGGTCCCGTCCACACCGTAGGCCGTCGCCGTTGCGGCGGTGGGTCCGGCATGAACGAAGAAGAACCGCGTCGAATCGATGGGGCGGTTGAATTCCACGCTCCCCTCCGTGTCGTTGATTTCGTAAGCGAACAGCCCTGACGCATTCAGTGCCGGCATGCCCGTGTTGAGAACGGTTCCGCCGGCGAAACGTGCCCCGGCAAAACTGAAATCGGTCACGCCGGGAAGCGTGATCCCCGACTCCGGCCCCGTCGCATCAAATTCGATCGTGTTCGACACCGCCGCCGCGATCGGAAAGGTCTGTTGGAATCCCGTCGGCACGACTTCGCGAATGACATGACTTCCTTCGATCAGGTCGATGATCGTGTACCGGCCGGTTTCATCCACGTCGGTCGTCGATGGGTTGTCCGCCGATGAGATCGCAAAGGGTTCGCCGACGTCGTACTGTCCGTCATGGTCCACGTCGACGTACATTCGGACGCCCCCGATTCCCGGTTCGCCGGCGTCGCGTCGTCCGTTGTTGTTCAAATCGTTGAACTTGGTTCCGGTGACTTCCGCGAAACCGGCTCGCGGAGATGGCAGCGCCGGCATGAAGACGGCGAGCGGACGAGCGGCATCGTCGACCTGGTGGAGGATTTTGGCGTCGATTTGCTCCGGAGTCGTCGTGCCCCAGAAGTTGTAGCGCAAATCGACTTCCCCATTCGGATCGCCCACGAGCACGATGCCGTTGTTGCTGGAGGGAAGGTTGCTGAAGTCATTGATGCGAATGTCTGTTCGGGCCGCCGCGTCGATTTGAATCGGACTGTAGAACTCATTGCGGTTCAACGTGATTTCGGCACTCGGATCGACGATAATTTGGTTCCACGCGAAAGTTGAGCGTTCTGCAACGAATTCTCCTCCGATGTGAATTCGAGTGTGATCGGTTTGGTTGCTTACACCTAATCGCAAGAAGTCCGTGTGCATGACATTCAAGGTGCCCGAGTTACGGACCAAGATCCCTGACGTGTTGCCGTTCGCACCGTCCTCGATCGTGACGGAATCGGCATTGTCGAATTTCAATGCACCGTCAACGATCAACTGC
>NZ_JANZKV010000137.1 GCF_025060895.1 Stieleria sedimenti | reverse complement strand
TGTGAAGTATTTGTTTTCTGTGTTTTACGAGGTGTTAGCGGCAGGGCGCAAGCGGGCTGTCGATTTAGTCGATGTTCCGAAATCAATGCCATGATGACAGCCCGACGCGTGAGCGAGGGGCGCCGCGTGGCTCCTTGCTAACGCGTGCGGGCTTAAATCGACAGCCCGCAAGCCCTCCGATTCCTCATCGTTACCGAAAGACCGGAGGGCTCGCGCCCTACCGCTAACAACTGCTTCACAGCGTTATCTGATGGGAAGTCAGAGTGATCGAATGGGAGAACGACGGGTGCGTGAGGGGCGTTGCTTGGCCGCTTGCGGATGTGTGCCGGCTTGGGGCAATAGGCCGTCACGCCGCTGGCGGCTTGCGGCGATTTTTGAACCACTCGGCAAAGCGGGTCCAAAACTTTTTGGGCATTCGTCCGGTGATCAATGCTTCGGTCCAGGTTTCGCGACCGGAATCAAAGTTGTGCCAGGCGGCTTCCAGGTAGGGCTCCGACGATGCCGACAGGGTTTCGTAGAAACCTTTTTCGGAGATCTCCGTCAACGCCTCGCCGTAGTGGGAAAAGAAATGTTCATCGAGCAGGCTTCCGGCAACACGGACGGTCGACAACGCGCCCCGCGTGGACAACGACAAGCGATCGATGGCGAACATCGTCATCGTCGCGCTCACGTCCCAGATCCCGACGTGCGCCTGGCCGGCGGCGGCCTCCATTTCGTTCCACAGCCGCTTGATCTCGCTTTGCGGAATCAACTTGCGCGGGTCCACGTTCTGGATCTCAAGCGTGAGTTGGGAGATCGTTTCAGTCATCGCGTCGACACTCAACGGTGGCGCGTTGGCCGCGCCCGATGCTCGGGCGCCGGTTTTTTCGAGTGCATCGACCAGATCCGAGACATGATCGATGCTGGATGATTCGTCGATGATCCCTTCACGTTTGAGTTCATCGCTGAGACGTTTCAGGTAGTGGCTCGATCCATACGCGACGTCGTTGAACACGGCCAAGACCGTGATCGGCGAGAGGTGCAGCGTCGCAGCGCCGGCCAAGTCCAGCAGCCCGCCGACCGCCTTCTGAGCCAACTGGGCTTCTTCGGCATCGGCCGCGACCGCGTGCGGATTTTCGACGCCGCCGACGTCATGGATCATCATGTCCAACGCTTGCTGGACGAACGCGGAGTAGGTCTTGGACGATCGGAACGCGGCGGGGATCAACCAGCCTGCCGTCTCGTTGACCAATCCTCCGACGACCGCTGACGCGCTCCGCGCTGTCCGCTCCGGCAACGACAACCCGTACGTCAACGTGCCGAACAAGGAAGCGTTTGGGGCGGCGTCGGGAACGCTCGCGGCCTCGACGGTCTGGGGCACGGTCGGGTGTTGGGGATCCGGCATGACAAGACCACGGGAGGCTGTGATTGAGCGGTGGAAAGTGGTTTAAGGTACCACCACGCCTGCCAACAGCTGGACCAGCGGTACGTCTTCGGCGGAAATGATTCTACCGATTGCCACACAACGTGACTCGGTCGGCACGTGAATTTCCTTCGACGATTGGATTCGGAGTTGCGACCCGTCGGCGAGTTCAAAATACGATTCGGTTTCCCCTGTTTGCAATCGCCCGATCAGTAACATTCCATCGGTCTGACGACGCCCCCACTCGATCCATTCGCTGCACAGTGGCTCCAGCGGTTGCAACGCGTCGGAATCAATCAGTGTCTTCAGGAGCTTGGCCACGCTCGGGCTGTTCGACGCAAACTCCAAACTTCCGATCTGTGAAACCGAACGATAGGCCTGCAACTGCGCCAGCATCCGCTGCCGCGGCGGTTGGTCTTTCGACTCGTCCGCCTGCCAGCGGCCGATCGCTTGGATCGCTTCGGCACACGATTCGGTCAACGCGTCGGTGTCGAGTTCAGGGGCGGGGATTGTCGGCGTCTCGGGCGCTTCGGTTGCCAAACTTTTCGAATTTGTTTCCGCCGTCTGGGGCGGTTCGGGAGCAGTGGTCTCAGGAGCAGTGGTCTCAGGAGCAGTTCGTTCGGGAGCGATGTCTGACTGGGCGCTGGTTTGCAGCACCGGGTCGGCCGAGGGAGGTTGATTGGGAAAGGTAAGCGTGGCGCTGTTGAGCAGTGTCCTTTCCTGCTCGGCCGCACCCGGTAGCGGTAGCGGTTGTCGATGACGCTCTTTCCATTGCTGTTTGGCCCGCATCGCGATCGTCAACGCGGACGGCTCCTCCGCAGTCGTTGACCGTTCCTCCGCGATCGCTTCCCCGGTTCGTTTGATGCTTTCGATCACCTCGTCGACGTCCATGATTTCGACGTCGGACGAAACAAGTTCGGCATCGGCTTCCGCCGGGGTGATCGGACCGGCGGTTTGATCAGAGTTTGTGTCAGCCGCGGCGGTGGCGACCGGTTCCATGACGCTGGTTGAATCGTCGCTGGGTGAATCGTCGTTTGGGGAGCCCATCGCGTCTGGGGCGCTCCGTACGCCGCCGGCCGGATTCTGCGTCTCACGCGACGCAGGAGAGGGTTTGGCAAACCCGTCTCGGTTTTGATCGGTATCGGATTGTTCTCGGGCCGCGATGGGGTCGGTCGATTGACCCAAGAGATCAAACAAGGCGTTGGCGCCGGACGCGTACAGAATCGCGGCGATGATCGGGACAGCGATCAGGGTCGGCGATGCGATCTTCAGCAGCCGGATCGAGTTCCGCTGCCGACGTCCCCAGTGGTGTCGCTCGAAGAACGATTGATCGTCGTTGGCCAGAGGCGCCGTCTGCGTCGGGGGCTGATCATCAATGACATTAAATTCGTCGTCGTCGTGGTCGCCAAAGACGTCCGCATCGGAGATCGGATCTTGGGGCTCCCAGGCATCAGGTGATTCCCAAGCGTGTTCGATCTGATCGATCGAAGGCTGCGGATGGGGGCGGTCAGCCGGGAATTCATCGTCATCGATGCCGATCAACGAGACGTCCGACTGGGACGCGACCTCGTCGAGGTCGATTTCGGCATCCAAGTCGATTTCGTTGCCCTCCGGCGAAAGCACAATCGCCATCGGCGGCAGCCGTTCCAGCCATCGCTCAGCCGACAAGGTCGCGCCGCACGAGGGACACTGAACCGAACAGTCGCGCGGGAGGCATGCGGCCGGCAGACGAGCGGGGTCGCCGCAGCTGGGACATGGGACTGTGAGCATGGGGTACCCGGGTGAGATAAGACGACCGCATAGTCTAACCCGATCACGGGCGATTCCCACCTCGCGACGAACCAGAGGCGTGTTCCATGTCCCCCCTGGTGGCCGGCGCTGTCTGTCGATACCGCCTTCTTTCCATCAATCTTTTCGCAATCCCTGTCTGCAATGCAAAAAAACGTGCTGGCGGGACACCCGAACAGTCGGCAACGGGCCGCCATCCTGTTCTACTCGCCCGAGAGAAGATTGCTTTTTTCGTTGAACCGAGGCACAGCAAGAGAGTCGGCGTGGAGATTGAAGACAAGTTTGATCTGATTGTGGTCGGGGCAGGCGTTTTAGGGACGTTTCATGCCTATCAAGCATTGCTTCGTGGCATGCGTGTGGTGTTGGTCGACAAAAACCTGCAGCCTCAAGGAGCGACGGTTCGCAACTTCGGACAAGTCGTTCCGTCCGGCATGGACGCGAACTGGCAACGGTTGGGCCGAGAGAGCTTGGAGATCTACAAGTCGATCCAAGAGAAATTCGATCTGTCGGTTCGCCAAGAAGGAAGCGTCTACCTGGCTTCCGATGCCGAGGAGGTCACGCTGATCGAGGAATTGCACGCGATCAATCGACAGGAAGGCTATCGATCCGAGTTGTGGACCAAAGAGCAATGCAAACAGCGATACCCACTGCTGAACGACGGGTACTGTTTGGCGGGGCTGTTTTTTCCCGACGAGATTTCCGTCGACCCGCGCAAGATGATTCGGCGCTTGCACCACTACTTGCGAGAAACGTTCGGCCTGACGATTGCCTTGGGAACCTGCGTGCAGCGTTTGGATCGGCAGTCCGCCACGACGGTTGCGGCCCACTGCACCGACGGCCGCATGCTGCACGCCGAAAAAGCGATCGTCTGTTCGGGCGTCGAATTTCGATTGCTGTTTCCGGCCTTGTTTCAGAGCAGCGACATCGAAGCGGTCAAATTGCAGATGGTGATGCTCTCCGCACAATCGGTCGGGGCGTTGCCGGGCAACGTTTTGACCGGGCAGTCGATTCGACGCTACGAAAGTTTTGCCGCCTGTCCTTCGTTTCGTTCCATCAAAGAACGTGAAGATCCGGAAAGCTTTTGGCGAAAATGGGGGGTCCACATCCTGTTCAAGCAAGAGGTCGACGGCCACATCATCTTAGGGGATTCACACGAGTACGCCCCGGCGGCTCGATCGGATGAATTGGGTGACGAGATTCAGATGCCGATCAATCGGTTCTTTGTCTCTGAAGGTCGACAGATCATGAACCTGCCGAACTGGGAGATCGAACGGACCTGGGCGGGGATGTATTGCCAATCAAAACACCCCAAGGGTATTTTTCAACACAGATTGGATCGAGACATCCACGTTGCAACCGCGATCGGTGGCAAAGGCATGACCGGAAGTGCCGGATTCGCCAAACAACATCTTCAGGAAATCTACGGTGATTGAATTAGTCGTCTTTGACATGGCAGGGACAACGGTGGACGAGGACAACGTGGTCTACAAGACCGTTCGTGCCGCGATCAACGCTGCGGGATATCAGTTCACGCAAGATCAAGTGCAAGCGACGGGGGCCGGAAAAGAAAAGTCGCAAGCCATTCGCGATGTCCTGGCACTCGACGGCAACGCCCACGGTGAAGAGGAGATCACCGCGATCTTTGCCGATTTCAAAACGCGCTTGCAGAACGCCTACGACGAGCTGGATGTGAAGGAGCAGCCGGGCGCGAGTGAGTTGTTTCGACAGCTTCGCGGGCGCGGGGTCCGCGTCGTGCTGAACACCGGTTATGACCGAGACACCGCGTTGAAATTGATCCGCAAGATCGGCTGGAGTGCCGGCGAGGATTTCGACGGCCTGGTCACGGCATCGGATGTCAGCCGCGGCCGGCCCCACGGCGACATGATCATCAAGGCGATGAAGGATCTGGCGATTCAGTCCGCCGGAAAGGTGGCGAAAGTTGGTGACTCTCAAATCGACATTCATGAAGGCCAAGATGCCGGCTGTACGATGTGCATCGGTATCACCACCGGCGCCCAGTCACGCGAATTGCTCGCCCAGGCGAAACCGACGCACATCATCGACCGGTTGCTGGATCTGCTGCCGTTGATCGATGCGTCGTAGGTGATCGTCGATCTCAGCGCCGGATGGCGCGGTCGGCCAGGATGTGTGGGGTGCTCATGCCTTCGAGCAGTTTCTCGTTGCCGCTGACGGCGACCTTGCTGTTGAGATGGTTGCGGAGGTTCACGCCTGGATAGGGTGTGACGTAGGCGATCGTCAGTCCCGCGTCGTCGGTTAATGCATACGGCGGACTGTTGGCACGCGACGAGTAGACCTGGACCAGGTAGCCGGTCGCGGTGCCGGTGGCCGAATCGAGTGACGATTGGGTCGGCAGCGCTGCGGCGGCCGGCGACGGGCTCAACGGTGTTTGGGAGACGTCGGTCGGCTGGGGTGCGGTGGTCTCGAGAGAGCCGGCTTGTTGCACCGCCCTGTCGATCGGTTGAACGTTGCCGGCCAGCGACGCGGATTGAATGGTCGTCGCGCCATCGCGGCGGGCGGCGACGTTGCGATAGCGTTGTGCGAGGTTCAGCACCTCGCGCGTGCGCGTCGCACTGTTGACGTCGCCCGAACGGAGCAGCCGTTCGGTGTGGCGGATCAGCGGATCCAGTTCGTCCGCAGACGCGCCCTCGGCCATCAATTTGGAAAGGATTTGGCTGATCGCTTCCACGTCGGCACCCGCCACCGCATCTTCGACACGGGCGATTTGATCCACCGTCACGATCCGTGACGGAACCACGGGGCGCGGTGGGATGGGCGCCAACGTTGTGGCTTGGAGTGCTCCGGTTTGCATCACGCCGGACGGCGCCGCGGCGGGGGACTGGATTGCCAGGGACGGGGCGTGCCCGGACAGCGTTTGCGGAGCCGGCGGGGCCGGGTATTGGGCTTGGGGCAATTGCGCCAAGCTACCCGGCTGTGCGGAGCTACCCCGATTCGCGGAGGCGAGCGACGCCGGCGGCGTGTCGAGCGATCGTCCCGAGCCGACCCTCCAGCGGCGATCGGCGGGCGAGTTCGGTTGAAACGCGTTGGCGTGTGAGGAATCGATTTCGACCAGCCGGGGCGGGCTGATGAAGTTCGCCACGACATCGGTCATGCGGCGCAGGGGTACCGCGATGGCGGAGGCGGCTGCCGCGGCACCGTTGGCCGGCAGTTCGGTCAATCGGTCAGCGCTGAGGATGGATTGGGAATCCGCGTCGGCGGAGAAGCCGGCGTCGGCTGTTGCGACCGAATCGTCTTTCCACCCCGCCTTCAAGCCGCTTCCAATCACGGCACCGCTGTCTTCAAAGTCCTCGGCTTGTGCGCCTCGATGAAACTGGATCGCGCGATCGGCCATCGTCCGTGGTTGAGGCCGCAGGGCGTCGCCGTTGTCCGCCATGCTGTTGGCCGCAACGCTGTTTTCCGGCGCCGGTTTCAATTCGGGAATCACATCGGTTTCGCGGAGTGCATCGGTCTGCGTCCCACGTCGTGTGGAGTTGGCCAGCGGCTGCGGGGAAGACGGCGAGCCGTCGGCGGAACGGAGACTTGCAAGTTGAGGATCAGCGTCGGTGTTGCGCTCGGTGTCGGTGTTCAATGCGACGGCGGCGACGTTGCTGCGAGGTTGCAGGTCGGGTTCGGTTCGGGCCACGCGCTGGGCCAGTTGCTCGGCGCTCTCCACGACGTCACCACGGTGAATCCAGCGAAATTCGCCCGAGGGCGGAACGATTCGCAGCCAGGTCTTGCTGCCCGTTGATCCTTCGCGTTCATTTTTTCCCAACACGAAAACGACTTCGCCGGCATCGAGTTGGACTTGCCAGCGATAACGTCGTGCTTTTCCCAGCCGGGTTCCAATCCAAGCGACCGTTTTGTCTTCGCGAATGGTCGCCGTTGTTTCGTCTGCGGACAGTTCCACCGCGTCGGCCGGCATCCAGCAAAAACTATCTTCCGGAGGCCGGACACCCAGCCAGCCTTCGGCGGTCTCGACATAGACCTCCAACTCTTGCCCGCGGCGCAGGGGTTCGGTGCGATAGTGGTCGGTGCCGGGGCCGCAGCGGGTGAACGCAGAAGGCTCAGCGACAAACACGATGTAGGGAGCCGCGTCTTCGGCCGCGGCGGGTTCCTGGGCCCATGATTCGGGGGCCGAGGCGATTGGAGCGACAAAGCCGAGCGTCAGTGGAAACAGCAGGGGCAGCGCGGCAAGTATGCCGTGGGCGCAAAATCGTTTCGTGTGTGACAAGACATCCATGTCGAGTGTGTTCCGTCGCGAGTGATGGTGTTCCAGGCGACCCGTCGGCCGGCAGAGCTGCAATCAAGCCTGGGACATAACCAACTTTGGGGTCTGGAATCAAGGTAGAACCGAAATCGGCCGGCGGGCTGACGAGCGATTTTCGTCCCGCGTGTGCATTTCCGTGGCGGAGGGCCTAGGAACCTTCCTGGTGCCGGGGCAGATAGAGGTCGATTTGGTTTTCTTGGAAGATTCGAAATTTGACGCCGTGGGTCCAGAGCGTGAAATAGCTTTCAAACGGATCGGTCAGCCCCGTTTGCTCGGCATAGAACGGCCACATCAGGTAGTCGCGAAGCATCGCGTCGCAGGCGATGAAGTAGTAGGCCGGACGCAGCAATTCGGCGTGCGGATCGACTCCCGCGACTTTTTCGGTCAGGGCGGGGGCGTGATCCAGGAAGACGTTCAGCAGTTTGCTGCGTTCATGTGGCTGTTTGGGGTGTTTCGGGGGGATGCCTTCCAGGACCCGGATTTTGGGTGGCGAGGCGAGTCGCCGGGCGACATCCGCGTCGCCGACGGCCTCGGCGAGTTGCTGCAGGCCTTGAATCCAGGTCGCGCCGTGGTGCTCGGCCCGTTCGGGCGACAGGGGGGCCGGGGAGCGGACGATAAAAAACGCGTCGCGTCCGCCTTGGGGGCGTCGATCATCACCGGCGGCTCGATAGGCGTTCTGCAGTCGGTCGGAAAGTTGGTCTCCTTGCCGCAGGGCATCAAAAAGGCCGTTGAGGTCGCCGCCGTCTGGCCGAAAAAGCTGAAAGAATCCGATCAATGATTCCGATTCGCTCAATTCCGGTCCGGGGCTGCATGGGGTTTGTTCGCCACACCCGGATCCGGCGGCAAGTTCGCGGCAACGTTCAACAAAAGCGATGGTGGTCATGATGATCAAACACACGAGGTGCAAAGGAAGTTCATGAGTTTTGTAGCAAAGGGTCCAGCAGCAAGGGTCCCCCCGTGAAACCTGAAACCTGAAACCTGAAACCTGAAACCTGAAACCTGAAACCTGAAACCTGAAACCTGAAACCTGAAACCTGAAACCTGAAACCTGAAACCTGAGCCATCGCCCCTCACTCTTGTCGCGGGGCTGGCGTTCGGCTACCCTCTCCGACCCGGCGGAAAACACGTCGTTTTTCTGCATTGTCTAACTTTTTTGTCCGCGTGATTCGGGATGAAGGGCCCCGCTGGTCGGGGGTGTGCCATGGATCGCTGTTGATCTTGCCCGCACATCTGTCCCTGGGAACGGTGTTTTGCCGTTTCGTGATGCCCACGCCGACGCTCCACCTGGAGAAACTGTCTCGATGTCTAATCCGATCGTTCAAGAGATGATTGAAGCTGGTGTCCATTTTGGTCACCGGACGAGTTTGTGGAACCCGAAGATGAAGCCTTACATCTTCGGCAGCAAGAACCAGATCCACATTTTGGATATCCGCGAAACGCTGCGCGGGATGCTTCGTGCGAAGAAGTACCTCGGGCAAGTCGCTTCGGGCGGTTCGTTGATTCTGTTCGTCGGTACCAAACGTCAGGCCGGCGAAGCGATCGAAGAGCAAGCGAGTCGCTGCGGAATGCCGTTCGTCAGCGAGCGTTGGTTGGGAGGAACGTTGACCAACTTCCGCACCATTCGCAGCCGACTGGGGCGATTGGAAGAGCTGGAATCGATTCGCGGTAGTGACGCGATCAACAGTTACAGCAAGAAGATGCAATCGGCGCTCAACCGCGAGTACCGAAAGATGTATCGCAACTTGAACGGTCTGCGGACGATGAACCGCTTGCCCGAATGTTTGTTCATTGTCGACCCGGGCAAAGAACGCAACGCGGTTCGTGAAGCGAAACGGTTGGGCATCACCACGGTGGGATTGATTGATACCGATAGTGACCCGTCCTTGATCGACCTTCCGATTCCCGGCAACGACGACGGGATTCGAAGCATCGAATTGATCCTGAAACAACTGGCAGACGCCGTCAACAGCGGCAAGGGACAAGCCGACATCGGGGCTCCCCCGGCACCGGCCGAAGCGGCTCCCGCTGTAGCCGAGGCTCCTGCTCCTGCGGCCGAAGCCGCCGCGCCGGCCGAGCCCGCTGCCGAGCCCGCTGCCGAGGCGACCGCCGAACCCGGAGCAGCCGAAGCGGCTCCTGAAGCCTAGGCACATCCCCACTCAAACGACACAAAACACTTAGTCGAATCACGACTTTTCTGGAGGAAACAATGGCGATTTCAGCCAAAGACGTAAGCGAACTGCGCAAGTCCACCGGCGCCGGCATGATGGACTGCAAGAAAGCGTTGCAAGAGTCCGGTGGCGACATCGAAGGCGCCTTGGACTACCTGCGCAAGAAAGGCCAAAAGGTTGCCGCCAAACGTGCCGATCGCGAAGCCAACGAAGGCGTCGTGGTGGCATTGGTCGAAGGCGGCAAGGGCGTGCTGCTGTCGCTCAGCTGCGAAACCGACTTCGTGGCAAAGAACGATGAGTTCATGGCGTTTGCCGAACAGCTGGCCAAGCTTGCCTTGGACAACGGCGCGTCGACCAAAGAAGAAATCGGTGCGCTAAAGCTGGACGGCGAAACCGTCTCGGAGAAGCTGGTCGAACGCACCGGAACGATCGGCGAGAAGATCGAGATCGCGGATTACCAAACGATCGAAGGCGACCATCTGGCGTCGTACATTCACGCCGGTAGCAAGATCGGAGTGTTGTTGTCCTACAAGGATGGCGGCAAGGACGATGCCGGCGATTTCTTCCGCAAGGTCGCGATGCACGTCGCCGCCATGAAGCCTTCGATCCTGACGCCCGACGAGTTCGACGAAGAACTGGTCGCCAAGGAAACCGAGGCGCTGCAAGGACAGATCAAGGTCGAAAACGAAGACCGTGCTCGGTTGGGCAAGACGCTCAAGACGGTGCCCCAATACGCGAGCCGTTCGCAGCTGACACCTGAAGTCATGCAACAGGTCGAAGACGAGATCAAGGCCGAGCTGAAAGCCGAAGGCAAACCGGAAAAGATCTGGGACAAGATCATCCCCGGCAAGCTGGAACGCTTCATCGCCGACAACACGCTGCTGGATCAAGAGCGTTGCCTGTTGAGCCAGTTCTACGCACTCGACGACACCAAGACCGTCGAAGCGGCCGTGAAAGAGTTCAGCCCCGAAGCCGAAGTGGTCGCGTTCAAACGCGTCGCCGTCGGTTCGGCGTCCTGATTCGATCGCAATCGAAAACGACATTCTCGGAAACCTCGTCGTTCCCCCTCGGGAACGACGAGGTTTTTTCGTATCATCTGGCCATTCAACTGTGATCCTAACCACCAGGACCGATCGAGCATGTCTGACGACTCCCATTCCTCACCACTCCGTTATCAACGTGTCGTCCTTAAGTTGAGCGGCGAAAGCTTGGCTGATGCTGGGGGCCGTGGAATCAGCAGCCAGGAAATGTCGGATATCGCCGAACAGATCCGCGAGGCGCACAGCAGCGGTTGTCAGATCGCGATCGTCGTCGGCGGCGGCAATATCTTGCGAGGCGCCCAGTTCTCCGGCAGCAACGCGTTGGTTCAAGAGGCGACGGCACACTACATGGGAATGTTGGCGACGGTGATCAATTCGCTCGCCATGCAAGATGCCCTGGAGACACTCGGATTGTCGACGCGGGTGATGTCCGCCGTCCCGATGGACAAGATTGCCGAGACCTTCATCCGCCGCCGTGCGATCCGGCATCTGACCAAGGGCCGGGTGATCATTTTGGCCGCAGGGATCGGAAACCCCTTCGTCACGACCGACACGGCCGCGGCCCAGCGCGCCTTGGAAATCGATGCCGACGTCGTCTTGAAGGCGACGCGCGTCGACGGCGTGTACAGCGACGACCCCGAGAAAAACCCCCACGCCGTGCTGTACGATCAGCTGACCTATCGCGACGTCACCGAAAAACAGCTCCGCGTCATGGACGCCACCGCGATCGCCCTCTGCCAGGAGCACAGTAAACCCATTCTTGTCTTCAACTTCAAGAAGCCGGGCAGTATCGTGCGGGCGATCAGCGGCGAAACGGTCGGAACCTGGATCGGATCGGAGAAGTGATTTCCCGCCAAGCATTGGTGGCTCGAGATCATTCGTCCGCGCAAACAGACCCTCCCCTCGCTACGCTCGACCCTCCCTGGCAGGGAGGGTTTCTTTGGTCGTGTAGATTCCCATGCCCAGGGGGGAGAGACGAAGGGAGGAGACCTCGAACGCGAAATCGCCACGTTCACTCCGATGAAAATCAGACGTCCGGTGCGATCAAATCAGACGCCCGGGGCGCTATCTTGTTCCAGACGGACGACGCCACACGCCGATCTAAAAAAAGCTAGACTCATAATCTGTCGACACCACTCTAACCCCAAGGATGCTCAACATGTCCGCCGAAGAAACCTTGATGGACGCCGAAGAACGTATGGAAAAGGCGATCAGCGTACTGGGCACACAGCTTTCCGGAATTCGTACCGGTCGAGCCACGCCCGGATTGGTTGATTCGCTCAAAGTCGAAGCGTACGGTTCGACGTCGCCGCTGAAGCAGCTCGCTTCGATCGGGACCCCCGAGCCGCAGCAAATCCTGATCCGCCCTTACGATGCCGGCACGATCAAGGATATCGAAAAAGCCATCGTGGGCAGCGACCTGGGGCTGAACCCGCAAAACGACGGTCGCGTCATTCGGCTGAACATCCCCGCGCTCTCGACCGACGTCCGCAAGAAAATGGTTTCGCGGATCAAAGAGCTCGCCGAGGACTCCAAGATCTCCATCCGCAACATCCGTCGCGACGCCAACAAGACGGCGGACCAATTGGAGAAAGACAAGGAGTTGACCGAAGACGATCGCGACAAGCTGAAGAGCGATGTTCAGGATTTGCTGAAAAAGTTCGAAGAGCAAATCAACGAGATGGCCAAGGCACGCGAAGCGGAAGTGATGGAAGCCTAAAGTTTTAGTCGGGATCTACTGAGCCAATGGTGAGCCGCTGACCGTAAGGCCTCGGGCAACGTCGCAGTGCCCGGCCGCTTACGCGTCACGGCTCACAAAAACGACAGACCGTAACATCCTGCTTGCCAATCCGCGACCGATGGTGACGCGATGCGTCACCATCGCAAGCTGGAAGCTTACGCCACCATCGCAAGCTGGAAGCTTACGCCACCATCGCAAGCTGGAAGCTTACGCCACCGCCAGCAAGCTGGAAGCTTGGGGCAGGGTTACAGCGCGGCTGATTTCTTGGGCGCTAGGTCTTTGATCAATCGGCGAATCAGATCATCGACGGTGATCCCATCGGCCTCGGCGGTGAATGTCGGAACGATGCGGTGGCGTAGCACCGGGAACGCCAGTTTTTGCACGTCATCGAGCGTGACGTGGGGGCGGCCGTGCATTAGCGCCCGGGCCTTGGACGCCAGCACCAATTGCTGACTGGCCCGCGGTCCCGGCCCCCACTCGATCCATTCTTTGGCCCAGGGGGCGCAGTTCGGGTCGCTGGGCCGCACCGCGCGGACCGCATCGAGCACCCATTCTTTGACGTGCGGCGGCAAGGGAACGCGTCGCACGGTTTTTTGGAACGCGATGATCTGCTCGCCCGTGACCACGGCTTGGACGGTTGCGTCAAAGGTTGACGTGGTTCGGTCGACGATCTCGGACTCTTCTTCGCGACTGGGGTAGTCGACCACCACGTGGAACAGGAACCGGTCTCGTTGGGCTTCGGGTAGGGGATACGTCCCCTCCTGTTCGATCGGGTTTTGCGTCGCCAAGACGAAGAACGGTTCGTCCAGTTTGTACGTTTTTCCGCCCGCGGTGACCTCGTGTTCCTGCATCGCTTCGAGCAGTGCGGCTTGGGTCTTTGGCGGCGTGCGGTTGATCTCGTCGGCCAACAACATTTGGGTGAACACCGGGCCGCGTTCGAACAGCAATTGACGGCGTCCGGTTTCCGGGTCTTCTTGAATGATGTCGGTGCCCGTGATATCGCCGGGCATCAGATCGGGCGTGAACTGAATGCGGTGAAACTTCAGGTGCATCGATTCGGCGAGCGTGCGAATCATCAGCGTTTTCGCCAGCCCCGGCACACCCTCGAGCAGGCAGTGGCCGCGGGAGAGGATTGCGATCAGCAATTGCTCGATGACGTCTTCCTGGCCGACGACGACACGTCCGACTTGCTGCCGGACCGCCTGGCAGGCTTTGACCAATTCGGCGGCTTTTGCGGCGTCATCTACGGGGTCGGATGCGGTGCCGGATTCGATCGGTGGCGGTTGGACCATAAAACTCACTTTTTGAGAACAGGGATGCGTCCGGATGGACGACATTATTTTAACCGCTGGGGCGACCGCGTGGCCCGGTCGCGACAAACCCGGAACAAATCTTGCCAGGGGGCACGAATTGGCCGTGCCGGGGTTAAACCGGCATCGGAACACGTTATCTTTGGGATATGGCATCGCTTTACGTTGTTCGCGGACGAGATCAGGGAAAGCACTTTGTGCTCGACGGAGATGTCGTGCGCATCGGCCGCGACACGCAAAACGATGTCCAGTTGCTCGATAGCGAAGCTTCACGTCTGCACGCTGAAATTCGGATCGATGCATCCAGTGATTGCCATCTGGTCGATTTGCAGAGCAGCAACGGAACGCAGGTCAATGGAAAACGGATCCGCGACCAAAAACTGCTCAGCGGTGATCGCATCGAGATCGGCAGCACGCTGTTGATTTTCACCGGAACGGGGCAACCTACCGCGATCGAAGCCGCACACGGTGTGGATATCGTGCGGCAAAGCAGCGGTGCCGACGCCAGCCGGATCATTTCGTCGTTGGTCCGTCCCACGTCGCGAACCAGCGGCATCCGCTTGGATCCGGTACGACTGACGGATCAGGTCGCCGAGGCGGTGGCGCCGTTCGAAACCGAACTCTCTCCCTCGTCCGATCCGTCCGACTCCTCGGTCGATTCGGTCGAACCGGTGATGAATACGATCACCGATAGCGATCGCTCACTGGAGGTCATGTATTTGACCGCGCTGGCGGTCGGCCGGACCGACGATCTGGATGAGTTGCTCGATCGGATCTTGCGGTTGGTGTTCGATTGGGTCGACGCCGATCGCGGATGCATCATGCTGCGAGACAACGAAACCAATCAATTGCGACCGGCCGCACGATGCGATCGCCAATCGGCCGACGGTCAGCGCCATGACGAAGCGCCGATCAGCATCAGCAGCACGATCTTGGATTACGTCTTGGACCGTGCCGAGGGAGTCCGGACGAGTGACGCGACCGACGACGCGCGGTTTGACGCCGCGGCATCGATCGTCCAGGGCGGTGTCCGCGAGGCGCTTTGTGTGCCGTTGCAGGGGCGCTACGACATCGTCGGCGCCCTGTACATCGATACCTACACTTCCCCCGGCCAAATCGTTCGACGCGGAAAGACCCACCGTTTCACCGACGAGCACCTGCGGCTGATCACGGCCATCGGGCACCAAGCGGCCTTGGCGATCGAGGACACGTTCTACTACTCCGCGCTGCTGCAAAGCGAACGCCTGGCCGCCATGGGACAAACCATCGCCACGCTCTCGCATCATGTGAAGAACATTCTGCAAGGCATCCGCGGCGGAAGCTATCTGATCGAAGCGGGATTGAAACGTGACGACACCGATGCCGTCCGCCGGGGCTGGGGGATGGTCGATCGGAATCAAGAACGGATCTCCAATCTCGTGATGGACATGTTGACGTTTTCCAAAGAACGTCAGCCACAAAAGGTCGAAGCCGACTTGAACGAGACGGCGGCCGATGTGGTCGAACTGATGGCCAGTCGAGCCGGTGAATCCGCTGTCGAATTGACCTTGCAGACCGATGTCGACATGCCTCCCGCGTTTTTCGATCCTGACGCGATGCATCAGGCGATTCTCAATCTGGTCACCAATGCGATCGATGCCGTCAAAGGCGATCATGAATCGGAATTGCAGGAGCAGAACGAGAACGATCCGCCGGCAACGGTGGGCAAGGTCAAGGTCGAAACCGGGTACGACGATCAAGTGGGCTGGTACATCGATGTGATCGACAACGGACCCGGAGTCTCGCCCGAGGATCGGCAAAAGATTTTTTCGCTGTTCGAGTCGAGAAAAGGGGCGCGGGGAACAGGGCTGGGGTTGCCCGTCAGCGCAAAAATTCTCAAAGAGCACGGCGGAGCGATCGTGATCCTCGATCCGCCCAGCGGCAGCGGATGCTGCTTCCGTTTGCAGTTGCCGCCACCGCCTCGTCAATCGAATGATTGACGGCGACTTTGTTTTTTCTGGCTGAGTTTGGTTTTGGCTTCCTTGCGGCGCCGTTTGCTGCCGAGCGTCGGCCGGGTTTTCTTTCGCTTCTTGGCCGGTTCTCGGCATTCCAGCAGCATTTCGACCAGCCGAAAGCGGGCGTCGGCCAAATTCCGCGGTTGGTCGCGGTAGCGTTCGCTGTGCAAGACCAGCTCGCCGTCCTTGGTGATCCGGTTGGCGTGCCGCGCGATGAAGCGGTTTCGCCAACCCGGATCGATCGCCGTGCATTTTTCCGGTGACCACCGCAGTGTGATCTTGGAATTCACCTTGTTCACGTTCTGTCCGCCCGGACCGCTGCTTCGCGCAGCGCTGATCGCCAATTCCGACGACGGGATCGTCAACCGTTGGTTCACATACAAATCACTCATCAAGCACTCGCATTCGGGGCGTGCGTCAGCATGTCTGGTGCTGCGTCAATGTTTCAACTTAAGGCAACAGGGTCAATGTGACCCGGCGGACGTCCATCACGGATTGGCCGGGGATGTCGATCGCCCGCAAGGTCAGCGGTCCGGTGCCGGTGGGCAGGTCGATCTGGCCGAGTTCCAGCGTTCGGAATTCCTTCATCTGGCTCTCGCCTTTGGGCCGTTCCAGCGTGTCCTGATTCGTGTACAGCGGCGAGTCCCAGCCGGGTGCGACTTTCCCCGTCAGCTTCGAGCCGCTGAAGCTCAGCTGGATCGTCGAGCCGGCATCGGGAACCTTGCAGGTGTAATCAATCGTGACACCATAACGGCCCGCCGTGTTCACCTCGATCAGCCAGACCATGCTGTCGTCGGTGCTGGTCCAATCGACGAAGTACGAGCAGTTGGGGGCTCCGCTGCTGCGTCGGACACCGCCGCGCGGTTCGCCGTCACGGGCCGGCAGCATCGTGATCGGAAATTCACGGTAGCCGACGGTGAAGGGACGAGGATCAATGGATTGGCCGCCCCTCTTTTTATTCGCCGGTTGCCGCGGTGCCGGTGCATCGGTTCCGAACATTTCTTGACGCCAGGCTTCGACCGCTGCGGTCAGTTCCGCCGCGAGTTCGGGTTGCTGTGCATTCACCGGAGTCGTTTGTCCGGGGTCGGCGATCATGTCAAACAAGTTACCTTGGTGGTCCAGGCGATGCGTTTGAGTGCGCACGCTGACTTTGTTCGCCCAGTGGGAGAAATGCCGATGTTCGGTCCAGTCGGTGTTCTGATGATCCGCCGTCGGTTGCATCAACAAGGGTGTCAGATCGCGCCCATCGAGCGGTTTGTCACCGACTCGTTTCACGCCCGCCAGCGATGTCAGGGTCGGCATCAGGTCAATTGCGCCGCAGATCGGTGTGACGGTGTGCCCGGCCGGCAACTTGGCGGGCCATCGGATGTAGCAGACCGATCGCAGTCCGCCTTCGTCGGTGGTGCCTTTGCGGCCCTTCATGCCGCCGGTCCAGCGGTGGCTGTTGGGACCGTTGTCGGAGAAATAAACGACGATGGTGTTGTCATCGATGCCGTGTTCGGCAAGTCGATCGAGCACACGTCCGACGTTCCAATCCTGATTCTCGACCATCGCCAACGCGCAGCGCGTGTGGTCGTCGACCTCCGCCTTGGTGTCGGTCGCACGCTGCGTGATCGGTTTGTCTTTGAAACGCTTCCAATCCTTTTCTGGCGCTGTCCAAGGGGAATGTGGCGTGGTGAAGGGGACGTAACAAACGAAGGGATTGGCTTTGTTTCGATCGATGAAATCCAGGGCGCGATCGGTGCAGACATCGACGATGTATCCTCGGGTGCGGACCATGCGTCCGTTTTCTTCCAACGGTGCGTCAAAGTACTCCCCCCAATGACCGGCGGTGTGGCCGAAGTATTCATCGAAACCGCGGGCCATCGGATGGTAGGGCCATTGGCTGCCGTTGTGCCACTTTCCGAACGCACCGGTCGCGTAGCCCGCTGCGTGGAAGGCATCGGCGATTGTTTTTTCGTCGGGGTCTAGCCGCTCCTTACCCGTCGACACGCCGCTGACGCCGCCACGGGGGTGGTAACGACCGGTCAGAAACTCCGCCCGTGTCGGAGCGCACACTGAGCACACGTAAAATCGGTCCAACGACACACCGCCCTTGGCGATCGAGTCGATGTTGGGGGTGGAGACTTGTCGATTGCCGGACCAGCTGAAATCACCCCAGCCCGCATCGTCGGCGAGGAACACGACCAGATTCGGCGGGGCCGCCAACGAGCCGACTGGCAAAACGAGCAGCGAAAACAGAAACAGCAGTGCGGGCGTGGTAATGGACTTCATCGGGATCCTCAGAGTGAAAGGCAACGAGGATCATACCAACGGCCGATGCGTCCGTGGCCGGTTGGCGAACAGCATCGTCTTAGCGGCAGGGCGCGAGCCCTCCGGTCTTGCAAGCTGTTTTCAGCTACAACCGGACGGCTCGCGGGCTGTCGTTTTTGTGAGCCGCGACGNNCAGCGGCTCACCATTGACTCAGCAGATCCCGACTCAATCGACAGGCCGCTCGCGCCGTTCCGCTAACACGAAGTGGCATCGGACTACGTTTGCCGCCGTCGCTCGGCGCATAAAAATCCCCGGATGGCGTTGGGAAACGCCATCCGGGGATTGTTGCAGGTGACCCCTACGGGACTCGAACCCGTGTCGCCGCCGTGAAAGGGCGGTGTCCTAGACCGCTAGACGAAGGGGCCATGGCGATGAGCAACCTGGGTGACTCATCACTGGGCGGAGTTTTAGCGAAGACCCCGACGAACCGTCAAGGGTTCGTGTCGCCCACTCGGAAAAACGGCGCAATTTTTGCTCGAATCGACGAGCAAGGAAGAAATGACGCACCGTGGTGGGGGCTCGGGGACGGCCACATCAGGCATCTGCTCGGGAGAAAACGCTGCTGAGCCGGTGCTTCGAAGAAAACCTCGTCACCGTGCGAGACACTAAGCGTCGACGGCCGCGTCTCCGGACTCCAAACTTTTCTGAATCGCCTCGTAGACTTCGCGGCGGTGCACGGGGACTTCGCGTGGAGCCTCCACGCCGAGTCGAACCTTGTCGCCACGGATCTCGACAACAACGATCTTGATGTCGTTGTTGATGACAATACTCTCGTTCTTTTTTCGCGATAAAACCAACATTGTTTCAGTCCTTTCGTTGACCGGCCTGATAAATCGAATTGATGCCTACGGGGCGAACCAGCGTCCGACGGGAGGTCATTCGGCAAGATCGCTGTAGGCCGGTTCAATGCGGCGTCACTATTGGGAGGTAGGGACAGCCACTCCTGACAGTCAACTCTAGAACAAAATTAGTATCGGTCAAGGAATTCTGGCTTGACAAAACCCGATTTCTGTCCTTTCCACTCTTCCAGGGGCTCGCCTAACCGTCAAACTCCGCCGTAAAGGGGGTGTTTTGCGCCCCGTATCGCGAACTTCGGTCCCCCCCCGGAGAGTCCACCCGGGGGGGTGAGGTTTCAGGTTTCAGGAAACTTGAAACTTGAAACTTGAAACTTGAAACTTGAAACTTGAAACTTGAAACTTGAAACTTGAAACTTGAAACTTGAAACTTGAAAAAAAAACGCGGCGTGACCCGTTTGGCCACGCCGCGTTTTCGTTTGATCTTGTTCGATCGGTGACCGCTTAGCGGTTGGGATCGAATCCGGTTTGAGCGAACTCTTCTTCCTCTTGGATGATGATCCGTGGGGTGACCATCAGCATCAAGCTGGAGGCGTCGCGTCCGACGGCGACGTTGCGGAACAGTCGGCTGATGTAGGGAATCTTGCTGAGCATCGGAACACCGCGTTCGGTGCGTCCTTCGCTGAGTCGTTTGATTCCGCCGAGCAGGATCGTTCCTCCGTCGGGCACGCTCACCGTCGTGCTGACTTGGGTGAACGCGAAGGTCGGCAACTGGACCGTCGAACCGGAGATGATGTCTTCTTCATCTTCGGTGTCGACCGCATCGTCTTCGTTGACGACGCCGTCGCCGTTGGTGTCTTCTTCGGCGCGGCTGTTTCGTCGTGTCGTTCGCGTTCCTTCAAACGTGAAGGTGTCGACGTCACCGATTTGGCTGAAGAAGGGCACCAAGGTCAGGCGTACGAATCGCTTGTCATCGCTGACGATCCCTTGCACGTTCAACTGGGTGCCTTCGTTGAGGACGACGATCACGGGTTGTTGGGCGACGGCGAAGTCACCGACAACGGGCGTGATACTGGTCACGAAGGGACGCTGGCTCTGGTCGGAGATCGTGGCGATCTGGCCGTCGAACAACGTGACCTTGGGAGCCTGCATCACGTTCGTCCGCTCGTCGCCTTGGGCGGCTTGCAGGAAGAAGAACGCTTCGATGTCGCTGAGGATGGCGAAACCGATCGATGACAGGGCTCCGGGGTCGGGTGCACCGAAGGCCGGGACGACGCCGAAGGATCCGTTGTTGAACGCGATGTCCAAGTCGGCCGTCGGCAATCCAGAGATCCCGTCGAATCCGACGGTGACACTCGGGCCACTGTCGTCATCGGGAAGCGTCTGGACGTTGTCGTCGAACTGGACGTTGAAGTCGACGCCGATCTGTTCAAAGAACGTATCGGAGAGCGTGATGAATCGCACTTCGATCGTGATTTGAAGGTTCTGCAGCGAACGCAGCGATTCGATCAAGTCGACGATCTGGTCGTGAACATCGCTGGTCGTGCTGATGATCAGACTGAGGTTCTGGGGATAGGGAGCCATGGTGCTGTTGCCACCGAGTGCTTCCCAGGTGTCCGGAACGACGGTCGTTTCGATCAGGCTCATCAGCGAATCGAAGTCTGCGAAGGAGCCACCACCACCGCTGCCGTTGGGCGGGTTTTGGGGGCCGAAGCCGCCCTGAGCGCCACCCGGGGCGTATTGGCCGAGCATGTTCGGTGCCATCTTGCTCGGCTGCAAGGCGTTGGCCTGTCGCGAAGCAAGGTCGGTCATTCGGACCGGCATCATCTGCACGTCCATCCGCGGGTTGGTCATTTGATAGGCGGCTCGCAGAGCCCCGGCCAACCCGTCTTCGTAGCTGGACGTGAAGTTCGGGATCGGAGTCACCAAGTCGGCGACCTTGTACACCCGCGTGATCACGTTGGCACGCTTGGCTTCGGCGCTGGTGATTTGCAGCACCTCGTCCTTGATCTCATAGCCCAGATCCAGGGGTTCCAGAATCAGATTCAGGGCGCTCTTGAGTTCGATCTGGTTTTGCAGTTCCAGGGTCACCGGAGTATCGATCTGAACGCGAACCGCTTCCATGGCTCGTTGGTTCATCACGATCGGCATGCCGGTGACTTTCTTCAAGTCTTCGATGACTTCGACCAGCGGGCGTTTGTTGTACTGGACATTGACCGGAGTGCTTAACTGCTGTTTCAGTTTTTGCTCTTGAACGGTGCCGTACAGCGAACCGGTGTCACGGGAACGACGAAGTGTCAATTCGTGCCACGATTGTGGATCACGTCCGAAGGTCATCGGCTGATTGGGATCCAAGCCGTCGGAGAGCGACGCGGAGTACTCGACGTCTTCCAGGCCTTTGTAGACCAGTTCTTCTTTGCCGGCTTGGATGTCCCGCATGATTTGATCGCGAGTGGCGAATCGGCTCTTGTGGAACATCGTCGTCGCGATGGTGGAGCCGGGTTTCAGCTCGCCCACTTGTTTCGCGACCACTTCCGCTTCGGAGTACCGACGTTCGCGGATCAAGTCGTTGAACGTGTTGACCAACCCGGAGATCTCTTCATCGATTTGGGCTTCGCGAGCGGCATCGGTGGCCAACTCGGTTCGGACCGCATCGTTTTGAAGTTCCAACTCGATCGACGCACGATTGGATTCGACGTACTGCTTTTGCTTTTCCAGTTCACGGTCGACCAAACGGGCGAGCGTGCGTTTGCTGGTTTCATCGACGTTGGAACCGTCGACGCGTCGGCGGAGGCGGTTCAGGTTGTCGAGGGCGTCCAGCGGAGCCGATTCTCGGATTTCGGCAGCTTTGGCCATTTCGGCGGTGATCTCTCGATACAGCCGTTGGGTTTGCTCGCGTGATTCCGCATCGGCCTGATCGATCGTGGAAAGCTGTGGCTCGCCGCCGGTCCGCGGCAGTCGGGCCGGTTGCAGCAACGTCAGTTTGTCCTTGAGGCCCTGTCGGGTCGCCAAGTCCAGCTGATCTTCGTACTTCCACGCTTCGACAAAGTTCTTGCGAGCGGTTTCCTGATCGCCGGCTTGAAGCGCCTGCAATCCGGCCTGATACAGCCGGTTCGGATCGGTTCCCGGTTGGCCCAATTCGGTTTGGGGCAACGGCGGGATCGGCGCGCCGAGTGCTTGCACTTGGGCAACGGCTCCGCCGCCGACGTTCTCCAGTCCGGCGTTGGCGTCGGCATTGAACAGCATTTGCTTGATGAAGCCTGCTTCGTCGCTGCCGATTTCCTGTTGACCGCCGGCCAAGGCGATTTGGGAATCCATGGTGCCGGCGCGCTTGGCGGCCGATTCGGCATCCAAGACGAATTGCCACACCTGGGGTGCCGCTTCGGGGGCGTTCAGCGATTGGGCCTGACGTGCCAGACGCAGTGCCGTGGCGGTATCGCCCCGATCCAGCGTAGCGCGTCCGACGGCGATCAATCGCAGTGCTTCACGATGGGCCGCGGGCATGTCCGAGCTGTCGGACGCTGCTGCGGTGGCCAGCGGTGCGGCGTTGATCCCGGTGGACAAACGCTTGGGCGCCGGAGCCGGAACGTTCAGCAGTTCGCCGTCGATTCCGGCGATCTGCAGATCGACACGAAGCCGTGCGACATCGGCCGAAAGGTTCGGATCCGACTTCGCCGCCGCCGAAGCCTGGCGGAAAGCATTGACGGCCATTTCGTACTGGCCGCCGGCCAGCGCGGCGCGAGCCTGCTGGACGAGCTGTTTTCCGCTGGCAGGGCGACTTTCGACCGTCGCGTTGGGCACCCTGTAGCCGGCCGGCAGGGCCGAGCCACCTTGTGCGTAGGAAGGAGCGACAGCAGTTGCCGCACCCGTTTTGTCGTTGGATGGCAGGCTCATGCCTGGCATCGGTAGCTGGGCAGAGACGCTGGACGCCCCTACAAGCCACGCCATTACGGCGCCGCCCCATCGATTGCGATTGAGGCCGAAAAGTTTTTCGTGGCGTTTCAACGCGACACTCCTTCTTCGCGGTGAGACTTCGTTGGATACACATGGAGTTTCCGCCTACGTTCACGAAAACCCATCGTCGGCTTAGCCCCACGGCACGTCTGTCCAACCAATGAGGACCGACCTTTCGCGAGCCCCGGACGGTGACGGACCGCGTCTGGCCGTCGCCATTCGGGCCCCGACGCTTGACCGACCGAAGTGGGCGGAAGTGCCGGGAGCTAATGGACACGGAGCCGGGGATACGGTGTTTTCGATTGCCCTGTCAAGCTCGGCCGAGCC
This sequence comes from Stieleria sedimenti, assembly GCF_025060895.1. Classification (GTDB taxonomy): domain Bacteria; phylum Planctomycetota; class Planctomycetia; order Pirellulales; family Pirellulaceae; genus Stieleria; species Stieleria sedimenti. The sequence continues at coordinate 11,782 of NZ_JANZKV010000137.1, read as the reverse complement.
CGGTTTTTGGCTTTTTTTCGAATTGAAACCCCTGTCGGCAGACGTCCAGTGCGACTTGAGCCAAAGCCGAAAAAAAGATCCCCCAATTGCGTCAGTCTGGGGTGTCTAGGTAAGGATCCTGGCCGATTTCACGCTGCATCTTCTTGCGTTCCTTTTCGTGATGTAACAGCACCATCCGGTCGCGAAAGTGCTTCTTTTCCACTTTGCGTTGGGCGCGGCGGAACAGTTTGGCGTAGGAGTCGACCGAATCGGTCAAACTTTCCCCACGGGCTTTCAGCTTCTCGGCTTTGTCCGGTCCCAAGCCGCCTTTGAGAATGTCGTCGTCCAACGACAGGTATTGGCGGTACGAACCCGGGTCGCCCTGGCGTCCACAACGTCCGATCAGCTGGCGGTCGATCCGTGCCGCATCATGCAACTCGGTGCAAATCACGTGCATCCCGCCGAGTTGGACGATCTGGTCGGTGAGTTTGATGTCGGTACCGCGGCCGGCCATGTTGGTGGCCACGGTGACCCGCCCGTGTTGGCCCGCATCGGCGACGATTTCGGCTTCCATCGCGACGTTGTTTGCGTTGAGAACCTGGTGCTCAATGCCGATCTCGTGCAGCATCCGCGACAGCATTTCGCTCTTGTCGATCGAACGCGTTCCGATCAACACCGGGCGACCCGTCTCGTGAATCGTCTTGACCTCATCGACGATCGCTTGAAACTTGGCATCGATCGAGCCGAACACGCGGTCGGCCAGTCGCTTGCGTTTGGGCGGCCGGTTGGTCGGGACCCGCAACACGGGCGTGCGATAGATCCGTTTCAGTTCACGCGCACTGGTCGCCGCGGTTCCGGTCATGCCGGCCAAGTGGTTGTAGCGGAGGAACAGGTCTTGGACCGTGATCCGTGCCGCCTGGCCGGTGGGAACGCTGATCTCGAGATTCTCTTTGGACTCGATCGCCTGGTGGATTCCGTCGCGCCACTTTCGCCCTTCGGCCAGTCGGCCGGTGAATTCATCAACGATCACGATTTCATCCACGCCCTTGTCGTTGGGACGCACGACGTATTGGCGATCGAGCAGGAATTCGCGGAAAACCTTGATCGCCCGCTCGGTGTATTCGTACAGATCGACCAGGCCCATCGTGCGGACCAGATTGCTCTTGGGCAGGGCACGGACTTTCTGCCGGCCCCGCGCGGTCAGTTCGTACTGCTTGGTGTCATCGTCGATCGTGAAGTGATCGTCCAGTTCGTATTCGGGTGCGTGCTCGGAAGCCCAGCGATAGGTTTCCACGATTTGGTCCCGGACGGTGTCTTCCAGGCTGCCGATGATCAGCGGCGTGCGGGCTTCATCGATCAAAATGCTGTCCGCTTCGTCGACCAGGCAGAAGTGCATGCCACGCATGACCGGTTTATCGCCGGAATCGGAGAATCCGCCGCCGCCATCGCCCAACATCTCGGTCTGGATGCGGTTCTGGGCGCGTAACAGCAAACGATCTCTCAGGAAATCGAATCCGAACTCTTTGGCCGTCCCGTAGGTGACCGCGGAGCCATACGATTTGCGTCTGGCCCCTTGGTCGTCGGGCGTCTGGATGATTCCGACGCTGACGCCCAGCAAGTTGTAGATCGGGGTCATCCATTCGGCGTCCCGTTTGGCCAAGTAATCATTGACCGTTGCCAGGTGGGCGCCTTTGCCGACCAGGCAATGCAGGTACAGCGGCAGCGTCGCGGTCAACGTTTTTCCTTCACCGGTCTGCATTTCCGCGATGTGGCTTTCGAACAGCGAAATGCCGCCGATCATCTGGACGTCATAGTGCCGCATGCCGAGCGTTCGCCGGCCGGCTTCGCGAACCAAGGCGTAGGCTTCGGGAAGCAGCTTGGCCAGTTTTTCGCCGGCCATGGCGCGGTACCGCAGCGCCAACGACCGTTTGCGAAGGTCGTTGTCGGACTCCGGTTGCAGCGTCGGTTCGAGCTCGTTGATTTCGGTGAGCATCCGCTTCCAACGCACCATTTTGGGGTGGAAACCGCCACCGGAAAAGATCGACATCGACTTGGTGCCGACCGACTGAAAACGCTCCGGGGCGATGGTGGCCGGGGGCGTTCCGGCGTCGCCGCGGGCATTGTCAGCGTCGCCTCGGGGCTTGTCGGCGGGAATGATTTCGGTCGCTCGGACGACCTTTCGTTCGGCCGGCTCGATCGGCCCGGGTTCGGGATCCGCTGCGGTCGCGGTGTTCGACTGGGGTTCGGCGATCGTATCGCGGCTTCCGGTGGGAGGCTCGATTTGGGTGTCCACGGAATCGGTCGGATCGGGCTGGCGGCTCGATCTGGCGTCGTTTTGGCCGGGGTCTTGGTCGGTCATCGAGCTATTTGGGGGACCAATTTGCGAAAAGATTTAGCAAACGCAGAGTGCTTGGGGAGCTTTGCGAACCCCAGTCTACCGCTCAAAACGCTGTTTTTCCCGCACTTTGGAAAGTCCAGGCAGTTTGAGTGTTGAAGTTGGGAGGGATACGCCGACTTTAAGCACCATAAGGGACGTTCTCGATCTAACGCTCGTTTCCGTCGATCGTCTTATACCAGTCGTTCCAGTAATCCCGGACTGCGCGAGACTACAATAATGAAGAAAAACTTTCGAGGCATGACCCTGGCAGCGCTGTTGCTGTCCGCCTCAGCGTCGGCCCAGGCTGACAACAATCAGTATGTCCCCGCCAACGATTCCCCACAAGCATTCGTCGGCGATGTCGCCTCCGATGCCCCGGTGCACGTTGGTTCCCCGTTTGCAGCTCCCGTAGCACCGATCAGCGATTACGCCCCGGTGACCGTCGGTGATCTGCAGCCTGCCGGCTTCTTTGACGGCGGATTGAAGCGAGCGATCGGCGGTTGCGATAGTTGCGACAGCCCCGGTTGCGATGGTGTCGGCTGCGACAGCATGTGTGGCAGCAAGGGCGGCGGCTTAGCCGGCCTGCTCAACCTGTGCGGCAAGGACGGCTGGATGCGTGCCGAAGCGATGTTGATGTTCCATGCCGAGCGACAAGCGCCACCACTGGTGACCTCTGCCGCGCCCGGTGTGTTTCCCGTCTTGCCGGCAGCCACCGTGGAGTTCGGTGACGATCTCGATGGCGGCCTTTCCGGCGGCATTCGCACGGACGTGGGACGCTACCTGACCGACAGCTTCGGCATCGGCGGACGCGCTCTGTGGATCGGCGAAAACGGCGACGATTACTCCGCCAGCGGTGACCAAACCGATGCGGCGGCCCGTTCGCTCGGCCGTCCCTACTACTTCGTTCCCCGGTTCAACCCGGGCACCGCACAAGAGGACTCGGTCATCATCAGTCAACAGAACTTGTTCACCGGCAATGTCCAAGCGGAATACGCAACGGACTTGTTCATGGCCGATGGTTATGCCCGGATGACGTTCTGCCACAACAAGTCATCGCGTCTGGAGTTCATCGCCGGTTACACCTACGCCGAACTGGACGACATGATCTCGATCGCAAGCTTCAGAAGTGACACCAATGCGGGGACGAACCCGAACCTCGCCGGAACGGCCTTCGCCAGCTTGTTCGACACCGAAAACCGCTTCAACGGTGGTCAACTCGGTTTTGAATCGATGGTCGCTCGCGGACGTTGGACGGCCCGAGCTCTGACCAAGGTTCACTTGGGGAACATGGAGCAAACGGTCCGCAAGGTCGGCACGACGACCGACTTTCTGGCCAACGCAGCGATCTCGACGCAGAATTCGAGCGTCCTGATCAACGACGAACAGGGAACGCAAACGCAAGATGTGTTCACGTTCATTCCCGAAATGGACTTCACCATCGGTTACCGGTTCCGCGACCACGTCTCGTTCACCGTCGGCTACACGTTCTTGTACTTCGACAACGTGGCGATGGCGGGCGACCAGATCAATCGCAATCGTGACACCGGCAACATCGGTGCCAACGTGACGCCGGTCGCCTACGACATCGTCGAAGGCAGCCACTGGGTCCAAGGGGTCAGCCTGGGCGCGTCGATCGACTATTGAGCCGCGGAGAATCATATCGGCCGGTTGGAAGCTCTTTGCGTCATCCGGGATCACAAAGACTCTTCGCGTACCGAACCGATTGAACGATCTAGATCAAACGCGTGGTCAAACCGACCACGCGTTTTTTTTTGCGCGCGGCGTCCTTGTTTCCAAGCTCCGCCTGGGAACACACTTTGAGGGAGGCTCCCGCCGCCTGGCGGGCTGTCGATTGAGTCGGGATCTGCGGAGTCAATGGTGAGCCGCTGGCCGTAAGGCCTCGGGCAGCGTCGCAGTGCCCGGCCGCTTACGCGTCGCGGCTCACAAAAACGACAGCCCGCTGGCCGGGATCCGCGTGTGGCGGAGCCACACCGGCCGCTCGTCCCAAGGCGGAGCCTTGGAACGAGCTACGAGTTAGCCGTGGCGCAAGCAAGATGCCTACTCTACGAGCGCGATCGCTTGGTGGATGGCCTTGGACGTCGCCGCACAGGCTTCGTCGTTGTCCAGCTTGTTGAGGGCTTGATTGAAAGGTTCGGCGCGAACCGGACCGTCATAACCGACGTCGATCAGGGCCTGCAGGAAAGACTTCACGTCGATGACTCCCGTCGCCGCCGGCAATTCACGTCGGTTGTCGATCTGTTCGTCGACCGCCAGCCCCGCGGGCGCATCATTCAAGTCACAGCCGACGATCTGCCGTGCATTCAACGAGCGGATGTCGTCGGCGGTTTCGCCGGCGGTGTACCAATGCCAGGAATCGAGCACGAACCCCATGTTGTCCATGCCGATGGCCGAATGCAGTTCCGCCGTTTCGCGCATGGTGTAAAGGAACGGGAATCGTTTGGAGTTACGCAACGTCGAGGTGCCGACATACTCCAGCCCCAATCGCAGCCCGTGGTCGTTTAGGATCTTGGCGCACTCGCGGAGCCGATCGGCGTGTTGTCGGAAGTTGGCGTCGTAGCTCAGTTCGTCGTGGCACGGCGAGATCCAGGTGCCCATTCGGTCGACACCGGCGCGACGCAGCGCCGCGGCTAGAGCGGGCAAGGCGGCGAGATCACTTTTGAATTTTGCCTCATCCTTGCGAAAATCGACGGGCAGCCCCGAGGAGCCCCAGACCAGCCCTTTCGCTTTCAAGTCGCCGACCAACGCTTCGCTTTCGGCATCGGACAGCTTGGCCAAGTCATGAGGTGCCGCGGCGACGGACTCAAAGCCATGTTTTGCCGCCAACTCGATCGCTTCGTTCTGGTTCGCCTTGACGCCGATGCTGCCCCAGCGAAGGTCAACGGTGAACTTGCGTTTCGACTCGGACAAGGCCAGCGCGGGAGAACAGGCCGCCAGGGAGAATGCTCCGGCCGAGGCCGCAATGACATCGCGTCGAGAAAGTTTCATCAATCATCCGCCAATGGAGTGTGAAGGTGGGATCGGCTCGCGCTAACGGCAGGCCGCGCATCGTCTTGGTCGAACCGATGACAACTAGTCTAACACCGATTGACTGGCAGGGGCGGATCGCGAAATCGACCGCGCCTCCTTACACTGAGCAAAAATGCGAACCGGACACTGAGCAAAAATGCGAACCGGAACGGAAACCACTCATGATACTCATTGCGACCGACGAAGCCGGGTACGGCCCCAAACTGGGGCCGCTGGTCGTGTCGGCTTCCGCCTGGAAACTTGCAGTCGGTGAGGCCAGCCCGGGCGATCTTCTAGAAGCCTTTGCGGCCGTCGCCAAGCCCGTGACCGTGTCCGGCGGGCGGATCGTCGTCAATGATTCCAAAGCCGTGTTTCAACCACGATCGGTCACCAAGCAATCCGGCGGCTATGGCAAACTGGAGTGCGTCACGCTGGGCGGAGCCCGGTGGTGTGGTTTGGCCACCGAACGTTTGGACCTTGTCGATGATCTGGCGGCAGACGACCGGGACTCGATCGGTGCATCACCCTGGCTTGCGGGGTTGCTGGAACAGACGATCGACACGGGATCGGCGAGTCCGCTGGTCACGGCGTGGCAATCGGGTCCGGCACAGCTGGCCGGAATGAAAACGCGCGTGATCACCGCCGCCGCCTTCAATCGGTCGTGCCGCGGCGGAGCGAACAAGTCGGACCTGTTGTCACAAACCACGTTAGAGCTTGTGAAGTCTCTGCTGGACGAGCTTGCGATCGCTCCCGACGAACAGGTCGCGGTGTTTTGCGATCGGCATGGCGGACGCCGCTATTACGCCGGCCCCTTGCAAACGGTCTTCGACGGTACGCTGATTCGTGTCAGCGCAGAATCGAAAGACGAAAGCCGCTATGCGGTGCCCTACCGTGACGGCGAGTTCACGATCCGCTTCACGGTCAAGGGCGATTCCTTCACGCCGGTGGCGTTTTCGTCGATGGTCGCCAAGTACCTCCGGGAAAAGGCGATGGAATCGTTCAACGCGTACTTCGCCTGCCTGGCACCACAACCGCTTCGCCCCACCGCGGGTTACCCCGTCGATGCGGATCGTTTTTTGCAAGACGTCGACACGATCGTCCGAGAGCAGAACATCGACTTGGCCACGTTGGTGCGTTCGCGGTAGCAGGAACATCGTTTAGCGGCAGGGCGCAAGCCCTCCGGTCCTTCGCGCCGCCCGGGCGGCGTCACCGGACGGCTCGCGCCGTTCCGCTACCATGATCAGTGGCGGTGTCACCGGACGGCTCGCGCCGTTCCGCTACCATGATCAGTGGCGGCGTCACCGGACGGCTTGCGCCGTTCCGCTACCATCATCAGTGCCAAACGGAAAGGCCATTGACCGCGACCCCCTCCGGGATACAGCACGACGTCCCCGGCATCGGCATCCCCCACTCACTCACGTCGCCGAAACCCTTCGCCGCCTTGCAGGGTTGCGCGCAGGTGGTTGCGGCAGGTGGTCGCGAACTCGGCCACGGCGGCGGTTCGGTAGTCGGGGTAGGTCCAACGATGGTGCACCCATTGTTTGGCCGTGTACGTCAGCGTGATCTCGCCGAACATCCCGTCGCGCAGGTAAACGCGATGATCACGGTCCTTCGTCGTCGCCAGGACCAGCTTGGCCTGGGTGATGTAGCCGGGATCCAGGTTCAACGGGCGTGCGGGACCGGACTCCGCTGCAGCGACCTGCGTTTCCAAGCTGTTGGTCCAATGTTTCCAATCGGCCAGTTCAGCGGCGTCACAGGGCTGCCGAAAACCGATCAGTTCCTTTCGCAAGTGCTCGCCCATCGATCCGGCGTAGTAACCGCCGGCTTCGAACGGCAGGGGGTCGGCATGATGAAAAATCTCACCCCATTGGCTTTCCAATGTCTCGATCGCCCGCCGCCGAATCAGGGCGTCGCCAGAAATCACCGCACAAAACCGAATCACCGGTTCAACGTATAGCACCTCGGCCACAAGTCGTCTCTCGTCTAGAATCTGCCCAGCTTCGTTTCGACGTGACGTCTGACGCCGCGTCCCCACCGATTTCCCAGAGCATAGCAGAACCATGCATCCTTGGATCGCCGATCGCACCACGACCTTTGACGCCAGCGGGATTCGTAAAGTCTTTGATTTGGCGGCCAAGTTAAAAGACCCGATCAATCTGTCGATCGGACAACCGGACTTCGATGTCCCCGAGTCGATTCAAGAGGCGGCGATCGATGCGATCCGCGGCGGCAAGAACGCCTACTCGCCGACACAAGGCATCGGGCCCTTGCGGTCGGCTCTGCAGCAAGAAATCGACTCACGGTACGGCCACGACGATCGCGAGGTATTCGTCTGCAGCGGGACCAGCGGCGGGCTGATGCTGTCGATGCTTTCGATGATCAATCCGGGCGACGAAGTGATCTACTTGGACCCGTTCTTCGTGATGTACCCGGCGTTGTTGAAGATGTGCGGCGGGGTCGCGGTGCCGATCGATTCGTATCCCAGTTTCCAGCTCGATCCCGACGCGATCGCGGCGGCGGTGACGCCCAACACAAAAATGATTTTGCTGAACAGTCCGGCCAACCCGACGGGGGTCACGGCGACGGCCGAGCAGCTCGAAGCGGTCGCCCGATTGGCCGCCGAGAAAAACATCGCGTTGATTTCGGACGAGATTTACTCGCGGTTTCATTACGACGACGCATTCGTTTCACCGGCTCAGTTCAACCCCGACACGATCGTGATCGACGGGTTCAGCAAAAGCCACGCGATGACGGGCTGGCGCGTCGGCTACGTTCATGGTCCCGGCGAAGTGATCGCGACGATGTTGAAGATCCAACAGTACTCGTTCGTCTGCTCGCCCCAACCGGCCCAGTGGGGCGCGTTGCGGGCGATGGAAGTCAACCTGCAGGGCCACATCGACGACTATCGCAAGAAACGTGATTTGATCTGCGACGGATTGGCCGAGCGATTCGAATTCACGCGTCCCGGCGGCGCGTTTTACCTGTTCCCCAAGGCTCCCGGCGACGCGGGCGGCGAAGCGTTCGTCCACAAGGCGATCGAACGGGGCTTGTTGATCATTCCGGGAAAGATTTTCAGCGCCCGGGACAGTCATTTCCGGATCAGTTTCGCGGCTTCGGACGAAACGATCGCCAAGGGCGTGGCGATGCTGAATCAGCTGGCCGACGAGGCTTGAGGCCAGTCCCCTTCCGAGATTCCCGTCTCTGAACGAAACTACAGGGCGTTCCCTTCACACCACCGGTCTCCCGAACCCCCCATCGAAACATCATGAAACATGTCATCGTCATCCCGGACGGATGCGCGGACGAACCGATCGAGGCGTTGGGAGGAAAAACACCGCTGCAAGCAGCCTCGGTTCCGGCCATGGACCGGATCGCGGCGACCGGGGCCAGTGCCCTGTCCAACAACACTCCGGCACACCTGCCCGCCGGCAGTGAAGTGGCCAATTTGTGCCTGTTCGGATACGACCCGGACCAGTACTTCACCGGGCGGGCACCGTTGGAAGCGGCCGCCAGCGGGATCACGCTGGGGAAGCATGATTTTGCCGTCCGCTGCAACCTGGTGACGATCGAAGACCAGATCATGGTGGACTTCACCGCCGATCACATCAGCACCGAAGAGTCCCGGCAATTGCTGGCCGCCGCCGGTGAGGCGCTGCTGGGGTCCGAAGGCGGCCGTTTTGAATTTGTCCCCGGCGTCAGCTATCGGAACTTGTTGATCTACCGCGGCGACGAGCACACCCCGGCTCCGTTTTCATCGGAGACGCGTTCGACCGCGCCCCACGATCTGACCGACCTGTCCGTAACCGATGATTTTCCACGCGGCCCCGGCAGCGATCTGCTGGTGCGACTGATGAACGGTTCAGCCGACGTGTTCGCCGATCATCCGGTCAATCAGGCCCGACAAGCCGCCGGCAAACGCCCCGCGACCCACGTCTGGTTGTGGGGCTTGGGCGGGGCACCGGCGATGCCCACCTTCGAAGAACGGTTTGGCGTTCGTGGCGCGATGATCACGGCAGTGGACCTGTTGCGCGGGATCGCAGCGCTGGTCGGATGGCCGCGGATCGAAGTCGAAGGGGCGACCGGATATTTGGACACCGATTACGCGGCCAAGGGTGCCGCGGCGATCGAGGCGCTCGACCAGTACGACCTGGTCTGCGTGCACGTCGAAGCGCCCGACGAAGCGTCCCATGAAGGACGTCACGACGCCAAGATCGAAGCGCTCGAGCAGATCGATCGGCACATCGTCGGGCCGCTTGCCGAGGCGCTCGCGGGATACGGCGACCATCGGATTCTGGTCACGCCGGATCACCCGACCTTTTGCAGCACCAAAAAACACACCCACGGCATGGTCCCATTGGTCATGGCCGGGACGGGAATCGAATCGGATTCGCAAACGACCTATGACGAAATCGCAGCCGCTGCGGCTGGGCGTCGCTTTGACCACGGCTGGGATTTGATGGATGCGTTCATCTGCCGCTAGTGATCACTCCACCGCATTATTCTAAACCACACCCCATGTCTCTGATTGTTCAAAAATTCGGCGGTACAAGCGTCGCCGACGTCGAAAAGATCCGCGCCGCGGCGCGGAAGGCCATTCGTGCCCAACGCCAAGGCCATCGTGTTGTGATGGTCGTCAGTGCGATGGGAAAGAACACCGACCGGTTGTTGGAATTGGCTCAAGAAGTCGGCCCCAATCCGCCGGCGCGTGAAATGGACATGTTGCTCAGCACCGGCGAACAGGTCAGTGTCGCCCTGGTCGCCATGGCGATCAACGCGTTGGGCAGCGAAGCGGTCAGTTTGACCGGCGGCCAGATCGGGATGCAGACCGACAGCAGTTTCAGCAAAGCTCGGATTCGTTCGATTTCCACCGAACGCATCGAACGGTTGCTGGACGAAGGCAAGATCGTCGTGGCCGCCGGTTTCCAAGGGATCGACAACGACCTGAACATCACCACGCTCGGACGCGGCGGCAGCGACACGACCGCGGTCGCACTGGCCGCGGTGCTGAAAGCCGACGCCTGTGAAATTTACACCGACGTGGACGGCGTTTACACGACCGACCCGAGGCTGCTGCCCGAAGCACGTCGCGTCGATGTGATCAGTTATGACGAGATGCTGGAACTGGCCAGCCTGGGCGCCAGCGTGATGCACAACCGCAGCATCGAGTTCGCGAAAAAATTCGGTGTGCCGATTCATGTCCGGAGCAGTTTTTCGGACACCGAGGGAACGATGATCGTCACCGAGCAGGAGTCCGCGACGGCACCGGTCAGCGGAGCGGCGATGACTCCCGACGAAGCCCGCGTGACGATTCTCGGTGTTCCCGATGTCCCCGGCATGAGCTTGCAGATTTTCTCGGCGATCGCGGACAAAAAGATCGCCGTGGACATGGTGGTGCAAAACATCGGCGACGGTGGCAAGGCGGACGTTTCCTTCACCGTCCGACGTGATGACCTGCAGGCAACCCTGTTGGCGCTCGCGCCGGTCATCGAGGCGATCGGTGTGGAAGGCGTGACCCACGATGATCACGTCAGCAAGATTTCCGTCGTCGGGGCGAACATGCCCGATCAAGCCGGTGTGGCAAGCGAAATGTTTCGCGCCCTGGCCGGTGCGGGCGTGAACATCCAGATGATCACCACCAGCGAAATCAAAATCAGTGCCTTGGTGCCGCGTGACCAGGCATCGCTCGCGCTCCGCGCCGTCCACGAGGGATTCAAGCTGCACGTCAAACCCGATGACGCCAAATCGTGGAGCCAGATCAAGGCCGATCGGGAAGCGGGCGTCGAAGTCGAAACGTTGCTCAGCCGGCTCCGCGATGATGCGCTCGAAGCGTTGACCTTGACCGGCATTTCCGTGCTCGATCACCAGGCTCGGGTGACGTTGATGGGTGTCCCCGACCGACCGGGAATCGCGGCAGACATGTTCGAACGCATCGGCGCCGCAGGCATCTCGGTCGACATGATCGTCCAGGGATATGACGGCGAAGACGGATCGACCAGCGTCAGTTTTACCGTCCCTCAAGACGCCCTGGACGCGAGTCTGAAAGTCGCCGAAGAAATCGCCGCCTCGCACGGCATGCGAGGCGTGCAAGGCGTCCGCGAAATCGCCAAGGTAACCGTCTGCGGGATTGGACTCCGCAGCCACACCCATGTTGCCACCCTGCTGTTCGAAACGCTGGCCGACGCGGACATCAACGTCGACATGATCAGCACCAGCGAATTGCAGGTCAACGCCGTGATCAGCAGCGACGCCGCCGACACCGCCAAACGTGGTTTGGAAAAGGTGTTCGCCGGGTCGTTGGGCTAGGGAGAGACGACGGGTTGGATCCTAGGGGCGGTGGCAGAATGATGGGTGGCAGAATGATGGGTGGCAGAATGATGGGTGGCGGGTGCGCCGGGATAA
>NZ_JANZKV010000136.1 GCF_025060895.1 Stieleria sedimenti | reverse complement strand
CGGTATTGGGCTTCAGCCGCTCGTCTTGCTGCTTCGCAGCGCGTGGGGATGCGCCTGAAGGCTGGACACCAACGACACGCGAGACCCTCAAGGAACGGTGTTGGACGCTGACCCGATCGGTTCGATTTGCAGCAGCGTGCCGGTCGCCCGCTTCAGCCGTGAGGTGCTGAGCGTGTAGTCGATTTGCGCCCTGGCGAAGCCGACTTCCTCCGCCAGCAAGCGGTCTTGGGCATCGAGCAAGTCCTCCAGCAGGGAGTTGGCGGAATACCCGTCTCCGGGCAACTCTCGCCATCGATTGGAGATCAGTTCGACGTATTGCTGTGCGGACACCATCGCCACGTAGCGTGCCCCGAGTTCTCGGTGGCTGGTTTCGACTTCGCGCACCGCCGCGGCAACCTCGGCATGGAGTTTGGCGATCGTTTCGCTTAACCGACTGGCAAGTTTACGGAGTTCTGCTTGACGGCGAAGGATGTTGGCCTTGGCCGCGCGGCGCTGCAGCGGCACTTCAAACCGCAGCCCGGCGCTGTAGCTCGGCTCGCCGACGCTGAACTGGTCGACCCAGGCGCGGCCGATGTCTTGGCTGCCACGCAGTCCGCTGAAATAGGTTTCCAGCACCAAGTCCAACATGGGCAGCAGTTCGTTTTGAGCGACGTTCAAACGCACCCGCGCGGTGTCCAGCTCGCGGGCGACTTCATTCATTTCACTCCGCTGTTGCAGGGCCGTGACGACGGCGTCTTCCAGTGACACGGGGACCAGGTCCAGCGAGGGGGGACGCACCGGGATGATCTCCGCCGTTTTGTCGCTGGTCAATTCGGGAGAGTTGACCAACATGCGGAGCTGATCCTCGGCATTTCGGATCGAAGTCACTGCGCGGGCAAGTTCGGAGTTTCTTGTGGCGACGGCGGCTTCGGCGCGTTTGAGTTGGCTTTGCAAGGCATCCAATCCCTGTCGCTGTTCCAGCCAATCGTGAATCGACTTGGCCTGATTGAGGTGGCGGATCCGCAACAGCAGTGAGGCACGCTGATAATACAGGTTCCACATGGATTCCTGGACGGAAAGCAAGTGGTTTTGGATCGCGGTGGTGGCGGCTTCGCTTGCGATTTGGGTGTCAAGCTTCGCCAGCACGATCAGGCTTCGATTGAACGCCCGGCCGGCTCCGTTGAGGAGTGGTTGATTGAAGCTGAGAGTCAGCCGGGAATTGCCCTGGTTGTTCGGCGTGAAGAATTGCGAACTACTGTCGCGCAATCCGATCTGTTGTCCGATCTCAAACTCGGCTCCGGTTTCAAGTTTGCGGCGTAGGCCGCCGGAGAACGAAAAATCTTCCTCTCGCAAACGGTCGACATTGCTGCCCGCATCGAGGTCGCTGCCGGTGGGGACGCTGGTGCGCAAGAATTTTGATTCGACGAAGGCGGTCGGATCAAAATCAGCGGCCGCGCGAGTGATTCCGGTGCGGGCGATGCAGATGTTTTCGTTGACCGCCGAGATGCGATAGCTGTGTCGTAAGGTCTCGAGGATCAGACTGTCGCCATCGACGACGATCGAGGACGGCGATAATTCAAACGGCGCTGTCGCGGTGGTTTCCCACCACGGTCGAAAGCCGTCCGCAATCGGTGAACCTTCGGCCTGGGACTTCAAAAACTGCCGTACCGATTCGGGTGAAAGCGGTGTGTTGCTGTCGGACTCGGCGATCGATGTCTCGTTCAACCACTCGTCCGGCAACGCACCGACCGTCAACGGCGGCGGTTCCGTACCTGAGTCCGTTGATGCTGGACCGGAGCGTTGGGCCACGCGGACGCCGTGCGGGGCTTCGCCGCTGACGACCGGTTCCGCAAAAACCTCTGTCAGTTCCGGCGATTGCTCCAGATTTTGCTGCGTCTGTGTCGTTGGCGGAGAGAGCCACGACGGCAAATCGTCCGTTTGCGCAAAGGCCGATCCGGCGACCCAGCAATAGGTCGCGATCGCGATGTAGCGTTTGCAAACGGTTCGATCCATGAAACACTCCGTCCGTGGAGTTGATGAAGCAAGACACGTTGATCGTTCATCGGTTGGAATGGCCGTCGATGGCTTCCGGCAGATGCCACAAGCCGGCCGCAATTCGAACCGGGGCACGTATCCTCGGAATGAAAGGCAAGCTCTTCAAGACTCCTCCAGGCGGCACAATCGCTAAGCCTTGCCAAGGTGTTGCCGCCCTCTCGGTTTCAAAGGCGCAGCTCCGCCAATCCCTGACATAGGGTAGAGAGGAATAGATCTAACTTTCATCTGAATGGTCGGACCATTGAAGTGCGCTGGCGTAAACGAAAATCAATTGCCGAGTCAAGTGTCGTTCGTTCTACCGGATACCTGCTTGATGCCGCTGTCTTGGAAAAGCGTTTGTTGTTCAGCGCCACCCCGATGGCGCCGCCTCAGGTGGAGGGCGTACCCTCAGATTCCGATTTGGCCGCACCGACCGTCGATCTAAATTTCTCGGACACGACATTCTCGGACACGGCATCGACTGGCCAGACGTCAGCCAGTTCAAGCGGCGACACGGAACAGGACAAACAACAGCGACAGCGGTTGGAATTGGTCTTCGTCGACGCGGGCGTCCAAGATTATCAGTCATTGATCGCCGATCTTCGCAGCGGCAACGAGCACGCCGACTTGGAGATTTATCTGCTCGACGCGAGGCGTGACGGGGTTCGTCAGATCGGCGAGATTCTGCACGGATACGCCGATGTCGACGCGATTCACGTGCTTTCGCACGGCAACGACGGCAAACTTCGCCTCGGCAACACCGTGCTGGACGATCGAAATCTGGCCGGGTACGCGGGCGAATTCGCCGGCTGGGCAGCCTTTCTGAACGACCAAGCGGACGTGATGTTGTATGGCTGTGAACTGGCCGAAACGGTCGACGGCAGGACGATGCTGGAGGCGCTCGCGGAATTGACCGGTGCGGACGTCGCCGCGTCGGTTGATGACACCGGCAGCGGTTCGCTCGGCGGCGACTGGGAGTTGGAGTTTGCGACGGGGCTGATTGAATCCGATTCGATCCTTGCCGAATCCTATGATGCGACGTGGAGCGGGTTACTCGCGACGCCGGAAATCGCGACCACGGGCGAACGACTGGTGAATTCGCCGGCGACGGGGAATCAATCGATTCTAAAACCCCAACAAGCGGTTGCGGTCGACGGACTGGGCAACAGCATCGTCACCTGGGTCGATTACAGCGCCGATCTCAATGGAACGGCTGTCATGGCACAGCGGTTCGATTCCTTCGGGGCAAAGCTGGGCGGGCAATTCCAGGTCAACGTCGACACCGACGGCGATCAGACCTTGCCGGTCGTCACCGCCGACGCCAGTGGGCGATTCGCGATCGCCTACGTTTCCGATGACGAAGACGGAACGGGCATTTATGTCCGCCGATACGACGCTAGCGGAGCGGCCATCGATGCCACGGACATTCTGGTCAACGCGGGTTCGGAAGCGGGGGACCAAACCAACGTTTCCATAGCGAGTAATAGCAACAACCAAATCGTGCTGTCGTGGGAAACTAGCAACGGGTCCACCGAGGGCATCTTCGCCCGCAATTTCGACTACACCTCCACGCCGGTCGGGAATGCGTTGTCCACGACACTGCTGACCGTCGACTCCGCATCCTCAGCGGGGGATGCTGTGGTTGACATCAACGAGGGCGGTCGGTTCGTGGTGCTCTGGAAGGATGGTTCGGACGCGTACGCGCGGAAATACGATTTCGGAGCAGCGACGGCGTTGGATTCGAAACTCGACGTCAACTATCCCGGAGCGATCGACCGACAGCTCGCGATCGCAGTCAAACCGAACAACGATTACATCGTGGTCTACCGAGAGGATACCTTTTTTGCCCAAGGAATCTGGACGCGAACGGTCCAGGATGATGGAACGCTGATCTTTCCAGAACGCATCATTTCGGTCAGCTCGGCGGAAGCGCCCTCGATCGCGATGGATGCCGCGGGCAACTACGTGATCAGCTATACCCAATTGGATGGCAGCGGAATGGGGGTGAAGTACATCTCCTTTGACGCGACCGATTTTCAGGTCGGCGGGGTTGAATCGGTCAGTCAATCGACGTCCGGATCGCAAATCAACGCCTCCGTTGCGATGCACGACCTGGACAATTTTGTGGTGGTATGGAGCGGCCAAGGGGATCAACCAGGGCAAGTCGACTCGGCGGGCGTCTTCGCCAGGCAGTACGGAACGGCAGTCGTTGCCAACACGGCTCCCCTCGCGGACCTGTCCGCCGGCGCCCCCTACACGATCAACGAAGGTGACTCGCTGTCGCTGGACGGATCCAATTCCTCCGATGCCAACGGGGACACACTGACGTTCGCCTGGGACTTGGACAACGACGGGAACTTTGGCGAGACCGACGAACCGACGACCGCAACGGCAACGGTCAATTGGGCGACGCTGGCCAGTTTCGGAATCGATGACGATGGAACCTATACGATCGGTTTACGCGTCGACGATGGAAACGGCGGTGTCACGACCCAGACCACAACCGTTACGGTCAATAACTCCGCCCCGTCGCTGATCGTCAGCGGCAACGCTTCGGTCGCCCAGGGCGCCACCTACACGCTGAATCTTTCCGCCAACGATCCTGGCGATGATACCCTCACCGGATGGCGGATCGATTGGGGGGACGGAACGATCACGACGCACGCGGGAACCGCCACCAGCGTCAATCACACGTACAACGTTGCCGGACTGACGCACAACATCCTCGTCTCGGCAACCGACGAAGACGGCAAGTGGCTGACCGGGGATCTGTTCCTGGCCAATGCGACCAATACACCGGTCCACCGCTACGACGCCTTGACAGGGGCATTCGAACTCTCGACCGGTGTGTTCAATCAATTGAAGTATGCCGAAGAGATCCTCATCGGTCCGGATGGGCAACTCTATGTGTCCGCATTCAACAGCGACAAGGTTCAGCGATTCGATCCGGTCACGGGCGTCTTGGATGGAGATTTCGTCGCCGCGCGTAGCGGGGGACTAGACGGTGCGAGCGGGATGGCGTTCGGGCCAGACGGCAACCTATACGTCGGCAGCTTTTCAAGTGATGAGGTGTTGCGGTACGACGGAACGACCGGCGCCTTTATCGATGCCTTTGTGACTGCGGGATCCGCCGGGCTTGATGGAACGCGCAAGATCTTCTTCGGCGATGATGGCTACTTGTACGTGGCGAGTGCCCAGTCCAATAGCGTTTTGCGTTTCGACGGTACCACCGGGGCCTATGTCGATGATTTCGTCACGGCCGGTTCGGGCGGTCTGGACACACCGACATCGTTTGCATTCGGTGCCGACGGGAATTTTTATGTCGCTTCGTTTCTTACCGATGAAGTCTTGCGTTACAACGGCACGACCGGAGCCTTTATCGACACCTTTGTCACCGCGGGACTCGGCGGGTTAAACGAACCCTTCGCAATCACGTTCGGGGCGGACGACTACGTTTACGTCAGCGACCACTGGAATCAGCGGATCGTGCGCTACGACACGTCGGGGAACTTCGTGGACTCGTACATCACTGGACTGTTCGATCCGAAGGGGATGGCATTCACGCCGACACATCAGGTGACCGTCACCGCGACACCGAATACCATTCCGCTGGCCACCAATCTGAACCAATCGAAGAACTACACCGAAGGCGACGCCGGTGTCGCCCTGGACGACATCGTGGTGACGGATCCCGACGGCGGCCAGACGATCACCGCAACGTTGACCCTGAACTTGCCAGCAACCGGGGCATTGACCACCGGAACGTTCGGGGCGTCGACCAGCACGTACAACGGCGGCAGCGGAGTGTGGACGGTCACCGGCAGTGTCGCCGATGTGAACGCCGCGCTCGCCGCGGTCGCCTTCACACCGGCGACTGACAACGACATCGATTCGCAAATCACCGTCCGCGTCAGAGATTCTCTGGGCGACGGGCCCGTCGACGGGCTGATTCAGCTGAACGTCACGGCCCAGAACGATCCGACCTTCATCGACCTGGACGGCGATGATTCCAGCGGAGTGTTCGGAACCGCTTTCAATGCTGCATTCGTCGAAGGCGGCGGTCCGGTTCGGATCGCGGATGCGACCGATGCGGTGATCACGGATGTCGACAACTCGACACTGACTTCGCTGACGGTCACGATCACAAATCTGGCCGACGGAACCGATGAATCCTTGACGGCGGTCACCGCTGGGACAAACATCGCCGCAAGTTATGCCGGCGGCACGCTGACGCTTTCAGGCACCGATAGCATCGCGAATTATCAGCAAGTCCTCCGCACGATCCGCTACAACAACGTCTCGGCGACGCCCACGACGACGCCCCGGGCACTGAATCTCAATGTCTATGACGGGACCGGTGTCACGTCGATCATGACCACGGTCAGCGTCGCTGCAGTGAACACCGCCCCGAGTCTTGACCTGGACGGCGATGATTCCAGTGGAGCCGCGGGGACGGGATACGACGCCAGCTTCATCGAGGGCGGTGGTGCCGTGTTGATTGCCGATGTGACCGATGCGACACTTGCCGATCTGGATTCGCTGAATTTGTTTTCCTTGACCGCAACGATTACGAACTCGATTGATGGGGCGGCGGAAACACTCTCGGCCGACACCAGCGGCACCAGCATTACGGCGTCCTTCGCGGGCGGAACGCTCACGCTCAGCGGTGTCGACTCCGTCGCGAACTATCAGCAGGTGTTGCGGACCATTCGCTACCACAATGCATCGTTGGCTCCCGATCCGACGACGCGGACGATCAGCTTTGTCGCCAATGATGGATCCATCGACGGCAACGTCGCTAATGCGACGGTCTCGGTGACGTCCGTGAACAGTCCTCCCACGATTGTGGTTCCCGGCACCCAAACGCCCAGCGAAGACATTGCCTGGCAGATCAACGGCATCAGCTTCAACGATCTCGATCTCGGAACTGCGACCATGCAGTTCTCGTTCGATGTCAGCCGAGGAAGCTTGACGCTAGACCTCACGGTTGCCGGTGGGGTGACGGCGGCAAACGTTACCGGCAACGGTGGTTCTGCGGTGGAAGTCAACGCGTCACTCGCCCAAATGAACGCCACACTTGCTGCGGCGAGCGGACTGACCTACGTGAGTGATCCGAATGTCAGTGGAGCAGAGACGTTGGTCGTTACGGCAAACGATTGGGCGGCATCGACGCTTGCAAACGTCGGCATCAACGTGCTGCCGGTGAACGACGCACCGGTCGCGGCTGCGGATTTCTATACCATGGATCCCGACATCACGCTGAGCGTCGGACCCGCAGGGATCCTGGCCAACGACGTTGACGTCGACGGAGACACGCTCACGGTGGTTCCGGTGAACGGACCCTCGTCGGGAACCCTGACGCTGGGCTCGGACGGTTCCTTTCAATTCACGCCGCTGGCATCCTTTTCTGGGACGGTCTCGTTTTCGTACGCCGTGACCGATGGCATTGCCACCAGTTCCCCAGTAACCGTCGTCATCAAAGTCTCCTTGCCGATCAGTCCGGCAGACATTCAAAGCGTCAAATCCGAGCCCGAGCCCGATGTACCGCCCGAACAACCCGTGGCTGACGACACAGAAGAAACCGAACAGGAGGACGAATCCCAACAGTTGTTGACCGAGGTCTCGGCGTCGGACTCGGGGACCGACGTGCAGTTGGTGTTCACGTCCCGCGGCGTCGTTCAAACCGGTGAGGATGCCATCCTGAGCCTCAGCGTGATGCCGCAGCGAGCGGCGATGCAGGCCGATGCGGTGGTGGAAGACGACGAGGCTCGCACTGCATCGGACAGCGAAAACGGTCGTGTTTCGAGTCGGCATCGCAAAGAGTCGTCGCGTGATGGTGTCTCCTTTGTTGGGATCGCAAAATTCGACAGCAAACTGCTGTGGAGCGACATGGAAGATCTGCAGCACGAACTCAAGCAGGATGACCGCACGCCGTACATTTTCGCAGGGTCGTTCGCCGGGGTCTCCAGTGCGCTCTCGGTCGGGTACGTGATGTGGACCGTCCGCGGCGGGCTGCTGGCGACGAGTTTATTGGCACACCTACCGGCGTGGAGTTTCGTGGACCCGTTGTTGGTGCTCAACGAGTTCGAGGAAGACGAGGACGGCGACGACGATTCGCTGGAAGAGATGCTGGACAAGAGCGAGTCTGGAAAGAGTGGGCCGCAGACTGACGACCACGAGAGCTCGATTGGTGCCGCGGACCCTCCACTCGCTTCGCTCGGTCCTCCCTGCGAGTGAAGGTGATTTGCGGGGATAGTCAGACGCACCGATTCAATCGGATCCTTCGTCAACTGGACCGTCAACGCCAGCCGCCAGTCACGAATCGACTCAACCCGCTCAATCGTTTCAATCCTTGGGATCGCCAAATTCGACAGCAAGCTACTTTGGGGCGACATGGAGAATCTGCAGGACGATATCAAACAATCGGATATCGCGCCGTACGACTTTGCAGGGACGTTCGCGGATTTCTCCGGTGCACTTTCGGTCGGCTACGTGATGTGGACCGTTCGTGGTGGCTTGTTGGCGACCAGCTTATTGGCTCATTTACCGGCCTGGAGTTTTGTCGACCCACTGCTTGTCCTGAGTGAATTGGACGATGACGACGACACGGACGATGACTCGTTAGAAGAAATGTTGGACAAGACCAAAAAAGAACGCGAGAACAACGGACCGATTGAGACGGAGGACCAGACGGTGCTCCAGTCAACGGGCTTCGGGGAAACCGTTATATGAATTTTTTGAGACTCAACGCCAAAACGCGTATCTCGCTCGGGTTGGTCTGCATGCTGCTTTCGGTGCTGTCCGGAGCGATGATGCTGGGACTGGTGCCGGAACGCGAGTCGGCGATTCGTGAAGGGCGCGGTAATCTTTGCGAAACGATCGCGCTGACCAGTTCGGAATACATCTCCTACGGCGAAACCCGTCGCTTGGACCAACTGCTGGAGGCGGTGGTCGAGCGAAACGATGACGTCATCTCCGCAGGCGTTCGCCGGGGCAACGGAGATTTGGTGTCGGTGTTCGGTCAACACGAAGCGGTCTGGCCGAAGGATGAATCGAATCGGTCGACCGACACGCACGTGCGGGTTCCGATTCGCAGCGGCAAGGACCGCTGGGGAGCGGTGGAGTTGTGTTTCCGTTCGTTGCATGACGACAGTTGGATGGCAACGTTGACCGACTCTTGGATGCTGCTGACCGGATTTGTCTGCCTGGCGAGCTTTCTGTTGTTTCAGCTCTACTTAAAAAAAATGCTGGCCCACTTGGATCCCTCCAAAACGGTTCCCAAGCGTGTGCGAACGGCACTCGACAATCTCGCCGAAGGCCTGCTCGTGTTGGATCGACAGGGACGAGTCGTCTTGGCCAATCAGTCCTTCGCCGATTGGGTCGGCAGCGAGGCCGACAAGCTGTTGGGCAAAAAAGCGGACGAGTTGCCATGGAACCTGGATCACCTGGAAGGATCGCCGTGGCACGAAGCGGTGACCTCCGAAGCGGTGGTTTCGGGGGGCATGATCGAGCTGAAGCAACCCGGACAACCGTCTCGGACGCTGATCGCAAACGCCTCGCCCGTGCAGGGCAGCGAAGGCAAGTGTCGCGGCGTGCTGGTCAGTTTCGATGACGTGACCCAATTGGAAGAAACCAAACGCGATCTGACCGTCGCCAAACGCGCCGCCGACGATGCCAACCGCGCCAAGAGTGAATTTTTGGCACGCATGAGTCACGAAATCCGAACGCCGATGAATGCCATCCTGGGCTACACCGATGTGCTGCGTCGCGGGTTCGACACGTCCGTCACCGATCGCCAGGAATACCTGGACACGATCCATGGCAGCGGCGAACACCTGCTCGCGTTGATTAACGACATCTTGGATTTGTCCAAGGTCGAATCCGGGCAGATGGAACTGGAAATCGGCCCCTGCTCGCCGTACAAATTGATCAAAGAAGTCGTTTCCTTGCTCCACAGCAAGGCCGACGAGAAAGGCATCTCGTTGAAGTTTCGCAATGAAGGTCCGCTGCCCAAAACGATGCAGGGCGACTCGGTTCGCCTGCGGCAAGCGATCATGAACCTCGCCGGCAACGCGATCAAGTTTACCGACCATGGCGGTGTTGAAATCGTCGCGCGGATCGATCAAGACGCGTCCAAGCGACGAAGCGACAAAAACCTGGTCTTGGCCATCGACGTCACCGATACCGGGATCGGGATTTCACCCGAAGCCCAAGCCAAGGTGTTTGAACCGTTCGCCCAAGCGGACACGTCGATCACTCGGCGGTTCGGCGGCACCGGCCTCGGGTTGGCGATCAGCAAACAACTCGCCGAGGCGATGGGCGGCGATATTTCACTCGTCAGCACACCGGGCGAAGGGACCACCTTTACGATTCGAATCACGATCGGAAGCGCCGACGAACTGGAACTGATCGACCCCTCCGACCAGGCCGAGGCCGAAGAGGAATCAGCGCCGGGCAAAGCCAAGGTGCGGCAGTTGCCGCCGTGTAAGATCCTGGTCGCCGACGACGGTTCTCCCAACCGCAAACTGTTGCAGCTGGTGCTCGGCCAAGCCGGCGCCGAAGTTGTCGCGGTGGAAAACGGCCAGCAGGCCATCGACGCGACGAACGGACAATCATTCGACATCATCCTGATGGACATGCAGATGCCGGTGATGGACGGTTACACCGCGACACGCCAGTTGCGTTCCTCCGGGTATAGCAAACCGATTTTTGCCTTGACCGCCAACGCGATGCAGGGCGATCAGGAAAAGTGCTTCGATGCGGGCTGCAGCGGGTTCTTATCCAAGCCGATCAAAATCGATCATCTGCTCGAAACCTTGGCCGAGGAACTCGGAGACAAACCGGACACAGTGACCACTCAGGCCGACGAGTCCCAGGCCGTGCCGTCAACGGAGAGCGATGCGAGCGACCCGCCGGTTGAGACAGCCGCCGAGGATGAAGGGAGAATCACGTGCAGTTATCCATTGGATGATCCCGACTTCTTGGAAATTGCTCAGGACTTTGTCGACGCATTGCGTTCGCGCTTGCCCCAGCTCGATCAGCTGCTCGATGCTTGTGACTTCGATGCCCTGGCCGCTGAATCACACTGGCTCAAAGGCGTCAGCGGAAGTGCGGGCTTTGAGCAGTTCGTCGATCCCGCCTATGCCCTTGAGCGGCACGCCAAGGCCGGGAATGCCGCCGCCTGTCGGCAGCCGCTGAAACGACTGCACGACCTCGCCTCACGGATCGACCTGCCCGGTGACGTCGCCGATTCACCACTTCAGGCAATCGAGACGAGTCGTGAGACACGCCGGCAAGAGCTGCCGCCGCAAGACGTTTCCGCAGGCGCCGTTTCGACGCCAAGTCTTGCAAGCGAGTCACCAGATCACCCCGAGCAGCCGATCCACTCTACGCTGCCGATGGATGACCCGGAGTACCGCGAGATCGTGATCGATTTCCTGCAGCGATTGGACGGAAAGCTGTTGGACATGGATGCTGCCATCGATCAGCAGCAATGGGACGACCTGGCGTCGCTGGCACACTGGCTTCGCGGGACCAGCGGTTCGCTGGGGCTGCCGCAGTTCAGTACACCGACGTTAGCGATGGAGCGATTCGCCGAGTCGGCCGATCCGCAGGCAACCCGGTTGATCATGCAGGATATCCACGGGATCGCCGCACGAATCGTGGTTCCGGTCGCTTGAGTGTGTCACAGCCGCTCGCGGTGGCAGAAGCGTTGAATTGGGACGCACACTCTGTGACGCAGACGCACGTTTCTGTGCGGTGATCGTCGGACTTTCATTTTTTGTTCTTGCTGGCACAGCATGTGCGGAAAACGATCGGTATAACAGTTTCTGCACTCGCCGACGATTTTTTTCACAAGGGACTCAACGATGGTTGCCCAACAAGATGTTTATACCCGGCCGATCAAAGACATTATGAACCGTGATGTCGTCACGATCAACGCGGCAGGGACCATTCATGAAGCGTTGATCTTGATGGAAGAAAACCGCGTCTCCACGCTTCCTGTCGTTGACAACGATGATCACTGTGTCGGCATTCTGTCGACGTCGGATTTGGTCGACATGACCCGCGATGTCGATGACGACGTCTACGAACTGGATCATGCCGATCCGGCCAGCCAACGTTTTCTGGTCGAAAAACTGATCCACAGCATGGGCAGTGAGTCGGTGCAATCGTTCATGAGCGAATCGGTCTCGACGGTGGACGCCAAGGCGACGATCATCAAAGCGGTGCGAAGAATGCTGAAAGACCAGATCCACCACCTGCCGGTCCTGGATGAGAACGGTCGATTGGTCGGAATTGTCTCGACGATGGATATCTTGGGGGAGTTTGCAGACGCGTCGACGGAATAGTCTAATGTCGGGTGTGTCCCACCCCTGTGAAAGCGATTTGGCGAGAACAGCTCTGCAATGCGAAACGAACTCGAAGAAGCCCTCCGACAACTCCATACGGCGCTGGAGTCGATAGAGACCCTGGAGCCCGATGAGGCGGAGCGGCTTCGTCGTGCCGTGACGGAGATCTCCAGCACCCTGGACGAACAGGAAGTCGATTCGGCGACACTGGCCAAACGGTTGCAAGAGCAAACCGATGCGTTCCAGGAGTCCCATCCCGTGCTGACCCAAACCGTCGGCCGGATCGCCGACATGCTGGCGCAGATGGGCATTTGAGCATCCCCTTCCCCTTGTTCCCAGGCTCCGCCTGGGAACACACTGTCGTTCGAGGCTCCGCCTCGCGATCTAGAGGCAGCGCCTGGGCTGCGCAAAATCGCCGTCTCTCGCCATCGCTAAATTCTGCCGAATCGATTCTGCGATGGACCATCGATGAGCATGGAGCGGTTGGGTATCAATAACACAATTGACATCAGCCGATTCGCGCAAGCGTTCGGGCCTCGTCAACAACGGAAGGCCCGTAGGCTGGCGCCAAACGGCTGATCCCGCGAAGCCCCCAAGGGAATTGAAACCGCCAAAATCCTTCGTCCTTGTTCCCGGGCAGAGCCCTGCGCCGTGAACAATTTATTAGCGGCAGGGCGCAAGCCCTCCGGTGTTTCGGCAAAGATGCGGAACCGGAGGGCTCGCGCCCTGCCGCTAACACCTCGTAAAACACAGGAAAGTAGAAATCGTTCACGGCGTAGGGCGGAGCCCGGAAACGAGTAGAGGGCTCGGCCCCCGCGCGCTCGGTGGTTGGGATTCGACTAGAATATCCAGCCTTCCATCTCTTTCCCTCCTTTCTCGGCCCCGGCACAGCTGCGATGTCTTCCCGAATAGCGTTTTCCCTCCTCCTGCTCAGCACTTCATGGTTTTCGTTGACAACGGTTGGCCGCGCCGCCGAACGGAACGTCATCTTTATCATCACCGACGATGAGAGTCCGACGCTCGGCTGTTACGGTGACGCGTCTGCGAGAACGCCGGCGATCGACGCGTTGGCCGCCGATGGCGTCGTTTTCCGAAACGCGTTTGCGACCACCGCGTCTTGCAGCGCCAGCCGAAGTGTGGTGATGAGCGGTTTGCACAATCACCGCAACGGACAATTCGGGCACCAACATCACTACCACAAATTCGCGTCGTTTCATGACGTCGTTTCGCTCGCGCTGCCGCGCGTGATGCAACGCGCCGGCTATCGCACCGGCCAGATCGGAAAGTACCACGTCGCTCCGGAGACGGTGTATCAGTTCGAAACCTATCTCAACGCGAATTCACGAAATGCTGTCGAGATGGCCGAGACCTCAAAAGCATTCTTGACCAATCGTGACGACCAGCGGCCGTTCTTTCTGTACTTTGCGACCTCCGATCCCCACCGTGGCGGCGGGGTGGATCAGTCCAGCGGGCGAGAGCTGAAACCGAACCTGTTCGGGAACAAACCGAATCGCGGATCCTTCCCCGGTGTCGAGGAAGTCTTTTTTGATCCGGCCGAAGTGACCGTACCGCCGTTTTTGCCCGATACGCCTGAAACGCGCGAAGAGTTGGCGCAGTACTACCAGTCCTGTTCTCGAATCGACGCGGGGGTGGCGAGATTGGTCGAAATCTTGAAAGAGGCCGACCTGTTCGACAAAACCATGATCGTCTTCACCAGTGACCATGGGATGGCGTTCGCCGGGGGGAAAACGACCGTTTACGAGGGCGGATTACGAGTGCCGTTTGTCGTCCGCGATCCTTATCAAGCCCGTCGCGGTGTCGAATCCCAAGCGCTGATCAGCCACATCGACATCACCCCCAGCCTGCTCGATTTTGCCGGCGGATTGGACGCCAAAACCAACGGCCCCAAGAATCCACTCAATCCCAACAAGTTCTGGAAGGAACGCGGCGAGGCGCTGAAGGAGAATCGAAACGGAAACAAGCCGTTTGTTTCCTACCACGGCAAATCATGGATGCCAGCGTTGGCCGATCCGACGAAGCCGCATCATGAAACCATCATGGCCTCGCACACGTTTCATGAAATTCAGATGTACTATCCGATGCGGGTCGTCCGCGACAGCGACTACAAATTGATCTGGAACATCGCCCACCCGCTTCCCTACCCCTTCGCATCGGACCTGTGGGCTGCCAGCAGCTGGCAAGCCCAATTGGCCAAGGGCGATGACGCACCGTACGGACAGATGACGGTCGGCCGCTACGTGCAGCGACCGGAGTTTGAGTTGTACGACATGCGAACCGACCCGAACGAATCGACGAATCTGGCGACCAGCCCCGGCCACGCGGATGTCTTGGAAAAGTACAAAGCCAAGCTGAAGGCGATGCAAAAGGAGTTTGACGACCCCTGGATTTTGAAATGGAAATACGAGTGATCGCGGGGTGGGTGACATCGCGGAGTAGGTGACGCTGTGCGTCACATCGGACCGTGACGCACAGCGTCACCTACCGATTAATGCTCGTCGCTGATTTGTGCCGCTTGCCACATCTCGCCGAACTTTTCGGCGACGTAGGGTTCCAGTCTTTCGGCGAAGTCTTTCGGCAAGCCGTTGGCGCGGACCAGTTGGATCACGTCATCAAAGTCTCTCGGCCGATGCGGTGCCGTCATGCCGCTGGCCAGTTTCAGCTCCAGCAACGTCTTCAAGGAGACGAACGGGATTCCGTCCTCCTTGACTTCCGAGACGCGTTCCGGCTCGGGGAACGAAACCGGCTTGGGCAGTCCATCGCCGGGATAACCGCCGACGATCAACGCATCAATGTCGACGCCGCACACGGCATCGCGGAAGTTCTTGGAGCCTTCGAACTTGTTGACCCAGCCGCGACCGATGTACTGCTGTTTGAACTTTTCCAAATCTTCGCCGCGAATCAGGATATCGATATCGGCCGTCGTTCGCCGGTGACCGTGGGCGTTGGCGGCCATCGCGCCGGCGATCGCAAAGGGGATTTGCATTTCGCCGAGCGTCTTGGTCAGGCGCAGCATGGCTTGATGGATCGGTGATTTGCCCATAAAGAACTGCCCCGCACGCTCTGCCACTTGTGAGATCGAATCGGTCATCGGTTCGTTGATTGGTGAAAATGGTCCCGGCGCTCCATCGTGAACCATCACACGCTGCCCATCAAGCCTCTTTTGTCGCCCCCCGCCGGATCGATTACAATCAGGCTCCCACCACCTTTCCCGCCTCCATTGGGTCACATCCGACCATGATTGTTTTTCGCGTTTTTTGCGTCGCGGTGCTCGCCGGATCGCTTGTTTCGATCACTCAGGCCGCTGACACGCCGGCGACCGATTCCGTTGCCGCCGGTCACAGCTATCACGGCGAAGCGTTCAACGAAGGTCTCCGACAAGCCGCGGTGATGATGCCGGGGATGGCGGCGATCGAGTTTCCCACCTCAACCAAGTCCGAGGCGGCGCAAGGGTTCATCGAGCAGGGGATCGCCCAGCTGCACGGGTTCTGGTACCTGGAAGCCGAACGCTCGTTCCGCCAAGCCGCCAAGGAGGACCCGGAGTTGGCGATCGCCTACTGGGGGATGGCGATGGCCAATGTCAACAACGACGACCGGGCGAGGGGGTTTATCGACGAGGCCAAAGCGAAATCCGCGAAGAACACCTCGAGTCGAGAAAAACTCTACATCGACGCGCTCGATCGTTTCTTGCCCAAACAGGACAAGGGCGATGACAAAAAGGATCGCGAGAAAGAAGAAAAGAAGAAACGCGGGGAACGTTACGTCGCCGATCTAGAGAAGATCTTGCACGAGTATCCCGATGATCTCGAAGCCAAAGCGTTTCTCGTCGTCCAGCTTTGGATGGGAGACCGCTACGGCGTCAAACTGACCAGCCGCTATGCCGTCGAAGCGTTGCTGGGTGAAATCTTTGCCGCCAATCCGGCGCATCCCGCCCACCACTATCGAATTCACTTGTGGGATTCGGCACGCCCGGATAACGCACTCGTTTCGGCTGCCCAGTGCGGACCGGCCAGTCCAGGCATCGCGCACATGTGGCACATGCCCGGTCACATCTATTCCAAGCTGAAACGCTATTCCGACGCCGCCTGGCAACAAGAAGCATCTGCGCGTGTCGATCATTCGCACATGATCCGCACGCGATTGATGCCCGACCAGATTCATAACTTCGCCCACAACAACGAATGGCTGGTTCGCAATCTGATTCACATCGGACGCGTCGAGGATGCCTTGGATTTGTCACGCAATCTTGTGTCATTGCCCCGGCATCCGAACTACAACTCGTTGGAGAAACGTGGCAGCCACAAGTATGGGCGTCAACGCCTGGTCCAAACGTTGACGCGTTTCGGGTTGTGGCAGGAGTTGATCGACGAAATGGGCGGTCCCTCGTTGCTGCCGACCGATCACCAAGAGACGCGGCGCGATGAACTGGGATGGCTAGGCGTGGCACAATTCATGGCAGGGCACAAATCCAAAGGTGCAAAAACGCTTCGTCGATTGCAACGCGAACGACTCGAATTGCAGACCCGTCTCCTGGACGTGGCCGATCGCGACGCACCCGAAGCGGACACGTCGAAGGATGCCGATCCGAAGGAGTTGAAGAAAGAGTTGGAATCGTTGCGAGCGGTGATCGCACGGGTCGCAGCGGCAGCCGCGGCCAAACGCAAGGACCTGGCCACGTTCAACAAACATCTCAAGGCCGCAAAACTGGACGCGACGATGGAGGCTCAGTGGCTGGGGCTGGCGGGAGATCGCTCCGCCGGGATCAAAGCCGCCGAGCGGGCGGTCAAGTCGGGACCGTCGGAAGTGCTGCCGTTGGCGGTGTTGGTTGATTTGCTCTGGAAGGATGGCAAACAGGACGAGGCCAAAAAACAATTTGAAACGCTGCGAACCGTCGCCGCCGACGCGGATTTGGACACCCCGATCTTGGCCGAGCTGTCAGAAGTGGCGAAGGCGGCCGGAGCGGAGGGCGACTGGAGAAACAAGCCCGAACCGGAAAGCGATCTCGGTCCACGTCCCCCGCTGGACGAGTTGGGGCCGTTTCGATGGCAGCCTTACATGGCCGAATCATGGCAAGCGAAAACGCCGGAGGGCGACGTCGTCACGGACGTCGAGTTGGGCAACCGCCCCAAAATCTTGATTTTTTATCTCGGTTTCGGGTGCTTGCACTGCGTCGAACAACTGCACGCGTTCTCACCGCATGCGGAACAGTTTCGCAAGGCGGGTATCGATCTGGTCGGCATCAGCACCGAGACGACCGAGGACCTGATCACGGGCATCAAAGCGTTCGACAAGAAGCTCGAGTTGCCCTTGTATTCCGATGGCGAGCAGCAAGTCTTCAAGACGTTTCGTTGCTGGGACGATTTTGAAGACCAGCCCTTGCACGGCACGTTCTTGATCGACTCGGCCGGTCGTGTCCGCTGGCAAGACATCAGCTACGAGCCGTTCATGGACGCCGAGTTTCTGTTGAGGGAATCCAAGCGGCTGTTGGAATTGCCGTAGCGCGGTAGGTCACGCTGTGCGTGACGTATGGCATGCACGGCATGCCCTACGTTGCTAGAGGTGTTAGCGGTACGGCGCGAGCCGTCCGGTCACGCTTCAAAAACACGGTGAAAGACCGGAGGGCTCGCGCCCTACCGCTAACAAAAACACCCCGCTTGGCGTCAATGTAGATGGCATTGGGCTCCCGCCTCCCGGCTGCCATCAGCGCGTGGCAGGAGCCACACCGGCCTCGCGTTCCAAGGCGGAGCCTGGGAACGAGTTGTGAGCTCTCAGCTATTGTCTTTCGCGAAGGTTCGCATGTCCGATTCCAGCGATTGGAGTCGCTGGCCGAGTTTGGTTGCGGCGGCTTCCAGGTCTTGCGATTCGTCGGCGGCCAGTTTGGTGAACACGTAGAGTTTGATCTTCGGTTCGGTGCCGCTGGGGCGTGCGGCCACATAATTGCCTGCTTCGGCCAGGTCCATGATGATCAGGTTGCCGACCGGACCTTCCAGCGGCGACTGTTCTCCCGTGGCGGTGTCGGTGGCGACGCCGTTGAGGTAATCGCGAACGCGACTGACGGGGAGTCCGGCCATCGACTTTGGCGGGGTTTCGCGGAACGCCTTCATCAGCCGTTGCATCGCGGCCATCCCCTCGCTGCCTTCCATCACGAGGTTGATCAGGTATTCCTGGTGCAGTCCGTGGGTGCGATACAGTTCGGCCAAGTGGTCGTGCATCGACACGCCGCGTTGTTTCAATTCGGCCGCCAGTTCGCTGAGCAACATGCAGGCGACCGCGCCGTCTTTGTCACGACAATACTGACCGACCAAGTAGCCGTGCGATTCTTCGGTTCCGAAGATGAACTTGTCGGGGCCGTTGGCGTCCATGGCTTCGGCGATGTACTTGAACCCGACCAGCAGGTCGCTGATGCATTTGACGCCGTAGCTGTCGCACAGGCTGCGGATCAGTTCGGTCGTGACCAGTGTCTTGACGACGTAGTGGTCGGGTGACAGGGTGCCCGCTTCTTTGCGTTTGCCCAGGATGTAGTCGGCCAATAGGGCGCCGATTTGGTTTCCATTGAACGTTCCCCATTCGCCCGCGGTGTCCAGGGTCTTGGGGGCGGCGACACCCAATCGGTCGCAGTCGGGATCGGTGGCCAGGATCAGATCGAATCCGTTGGCTTTGGCGTGTTCGATCGGCGCTTCGAAGACCGCTTTGTTTTCGGGGTTGGAAACGTGTCCGGGGACGTTGGGAAAGTCGCCGCTTTTTTCGGCGTGCGGTCCGTAGACTTCGACGTCGGAAAATCCGTCGGCGGCCAAGAGCGGCATCACGGCTTCGGCGCCGACGCCGTGCAGCGGCGTGTACAGGATGCGAACGTCACGCGATCCTTCGAATGCCTGTTCGGAGGTGACTTTTAAGAACGCCTCGTCGATTTCTTGGGTGATCATTTCGACTTTGCCGTCGGCCAGTGCCTGGTCGAAGGGCGCGACGCGAATTTGTTCGCAGCTCATCACCCGATCGATGATCGCCTTGTCGTGCGGCGGCAGCACTTGCGCACCGCTGGACCAATAGACTTTGACGGCATTGTCGCTGGGCGGGTTGTGGCTGGCGGTGACCATGATGCCGCAATCGCACTGTTTGTAGCGGACCGCGTACGACAGCTGCGGCGTGGCACGGTAGTCGTCTAGGAAATACACTTTGATTCCCGCCGCGACCATGACGCCGGCACACAACTCGGCGAAGTGTCGCGATTGGTGCCGGGTGTCGTAGGCGATCACACAGGACAGGTCTTTTTGGCCCTTGTGGTACTCGACGACGTAGTCAGCCAGTCCCTGGGCACTTTCGCCGATCGTTCGGTCATTGATGGCGTTGGAACCGATCGGGTACATCCGGCCGCGGCGGCCGCCGGTTCCGAACGGGATAATGGTCCAGAACGCATCGTCGAGTGCTTGCCACTTTTCCTGGGCGATCTCGGCGGCGACCTGATCGCGGTACTGTGCATAGCGATCCTCGGTCAGCCAACATTGGATGTTCTCGACGGCAGTTTCGCTCAGTTTTCCGTCGGACGAGGCTTGTTTTGCGGCGGCCAGGGCATCGGTAGCGTTCATCAAGAGGGTGCCTGAGTTGAAGGGGAGAGGCAAAAACGTCTTCTTGTCGATTCTGTTGCTGGCGATTCTATTTGTTTTTTGATGTGCTTTGCAACGACCGGTTGTCCGAATGACCGGTCGGTCAAGAGCCATGGGCGGTAACGGCGCCTTGTCCCGAATCTCTAGCGCAATCGGAACCTTTGGATGAGCAATTTGATCATCAGTGTCAGCGGACTACGCGGAATTGTCGGCGAAACATTGACGCCCGTGGTCGCGGGCAGCTTTGTGGCGGCCTTCGCGGCGGAATTGCCCGCCGGCAGCATCATCGTCGGGCGAGACGGCCGCGGCAGCGGTCCGATGCTGCGGGACGCGATCGTCGCGTCGCTGCGGGCGTGTGGTCGCGATGTGATCGACGCCGATGTGGCGTCGACGCCGACCATCGGTGTGCTGGTGAAGAAAACAGGTGCCGCCGGAGCCG
Source organism: Stieleria sedimenti (assembly GCF_025060895.1). Lineage (GTDB taxonomy): Bacteria > Planctomycetota > Planctomycetia > Pirellulales > Pirellulaceae > Stieleria > Stieleria sedimenti. Next base: position 8,284 of record NZ_JANZKV010000136.1, on the reverse strand, counting down.
TCCAGATCTCGGCCAGCCATAACCCGCCGCCGTACAACGGCATCAAACTGTTCGGCGGCGATGGGCGGGTGCTCGACGCGGTCACCGGCGCGAGAATCCGTGATGCGTATCTCAACGGGACCGCCGCCTGGTGTCCGTTCGACCAAATCGGAGACGCTCGAACGGAACCCGACCCGCACGCGCCCCACTTGGAAGCGGTGCTGAAGACGGTGGACGTCGATGCGATCCGGGCGGCAAAGTACCGCGTGCTGATCGACAGCAATCACGGGGCCGGGGGCTTGTTGGGCGTGCGACTGTTGACGGCGCTCGGTTGCGGTGTGACCGCATTGGGCGAGACACCCGACGGCCAATTTGAACATGTCCCCGAGCCGACCGCCGAGAATCTGGCCGGGGTCGCCGAAACGGTCGCACGATCGGGATGCGCGGTGGGGTTTTGCCAAGATCCCGACGCCGATCGGTTGGCGTTGATCGATGGCGATGGACGCTACATCGGCGAAGAGTACACGTTGGCGTTGTGTGTTCAACGCGCGCTGGCTGATGATGCCACTCGCGGTCCGATTGTGATCAACGGAGCGACCAGCGGAATGAGCGAACGCTTGGCCGCGGCGGCCGGGGTTCCCGCCTATCGCAGTGCCGTCGGGGAGGCCAACGTCGCCGACAAGATGATCGCGAGCAAGGCGACCTATGGCGGCGAAGGCAACGGCGGACCGATCGACCCGCGTGTCGGTTACGTCCGCGATAGCTTTGTCGCGATGGCGCAAGTCTTGGACCTGATGACGTCGACCGGAAAGTCGCTGGCGGAATTGGCCGATGCCTTGCCGAGACTGGCGATTTGCAAAGACAAAGCCGCGGTGTCGACCGATGGCTTGCCCGAACTTTTTCAAAAGCTTCGCCAGAAATACTCGGATGCCAGCGCCGACGAAAGCGACGGGCTGCGCCTGGCCTGGCCCGATCGCTGGTTGTTGGTCCGCGGCAGCAACACCGAACCGATCGTGCGGATGATCGCCGAAGCCGAGTCGGAAACCGACGCGCAAGCGTTGTGCGACGCGGCCAAGCAGCTGATCTGAAGATGAATTGCCGATGCATTTCAAGAGTCACTCTCCCCCTGGGGGTTCTTCGCGGATTTTAGTGGCTAATCACTCAGGACCCAGGTTTTTTGAGGCATTGCTGCGATGTCCGAATGAGTGTTGGACGACAACCGCTCGGTCAAACGCCCCTCCGGCGACGCGGGCCGGTGGAGGGCACGAAGCACCTTCGCCGCATCGCAGACCAGGTGATTCCTAGGCGGGTTGCTCCTCCGCAGAGCCCGTCTCCGCTACAGCTGGCTTTGCCATCAGACCGAACAGAACCATCGGACATCGCAGTCATCCCTCAAAAAACCTTCCCCGAGTATCCGAGAGCAGCCACTAAATTCGCGGAAGAACCCCCCTGGGAGAATCGAGCGCAGCGAGGAGAGGGTTTGCGTTGTTGCTTGGGGTCGCCTATCAAGAATGCAGTGAACGCCGCGATTCACCGTTCGACCTCCCCTCGCTTCGCTCGACCCTCCTGCCAGGAGGGTGGCGATGAAAAACGATTCTATCGCTCGGCGACTAGCGTTTCCTGCTGCGGGACGGTTGCCGCGGCGATCGGGCGGCAGTGCGGTGCGATTTCTTGGATCGTTTTGGGGCCGATCCCGGGCACGCGTTGAAGATCGTCGAGCGAGAGAAAGGGCCCGTTCGTTTTGCGGTCCTCCAAGATCCGCTCGGCGGTCCGTGGTCCGACGCCCGGCAACAGCATCAGTTCGTGCTCGGCGGCGCAATTGAGATCGACTTGGAAGGTTTGCCGAGTGACGGGGGGCTCGTCGTGGTGACGACCTTGGGAAGCTGAACCGGACCACAACGCCACGCAGCCGATCGCGATGATTGCCACGAAGGACAGCGTCCGGGCGGCGTTCTGGATCGTCGGATGAAGCAGCGAGGGTAAACTGCTGTCGGTTTCTGCGGTCATCGGCGTACACCTTTTTGGGCGTCTTTCTGGACGCGTCCCCGGGCGCCTGCTTGGACGCCGTCACTGTGTCGCGTTAGAGTTTCTGCCACCGCCTTCATGTTTTTGCATCGTTGCGCGAGCCGCAAGACGCCAGGAGTGGTCTGCCGTCGACTTTCGCGAAATAGATGTTGCTAGCGTTTTTCCAACACCCACCGAACCGCCATGTCCGATTACGTTACCGTCACCGCCGATTCGTCCCTTGAGAACGACACCCGCTTGTTGGTTCGGCTGGCGATCGCCGAGGACCTCAGCGACTCGGTCGACTGGACCAGTGTTTGCATGGTCGATGATGAGCAACGTGGCGGGTGCGAGATCGTGCCACGGGAATCGGGCGTCTGTGCCGGGTTGGCGATCTTGCCGTGGATCGTCGATGAGTTCGAAGCCGACCTGGAGTTGGAAGTGCTCTCGGAGGACGGCAGCGCGTTGGTTCCCGGACAAGCGATCGCGCGGTTGCGTGGGAATGTCCGCGACTTGTTGACCAGTGAACGGACCATTTTGAATCTGCTGTCCCGCCTATGCGGCGTGGCGACGCAAGCCAAAACGTATGTCGACGCGATCGCCGGGGCAAAGGCGTCTGTGTATGACACCCGGAAAACGACGCCCGGTTGGCGGTTGTTGGAAAAGTATGCGGTGGTTTGTGGCGGCGGTCGCAATCATCGTCGCGGGCTGTACGACGGATTTCTGATCAAGGACAACCATTTGCAGCTCGGTGGTACCGCTGGTCAGCCGATGTCGCCTCGGGAAGCGGTCGAAAAAGCGTTGAAGTGGCGTGGCGGCCAAGTCCAGCGGATGACGGCTCCGTCGATCGTCGAGATCGAAGTCGACACGTTGGATCAATTGCGTGACGTACTGCCGGCCGGCCCCGATATCGTCTTGATCGACAATTTTGCGGTCGATGACATTCGAGCCGCCGTCGAGCTTCGCGATCAATTGAATCCCAAGGTCGAATTGGAAGTATCCGGGAACGTCACGATCGACACGATCGCTGCCATCGCTGCGACCGGTGTGGAACGCATCAGCAGCGGCGCGTTGACGCACCAAGCGACGTCGTTGGACCTGGGACTGGATTGGTACGACGCAGCAGCGAGCTAGGCTTCGGGCGAGACTCCGACCGGGTCTCGATTCGATACGCCGCCCCCGTCCTGACCGCGCTCCCCATGCCTGATCGTTCTTTCGACAAACACTCGTCCATCGCGGGTGAACGCCACCCGTTGGATTTGCTGCAACCGACCCTTGATGCGTTTTCCATTTTAGGGTCGCTGTATGCGGTCAAAATCGTGGCGCGAGGCTGGATGGATGATGCGGGAATCGTGCTCGGCTTGCTGGCCGTGATCATTTTCTTGATCCTGTCCAAGATCACCGGGCTGGCACGGACGCGTGACCGTGGCAACGCGGACGATGAAATCACCGCCATCATGATCACTTGGGTGATGACGGTCATGTCACTGACGGTGATCGGATTTGCGACGCGTTATGGCGAGGTGTTTGCCCGCAGCGTGATGTTCACCTGGGCGATTCTGGCGCCGATGACGGTCGCGCTTTGCAGGATGCTGTTGCGGATTGTCCAACAGTCGGCCAAACGTCGGGGATACGGGACGCGTCGGGTGGCGATCGCCGGGCTCAACACGCTCGGTCGACAAACGGCGCAGAACATCGACGCCGAACCTGCACTCGGTTTTAACCTGGTCGGATTCTTTGACGATCGCGTCGAGGACCGTCCTTCGTTGTCCGTTTCGGATATGAAGGACAAGCTGGCCGCGGACGGCCGCGGCGGCGAGTCACACGACGAGGCCACCCTGTCGGGAAACTTGAGCGAATTGGTCGATCAATGTCGCGCCGGACAGATCGACACCGTGATGGTGACGTTGCCGATGCGCGCCGAAGATCGCATCCGATACCTGCTGGACCAACTCAGCGATTCGACGGTCTCGGTCTACATCGTTCCCGATTTTTTCGTGTTCGAGTTGCTGCACTCTCGCTGGACCAACATGGGCGGCTTGCCCGCGGTTAGCGTGTTCGAGAACCCGTTGTTCGGCGTCGACGGCGTCTTGAAGCGTATCGCCGACGTGGCGATCGCGTCGGCCGGCTTGTTGGTCGCGGCGATTCCCATGATGTTGATCGCGATCGGAATCAAGCTGACCAGCAAAGGCCCCGTTTTCTTTCGGCAAAAACGATACGGTTTGGACGGGAAAGAGATTCTGGTGTGGAAGTTTCGCTCGATGCGAACGTGCGACAACGGGCCGGTCGTCAAACAGGCGACCAAGGGCGATCCACGCATCACTCCACTGGGCGGCATCTTGCGGAAATCCAGTCTGGACGAATTGCCGCAACTGTTCAATGTGATCGAAGGCACGATGTCGTTGGTCGGCCCACGGCCCCACGCGACCGCCCACAACGAACAGTATCGAGGATTGATTCGCGGCTACATGCTGCGGCACAAGGTGAAGCCGGGCATCACCGGGTTGGCGCAGGTCAACGGGTGCCGCGGCGAAACCGAGACGATCAAAAAGATGGAGCAGCGGATTCAGTGGGACCACCAATACATTCGACGCTGGTCGATGTGGCTGGATCTGAAGATCTTGTTCAGGACCGTGCTGGTGGTCTGGAAGCAGGACACCGCGTATTAGACGCCGCAAACCTCTTTTCTCAGGCCATCGGGCGGCAGACAAAACGGAACGTGTTAGCGGAACGGCGCGAGCCGTCCGGTTGCGTTTCAAAAACACCGTGAAAGACCGCAGGGCGCGCGCCCTGCCGCGAATCAATGACACCCTGGTGCGAGGTTCCCCCCCCTGTCGGCGAAAGCTTTGCTACACTGACGTCTGAAGCCAGATCGACTACACCGTCAAGTGAGTTTTGCTGTGACAACATTGGAACCGTCTTTGGCGTCGGCAATTGAGTCCTTGGGACAGGGTGATTTCACGGAGGCGGAAAGCATTTGCAATCGCTTGCGGGCAACCGATCCCGACAACGCCAAAGTCTGGCATCTGTCGGGAATCGTGTACGCTCAGCAGAACGAATTGGCCGAGGCGACGGAGTGCTTTCAGAAAGCGATTCAACTCCGCGACGATGTCGCGATCTATCACTACAACCTCGGCCTGGCGTGTCAAAACCTGATGGACCGTGACGGAGCGGTGCAAGCGTATCGCGCCGCGGTGGCGATCCAACCTGAATTTCTCGAAGCCCAAAACAACTTGGGCAACTGTCTGGTTGACCTCGGTGAAACCACCGCCGCGGTCGATCATTTTCGAGAGCTCGGAAACCAGTTTCCCGACGAGAGTATCGTTCACTACAACTTGGCCAACGTGTTGCAAGATGCGGGGGAGTACAACGATTCGATCGAAGCGTTTCGGCGGGCGATCGAGTTGGATCCGGATTTCGCCAGCGCGCGAGAAAACCTCGGCCGCGCGCTCTCCGACGTCACCCGTTATGACGAAGCGTTGGAGGTGTGGAGGGCGTGGTTGGAACATGATCCCGACAACGCCGTCGCGCGACACATGGTCGCTTCGATCACCGGCGAAGGGGCGCCCGAGCGATGTGACGACGATTACGTGCGCGAGACCTTCGACGAGAACTTTGCCAGGTCCTATGAGAAACAACTGCGACGAATCCAGTACCGGGTGCCGGAATTGGTGGCCCAAGCGATCGAGTCGATCGGAATCGATGGCAGTGACCTGGACGTGTTGGATGCCGGATGCGGCACCGGTTTGTGTGCCGAGGCGTTGCGACCGTTGGCCCGGCATCTGGTCGGCGTCGATCTGTCCGACGACATGTTGCAAGAAGCCAAGAAGCGGAACACGTACGACGAGCTTTACGAGCGTGAGTTGACGCAGTTTCTGATGTCCGGCGCCGGCCCTTTTGACTTGATCGTTTGCGGTGACACGCTGTGCTACTTTGGGGCGTTGGACGATGTCTTGTCCGGGTTTTACAAGTGCCTGAAGCCGAACGGGAAGTTGGTCTTTACGGTCGAACGAGACTTGGCGGAGGAGCACAACGCTGACGACGCACCGGCCGACCCCCTGCCGTACCAGCTTCAGCCCAACGGACGCTATCGTCACGCCGAATCATACGTGCAAGAAACGCTTGGCGATGCCCGGCTGTCAGTGGTCCGAATCAAAACCGGCACGCTACGAATGGAACGCGGTCGCGAAGTCATCGGGCTGATCGTGACGGCCGAGCGTTAGAGCGCCGCCGACGCCGCTCAATTTTTGGGGCCGTGGATCGTCTGAAAGATCTGGCTGCTCGGGGGCGATCACAAGATTCGCTACGCTTGCCCCGAACAAGGGGGCTGAAGTCGACTGAAACAGCGGTTCTGAGTGATTTCAGAGCGCTAATCCTGGATCGCCGAAAGGGTGACAAGTATCCTGCAGGGATGATTCCGGCCTCGCTACTTGGATACCGAAATGTACGTTTGCTTCCGTCGGCCTTTTCCCGTTCTCTTCGCCGCTGCCGTGTCGCTCGGCTGCGTCGTCGTCGACTCGCGACCGTCCAACGCGGCGATCGTCCATGACGAAGCGATCCACGGTGAGCTTTCCAACGACAATTTTGCACCGACCGTATTGAATTTCACGTTGGGCGAAAACACGGTGATCGGGGACGTCGCCAATGCTCGCGACTTCCCGGCCAACACCGATGTGTTTCGTTTCGTTGTTCCTGACGGTGCCGTCTGGGATTCGCTGATTCTCACCGACTATCGCGATAGCAGCCCCAACAAAGACAACGCGGCATTCCTTGCCATCGACGACTCCGACACGTTCCCGTACGACAGTTTCGGACTGGACGAGATCAATAATGCAAATCCGGCCTTTCCCGAAGATGCCTTCATCGGCGGCACTGTGTTTGGCGGTGGAGGGCCGACCAATCCGGATGTGGGGCGGGATCTCCTGCCGCGCGCGGCCAACGTTGTCGGCGCCGGGTACACCACCCCGTTGCCCAGCGGCGACTACACGATTTATATCCAGCAAACGGACTCATCAACGGGATACTCGCTGACGGTCAACTTGGTCAGCGCGATCCCAGAGCCCAGTTCAACCGGGTTGTTGATGTTGGTCGGTACGGCCGTGGCGATCCGAAGACGGCGTTAGAACCGCGGCGAGGGACGCCGCCATTGCAGGTCGCTGTCGCCACTGTTGCTCGTGGTCGGAAAGGGTTCGGTCGACGGCAGGGGGGCGCTGTTGGGCCGGCCGGCGGTTTGCACGTTCGAGTGGTCGCCAAAATGGGTCGCGTCCGAAAAGCCGTTCGCCGTTCGGGCGAAGGTCGAGTTGGTCGGCTGGCCGAAGCCCGGTTGGCTGTTTTGAAACGGGGTGCTCGGTGTCTGGGGGGCCGTCTGCGGATAGGGTGCTGACGTGGGGAATGCTCCGGCACCGGAGCGGTTCTGCGGAGGAACATAGCCGGGCGGGTAAGGAGCATGCGTCAGGTCGATCACCTGCATCCCGCCCGCACGAGGGCTGGCCGCCGGATCGACCGCCGGGGTTGTCTGGTTTGCCGGTGACAGTCGCGGATCGACTCCGTTTCCGAAACCGCTGTTGCCTGGCGATGCGTCGCCGATCCAACCGGTTTGGCGGACGCCACTGTCGAATCCCGTCCCGCCGGTGTAGGCACCGGGTGCACTCAGGTCGGTCAGCCCACGCGTCATTCCGTTGGAGCCCAGGGTGGCACCGGAAGGTGATGAACCGTTGGGGACGGATCCGCTGGGGGCGTAGTTGCCCGTTGGGGCTCCATAAGTGGAGGGTGCGCCGTAGTTGCCCGGCGAGCGGTAGGATCCGGTTGGCGGAGGGGGCACGCGGGTGGGCGCTCCAAACGTTCCGATGCCCGAGGTCGGCTGGATCGGAGACAGCGTTGCGGTGCCTTGAACAGGCGACAGCGGTGAGAGCAGCGACGAGCCGCCGAGCGGCGAGACGGGCGTACTGGTCGTGTTGCGGCAGCCCGCCATGACCAGCAAGGCCCCGGCGGTCAGCAGCACGCGGGTCAATGTGGTCATCGGGGCTGTCCCCAAACGTCTTGGATTGTTTCGTCGCATGATCGGAAAGCCTGTGCGGAAAAGAAAATGCACCACGGCTTTAACAAAACGACAGATTTTGTTGAAAGTCCAACCATCGCGAAAATCTGGTTTTTCGGCCTGAAATCCGTAGAACCGTTAAAGTTTGCGTGAATCGGGGGGACGAATCGGGTCGGCGTTGCGACGCGTCGGGTTTCGAACGCCGCATGAATGTCCGTGAGGTAAACCCTAAAAGGCATCACTGTGAAGCATTTTTTAGCGGCA
>NZ_JANZKV010000135.1 GCF_025060895.1 Stieleria sedimenti | reverse complement strand
GCTTCCAGCTTGCGTCCGGCGTTGAAGAGTCGCACACATCCCACCTTGATCGCGGCACGCCGTTTGCACGGTATCATCGCTGCATGGCGGATGATGCTGCTTCGGATCCAGCAAGAGAGGTGATCGGTGGAACGCTCGACGAATCAACAACCTGACGACTTGGTCCGACTGGACGTGAGCGTTCCGATCTGGGATCGCTTCTTCATGGTCGCTCCATTGGTGGTGATCGGCACGCGGGAACAAGACGGGGAATATGACCTGGCCCCCAAGCACATGGTGACGCCGCTGGGCTGGGAAAACTATTTCGGTTTCGTGTGCACGCCGGAACACGCGACGTATCAAAACATCCGCCGCGAAGGAGTGTTCACGGTCAGCTTTCCCACCGCCGATGCGGTGGTCACGACCAGCCTGACCGCCTCGCCCCGCTGCGGCGACGATTCCAAGCCCGCCCTGGCGGCGCTCGCCCGATTCAAGGCGACCACCGTTGACGGCGTATTCCTGAAGCAATCGACGTTGTTTTTCGAATGCAAACTCGATCGCATCGTCGATGGATTCGGCGCCAACAGTCTGATCGCCGGCAAAATCATTTCGGCGCTGATTTCCCCGGCGGCGTTGCGATCGATGGATGTCGATGATCAAGAAGTGGTCTCCGACTCGCCGCTGCTGGCGTATCTGGCTCCGGCACGCTACGCAATCATCAATCGCAGCCAAGCGTTCCCGTTCCCGGCCGGCTTTCAGAAAACCAGGGACACCGAATCGTGAACAAAGCAACCGCAGGAAAGATCTTCAGCTGGTTGGCGGCACATCAGGATTCCATGGTGCGGCTGGTCCGCGAAACGGCGCTGATCGAATCACCGTCGGCCGACCCCGCGACCCAAGGCCCGGTGTTCGATCGGTTCGAGGCCGAATTAAAATCCATCGGATTCCGCTGCCGGCGTTATCCGGGCAAGACCTCCGGCGGGCAGCTGCTGGCGATGCCGGGCGACCCGAGTTCGCACACCGACCGACAGCTGCTGTTGGGACACTGTGACACGGTTTGGCCCATCGGCACTTTGGCAAAAATGCCGGTCGAATCTCGTGATGGACGACTGCATGGTCCCGGCGTGTACGACATGAAAGCGGGGCTCGTGCAAGCGGTGTTCGCCTTGCGTGCGCTGCGTGAACTGGGGATCACTCCGTCGGTCACGCCGGTGTTGTTCATCAATTCCGACGAAGAAATCGGCAGCGGTGAATCCGCCTGGCGGATTCAAAAACTGGCCCAATGCGTCGACCGCGCGATGGTGATGGAACCGTCACTCGGGCCGGAAGGGCGGCTGAAGACGGCTCGCAAGGGCGTCGGCCGATTCGTGATCACGATCAGCGGCAAAGCGGCCCACGCCGGTTTGGATCCCGACAAGGGGATCAGCGCGATCCTGGAACTCTCGCACGTCGTCCAAACGCTGCATGCGTTGAACGATCCGGAAGCCGGCACGACGGTCAACGTGGGCACGATCGATGGCGGTGTTCGCCCCAACGTGGTTGCCGCCGAAAGCCGCGCGGAAGTCGATGTCCGAGTCCGCACCGAAGCGATCGCGCGGCGGGTGGAACAGGCGATCTATGCGATCGAGCCCACCGTGGCGGGAACACAGATCAAGGTCAGCGGAAAAATCGGCCGCCCGCCACTGGAGCCGACGCCACGCAATCGAGCGTTTTGGCAGCGCGCCCGGGAAGCCGCCGATGCATTGGGGATTGAAGTCCGCGAAGGCGCCGCGGGTGGTGGTTCCGACGGCAATTACACCAGCCTGCACACCGCGACGTTGGACGGGTTGGGCGCGGTCGGTGATGGGGCCCATGCGCTGATCGAACATGTCATCGAAGACAAGCTGCCCGAACGCGCCGCGCTGTTGGCGTGTTTGCTGATGGGGGCTCCGATCTCGAATCGCGACAGCCCGCCCGACCCCAACGCCTGGGCCGAATCGGTGGCGCCCGCATGCGAAAATTCCACCAACGCAGAAGTGACTTGAACGGACGACGAGGTGCCGGCGATGTGTGAAACAAAATATACGTTCGGATCGCTGACCCGAATTTCGGACCTCGCCGAAACCCCGTTCGAAGTGGAACTCCTGTCACGCGATGCTTGGGCGACGGGCGACTATGTCGTCGGCGAAGTGACGCAGACATCACCGAGTCGCAAGATCGAACTGACGACCGGCCGGATGATCGAAGTTTCGATCGGTGATTGGATCGTCGGCGCATTCGGTTTTCGTGCCGCCACGCTCGAATCGGTCGGCAGTTGGCAAGAGATTCCCTATGACGGCCAGATGCATGCGATGACCGCCGCGGGGTTGATCGGCACGGTGACGTCGCGCTCCAGCTTTGTCGGCGAACCGATCCATTTGCTCTATCGGGGGCACGTCAAACGCGGGGGAGAGAAAGTCGTGATGCAAGACTTTGTCGGCCCGATCGCGCCGGCGAAGCTGGAATGCCCGATCGTGCTGTTGATCGGAACGTCGATGTCATCGGGCAAGACGACTTCGGCCAAAATCATCATACGGCGTCTGAAGAAGATGGGCTTGCGTGTCGTGGGTGCCAAGTTCACCGGTGCGGGACGCTATCGTGATATCCTTTCGATGTCCGACGCGGGAGCCGACGCGGTGTTTGACTTCGTCGATACGGGGCTTCCCTCGACGATTTGCGAAGAAGACGTCTATCAACGTGCGTTCGACAACCTGGTCGGCCGAATTGCCGAATCGCGTCCCGATGTTCTGGTCGCCGAAGCTGGCGCGTCCCCGATCGAACCGTACAACGGCCAAGTCGCCGCGTCGGGGCTCAGCCAGGGACGGCGATTGACGGTCCTGTGCGCCTCCGACCCGTACTCGGTGATCGGCGTCACCAAGGGGTTCGGGTTTCAACCGGACTTGGTGACCGGAGTCTGCACGAGCACGTCGGCGGGTGTCAACGTCGTGCGTCGCCTCGTCAACGCCTACGCGCTGAATCTGACCAATCCACACACGCTGGAAGATTTGGACCGACTGATCAAGGACAAACTGGAAATCTAGATGTCAAACCACCAGTTCATCACGCCTCAAGTCCACCGCCTGCCGGTGACCGATCAAGGCGTGCTGGTGGGAATCGTCACCACGACCGATTTGGCGCAATTGATCGCCGACGGACGACGTTGAATCACCCGGCATCCCGCAGAATGTTAGCCCGACGCGTCAGCGAGGGGCGCCGCGTGCCCCCTTGCTAACGCGCGTGCGGGCTTCAATCCAATACCGCTAAGTTA
>NZ_JANZKV010000134.1 GCF_025060895.1 Stieleria sedimenti | reverse complement strand
TCACAAAACCGACAGACCGCTCGCGCCGTTCCGCTAACACCTTTTGAGCGAAAGTAGATGGCATTGAGCTGGCGCCACCTGGTAACGCGGTGAAGCACTTGCTTCACTGCCTACCCCACCGGGGTCAGGGGTGGGTGAGCACCGGGCAAACGTCGAACCATTCGCGATGGTGTTGATTGCCCATCCACTCGTTGGCTTCGGGCGGCCCCCATAGTCCAGGTTCATACTGGAACAGCTCCGGCGCCGCGGGGCTGCGCCAGGCGGCCAGGATCGGGTCAATGATTCCCCAGGCCAATTCAACTTCATCGCTCCGAGCAAACAAACTCGCATCACCAAGGATGGCATCCAGAAGCAGCCGTTGGTAAGCGTCTGGCATGTCGCCTTTGGATGTTTGGTTGAAATCAAAATCCAGCGTACTGGTTCGCGTCTTCATCTCGCTTTCAGGCACCTTGGACTCGAAGTGCAGCTGAATTCCCTCGGCGGGCTGGATTTGGATGACCAGCCGATTGCCGACAGGGCTACGCGTTTTTTGACCGAACAGAATGTGGGGCACGTGGCGGAACTGGATCACGATCTGGGTGGTCCGGCACGACATGCCTTTGCCGCTTCGCAAGTAGAACGGAACGCCCTTCCATCGCCAGTTGTCGCAATACAGTTTGAGCGCCGCGTAGGTTTCGGTCTGGCTGTCCGGGGGCACGCCTTCTTCGTTCAGGTAGCCGGCGTATTGTCCGCGGACGGTGTCGGATGCGAACGCGCCGCCGGTCATCTTGCGCACGCTGTGCAGCACTTTGACTTTCTCGTCACGCACCAGCGCCGCATCGTACTTTGCCGGCGGTTCCATCGCGGTGATCATCATCAATTGCAGGATATGGTTTTGGAACATATCTCGCATGATTCCGGCGCTATCGTAGTAGCCGGCACGGCGCCCGATGATGACTTCTTCGGCCACGGTGATTTGGACGTGATCGACATAGTTGCGATTCCAAATCGGTTCGAAGATCGAATTGGCGAATCGTAGCGCAAAGATGTTTTGGACGGTTTCTTTGCCGAGGTAGTGGTCGATCCGATAGATTTGGTCTTCGCGAAAGACCTTGTGAATCGAATCATTGAGTGCGTGGGCGGTAGCCAGGTCCGTTCCGAAGGGTTTTTCAATGATCACTCTTCGGAAACCGGCATCATCATCGGCTAGTCCGGCTGCGCCGAGTTGCTTGATCGCTTCCTCGTAGAGCTGGGGCATCGTCGAGAGGTAGTACAGACGTCCGGCGCGTTCGCCCTGTTCGATTTCGTCCAGGAATTTTCCCAAGGCGTCGAAGTCGGCGGCTTCTTTGATGTCGCCGGGCTGGTAGTAGACGTGCTGACTGAATTCGTCCCAGGATTCCGCGTCGAAGAGTTTTCCGGCAAATTTCGCCGTCGACTCGCGGAGCGAGTCACGGAATTGCTGGTGCTCAAATCGTGATCGTGAGACGCCCACGATCCGCATCACGCTGTCTAATTTGTCTTTTTTGAACAGGCTGTAAAGCGCTGGAATCAATTTGCGACTTGTCAGGTCGCCCGAGGCACCAAAAATGACGATCGTATGAGCCATGGCTAAGGCAAATGCAGCGCGGAGAGAATGGGGTTCGCGACGCCTGAGCGTTCACTCGAAGCGTAGCCCGCGGAGAATCTCGGTGCCAGGGGACGTGTTCCCGGCGGAAGGCACGCCCCGGTGAGGCAGGACGGGGGACGACGACCTTTCCAGGCCGTCGAAAGGATTCGCGCGACGGCCCGGAAGGGCTGTCGTACGTGGGGACACCGGTTCGATGCGTCTTCCGTGCATCCGTCATCCCACGGACGGCGGGTCAGGACGCCTTAAAGCTCAGCCAAGGCGTCGATGACCTGTTGGTCGTGCCCGTCGACTTTGACCCGCTTCCAGACCTTGGCGACTTTCCCGTCGGCATCGATCAGGTAGGTGCTGCGCTGGATCCCCATGGATTTCTTGCCATACATGTTCTTTTCACGCCAGGCCCCATATTTCTCCAGCATCTCGTGCTTCTCGTCGACCAGCAGCGGAAACGGCAGCGAATACTTGTCACGAAATTTGGTGTGGCTTTCGGCGGAGTCGGCGCTGACGCCAAACAGTTGGGCACCCAGTTTCTTCATTTCGTCATATCGGTCTCGAAACGCACAAGCTTCTTTCGTGCAGCCCGGCGTGTCGTCACGTGGGTAGAAGTACAGCACGACGGGGCCACCTTTGAGGTCGCTCAGTTTGACCTTGTTCCCTTGGTCATCTTTGAGTGTGAATGCAGGAGCCTTGGTGCCGGGTTCGAGCCAATCAGCCATCGATGAAATCCTCTGAGAAAAAAAACACGAATCGTCGCGTCGGTAAGTGTTCAGGGAGTGTACCGAAATGTCCAGACCGGGGGGCATTCGTGTCGGCAGGGGGTGAGGGCGGTGTCAGCAGGGCCATTTCGGAAAGGAATCGAGCAGCTAAACTGCGGCCTGGTCCGATTCGTTCTCGGTGTCGTCGAGGGTCTTTGCGTTGCGTGCTTCAGCCTTTGTGTTTGTCGTGTTTGGACTGGGTGTGTGCGGCCCGGTGAATTTGCAATGCCTGCGGGCAGCCGAGGGTGACTTGGAGGGTCGCAGCCGGACGATCAACCAGCGGATCGTTCCCGAGTGGATCGATGACTCGCGGTTCACGTTCACCGTGCAGGCAGCCGACGGAACGATGTCGATTCGATCGGTCGACGCCACGACGGGCGAGATCACGACGGTCGAGCCAGGCTCTGATCTTGATCCCGACGATGCCCTTCGCGGAGGGCCGCTGCCTCGCTCGCAGCCGTCGGCCCTGGAGACGAGTGTCGAGTTTGTTAACGAATCGGACAAGACGGTGCAGCTGTTTTGGATCGACACCAACGGGAAACCTCGACCCTACAGCAACCTGGCCCCTGGCCAATCCTTTTCCCAACACACCTTCGCCGGACACGCTTGGATGGTGAAAGCCTCCGGTGGCCAATTCTTCGGCAGCACCATCGCCCAGTCGCCGCCGACTGTCGCGCGGATCAAAAAAGAATTTGAAGCGCCGAAGTCAGTGTCTCCTCGAGACCCACGTTCACGCCGCAACCGGATGGACCGAGACACGGGCCGTATTCCATCTCCCGACGGAATGTCTGTGTTGCAGTCTTCGCCACACGGAATACGTCTGCGGGTCAACGGTTCCGACGAGGTTCGCTGGGTCGACCTGGACTTCGGCTCCATCGATGGCCACGACATCGTGTCTCCGTCCTGGTCGCCCGATGGCGCGGTGGTTGCTGCCTGGAAAGTGGAACGCAACGATCCGCCAGAAACCACTACGATCGAATCATCGCCCGCCGGCGGTGGACGGGCCAAAGTCCGTGCCCGCCCCTACCGGCTGCCGGGCGACAAGTATGACGTGTTTGAGTTGTTTCTGTTTGATGCGGAAACCGGCGAGCGGCTAGAAACCGAATTGCCGCAGATTGATTTCGGACGTCCGCGAATCCGCTGGTTCGGGAAACATCAATTGGCGATCGAGAAAGTGGATCGCGGACATCAGCGCGTTCGGTTGTTTGTGATCGATCCGCAGGAACAGACGGTTCGGACAGTGATCGATGAAAGCTCGAAGACATTCATTTGGACCATGCATGGGCCGCAGGTTCCATTATTCACGTATTTGGAAAACACGGATGAGGTGATCTACGCCAGCGAACGGAGCGGGTATCGGCATTTGTATTTGGTGGACCTAGCGGATGGGGTTGAGGAGGTTGCTGAGCGCGGCGAGGCAAACCGAGGGCAGCCCTCCCCTCGTTCCGCTCGACCCTCCCTGAGCGAGGGTGCCCTGCGGGCGATCACGTCGGGGGATTGGTTGGTGCGTGAGATCGTGCGGATTGATGAGCATGCCCGGACGTTGGACTTGATGGTCGGGGAATTTTACGACGACCAGGATCCGTACCACCAACATCTTGTCCGCGTCGGGTTCGATGGCAAAGGATTGGTGGCGATCACTCAGTCCGACGGCGACCACTCCGTTCAATTCTCACCCGATGGCCGGTTCGTGGTGGCAACACACAGCCGCGTCGACTCGCCGCCGGTTCATGAATTGCGACGCGCCGACGACGGAAGCCTGGTCAGGGAACTGGTGCGCGCCGAGCGGGTCGGCAAAGACCCGTCAAATTGGTCGGTGCCGAAAGTGTTCCATGCCGCAGGCCGTGACGGCGAAACCCAGATTTGGGGAAACCTGTATTTCCCGGCGGACTTTGACCCGAGCTTAAAAGATCGCTACCCGGTGATCGAAGCGATCTACGCCGGGCCCCATGATTCTCACGTCCCCAAACGTTACTCGCATTCGGCGCGTTACCAAGAGCTGACGGATCTGGGATTCGTGGTGGTGCAGATCGATGGTATGGGGACGGCAAACCGATCGAAGAAGTTTCACGACAGGTGCTGGCACAATTTGAAGGACGCCGGGTTCCCCGATCGGATCGCCTGGATGAAGGCCGCAAAAAAAGAATTTCCGGCGATCGACTTGTCACGCGTCGGGATCTTTGGCACCTCCGCCGGCGGCCAGAACGCCTGCGGCGCCCTGTTGTTTCACGGCGACTTCTACAAAGCCGCCTATGCCTCCTGTGGCTGCCATGACAATCGCATGGACAAGGCGTCATGGAACGAGCAATGGATGGGCTATCCGGTGGGTGAGCACTATGCCGGCAACAGTAACCTGGAATCTGCCGAACGGTTGCGCGGGGACTTGTTCTTGGTCGTCGGCGAACTGGACAGCAACGTGCCGCCGGAGTCCACCTATCGGTTGGTCGATGCGTTGGTCAAAGCGGAAAAGGATTTTGAGTTCTTGATGATCCCTGGAATGGGGCACAGCGACGGGGGCAGCTATGGGCGCCGACGGATGCGGGCGTTTTTCGTCGAGAAGCTGAAACCGGGCAGTGACAGGCATGAGCTTGGCGACGAGTCGGCAGAATGATGTCAGCGGGGGGAGGAAACGCGAGCTGGTTAAAATACCGCGGGTGCTGATTGACGCACGAATTGTTCTAGATGCGAGCTGAGAAATCCGTTAAACGCAGGAACACTCAAGTTTGACGATTAGGCGGTCGATACTACCGGGGAAACCCTAAAGACCGCTGCTCCTCCCTCCATTCCTGTGCGATGCGTTGGAACCTTGCCTATCGCACCCTTTTCCACGACCGCGGCAAGTTGATTGCCGGACTGGTCCGGGTGATCTTGTCTGCCATGGTGCTCGACCGAATCAACGAGTCCGCGACACTGCGGGCGATCGGGCTCAGCGAACGTGAACTGCTGTCCATCCTGGCGTTTCAGTCTGCCCTGGTTGCATCGATCGGGATCGCGATCGGGGTGGTGATTACCGTCACCCTGCAAACGCCGCTCAGCACACCGCGGGCAACGATCGAAATTCCATTGATGTTGTCTATCGGATGTGGCGTCTTGATTTTCGCGATCTGCTTGTTCGCGGCCGGCTTGCCTTCTCTGCGCGTTCGACGGATCGACCCCTACACGGCATTGCAGTCATGACCATCACCAACACCGGCACGACCGTCAACACGCCGATCGACGTTCCCGTCGGTGTTCGGCATGGCCAGGGACTTGTGCCCGAGCCGACGAAGCCTGCATTGACAACTCATGCGTTGGAAGCCAGAGCGATTGCGAAATCGTACGTGATCGGCGGTCAGTCACGCCCGGTCCTGGACGGCATCGATTTTCACGTCGATCCGGGGGAGTGCGTGTTTTTGGCCGGGCCGTCAGGGAGCGGCAAAACCACGCTGCTGTCGATCCTGGGGCTGCTGCTGACATCGGATTCCGGCCAGCTTCTTTTCAAAGCACGCCGCGTCGACGGTTTGACGGAAGTCGAACGCACGCTTGTTCGCCGTGAACGGATCGGATTCGTATTTCAACGGTTCCAACTGATCAACGGATTGACGGCCGAAGACAACGTTTCGATTCCGCTGACGATGGACGGAATGCCGCTTCGTGATGCCCGTGATCGCGCCGCCGAATTGCTGTGCCGGATGGGGCTTGCGGATCACCGGAAAGCGCTGCCGACGTCGATGAGCCCCGGCCAATGCCAGCGAGTTGCATTGGCGCGCGCCGTCATCGGGCAACCCGAATTGATCTTGGCCGACGAGCCGACGGCGGCACTGGATGGCACGTCGGGAAGGGCCGTCATGGAACTGTTGAACGAATTGACCAAAGAATACGCCAGCTCGACCGTCGTCGTGACGCATGATCCGCGGATCTATGAGTATGCCGATCGGATCTGCGAAATGGAAAACGGGAGATTCAAATGAGACAGCTGTTTCTCGCTGGAGCATTCGCGGCGCTCGGGACCGGGATCTTGATCATCGCCGATCAGCACCAAAAATCAAATTCCCGACCCACGTCGCTGCCCGAACTCTCGCCAGCGGTCGCGACGAAGACGTCGGTGCATGCCGCCGGCCGAATCGAAGGAACGACCGAAAACGTTTTGATTCGGCCGCACTTTCCCGGTCGAATCGATTCGGTCTCGGTGTCACGAGGGACCCGCGTCGAGAAGGGGCAGGTGTTGTTCCAATTGGAATCCAAACGCTATGAAGCGCAACGAGATCTGGCGTCGGCGATGTTGTCCGCCGCGCGCGCCAAACGGATGCGATTGATCGCCGGAGCTCGAGAGAGCGAAATTGAAGCGGCGAAGCAGGAAACCGTTGCGGCGGAGGCTCGTTATGAAAGTTCACGAACTCGATTTGAACGGGCCAGCAAATTGTTTTCCCGCAACGCGCTCAGTTCGCAATCGCTGGAGGACTATCGCGCCGAACATGATACGAACCTGGCGTTGATGTTGGCCGCCCGCGAACGCTACATGACGATCAAAGCGGATCCCCGCTTGGCCGACTTGATGGCGGCCGATGCCGAAATCGCTTCGGCCGAAGCCACGCTGGAGATGGCTGAGATCGATCTTCAGCGTTGTTCAATCCTTTCGCCTTGCCCGGCCATTGTATTGGCCGTGGACATGAATCCCGGCGAGTGGATCAGCCCCGAGATGCCTGAGCCAGCCTTGGAATTGTCGAACACCGAACGCTTGCGCGTGGTTGCCGATGTGGACGAGCGGGACGCGTTGACGGTTGCTCGGGGGCAAGCCTGCGAAGTCACTGCCGACGCGATGCCCGGACAGTTTTTCTCCGGAGTCGTCGTCGAGATCGAACCGAGAATGGAACCGAAAAAGATCTATGGCGGTTGGGCGGGCGAACGCAATGAGACGCACACGCGACGCGTTTGGATCGATTTGAAGACCGACGCGACGCTGCCGATCGGGCTGCCGGTTGAAGTGATGATCTCCGCCGCCTCGGCGATGTCCCCGCGGTAGGTCACGCGGTGCGTGACCGAAGGCACCTGAACGTGTTAGCGGAACGGCGCGAGCCGTCCGGTCGCGCTTCATCAACACCGTGACAGACCGGAGGGCTCGCGCCCTGCCGCTAACAACGGACACCCCGTTGGGTGTCAACGCGTCTACGGCAGGGACGGCAGGTCGGGTTCTTGGAACCCGAAATAGATCGCTCCGTCTTGGCGATAATGGGTCGGCGTCAGACGATGATAGGTTTGTGATCTCGGACGCACCGAGGACCAGCGTACCGACCATCTCGGTCGGCGTTCATCGATCCACGGCAGCGACTGCGCCGCCAATTCTTCCATCATGTAAACCGACGTGTTGCCGGCCAGATCGGAGACCGAAAGCAGCGGGTCGCTCAGCGTCGGGGCGCCGACGTAGGCGTTGTCTTCGCCGCGAAGTTTCAAATAAGGTCGCTCGGTCGCAAGTGTTTCCACCCCAATGATCTCGACATGCGGCTGGCCGTCTTCAATCAGGAACACGCACTGATTGGCTTCTCGTTCAATCGGGACCGGGAAAATCCCGTCTGGGCCCAGCCGCATTCGGACCAGTCCCCGGGGGATCTCTGCGGTGACGTTGGAGAGCGACAACTGGATCGGGCTGGCGATCGGCGTCGGAAGCCGACGCGCACCAGAGGTGTCAATCATGCGGCCACTAATCGCGAGCAATCCGTTTTTCCAAACCAGCTGCAACGCGGCGGCATAGTCCATCTCGACCAGGGTGGCTTCACCGCGCACCACCGCGTTGTCCAACTGGATCGCCACCAATGGCAACGCATCCTCGTTCGGGTTGAGGATTCGGCCGGGCAGGGTTTCCGAATCCGGCAGGGCTTTGGGGTCGGTCACGATCTGGAAAAACGACACGCGGTCATGGATCGCTTTGTTGACCAGGGTGAACGTACAATTCTGGAATCGGGTCAACCGGTTGTCGTTGAGTACGAACATCGAGCCGCCATCGACTTGTTCCTGGGCAAGTTCCCAATGAAAGTCCAGGTTTCGAAATTGGGTGCGATGGTTGCCGATGTTCAACATCTCGCTGCGGCCGATCGCCAGCGTGTCGGTGGAGACCATTCGAATCGCTGTCCGTCCTACCGTGGACTCGAAGACCATGTTGTCTTGGGGAATGGTCAATGGCCCGGTGACCAATTCCTCCGTCGCCAGTTCCACGCGTCCGACCCCGAATCGCATGGCCAAGTCGATCGCGTCGGTGAGCGTCGCGACGAGGATCGCGCCGTCGGTGTCACGATCGATCTGGTCGACTCGCATGGAAAGCGCTAACAGACTCGGCGAAACCACGCGGACGGATTGTGGAGCCGGTAATTCCGCCGGCATGACGGGGCGGGTCGGCGAGACAACCGGTGCTGATCCATTCGGCTTGTTCATCCGAATGGCTTCCGGGATTCCCGTACCGACCGCAGATCCCGCGGCGGCCAAACCACCGGCGGCCGATGCCGACAAGCCGGCCGTCGTTGAATCGAATTCTGCCTCGTCCCCTTCGTTGGGCGTCATCGCGGTGTTGTCTTCGAAAGAAGCCGCGGGCAGGTCATCATCGCTGCCCAACATGTCGGGGAGCGGCAAACGTGCACCGAAGCTGGGTGGCCGAGCTGCCGCTTCGGAAACATCGTCCAGATTCATGCCCGGTTCGACCGGCGGCGAATCGATCGTTCCGGGGCCGACGCGATCCGCTTGGCTCGTCGATCCATCGGGGGGTGATGAATCGGAACCGTTCGATACCGGATTGCTGTCGGAGAATGTACCCGAGGGCGACGGGGGCAAGCGGTCGGAGTCGGAGCCGTCGGATCTCGCGGCATCGGCGCCCGATCCGCCTGTATCGGACGGTGGCAAGGACGGTCGCGTCGACCCTGTTCGACTGAGCGACGCCGGTCGGTTGATCACAAACGCATCACGGGTCGCGGTCGATTGTAATTCCAAATACCCGCCGATCATCAGAATCAACAACGCCGCGATCATCCATGGCAAATGCAATTGCAGACGCTGTAAGCCTTCGTTTCCCGAGGGGAGAGTCACCACAGCGATGGATTGGGCGCGTTTTAATTGAAAACGATACGCCAGTTCGCTGAGATCGGCCAACAAGTCGCGCGCATTTTGATACCGGGACTGCGGGTCTTTGGCCATCATCCGATGCATCACCGCGGTCGCTTCGTCTGGCAAATCCGGACGCAGCGCCTTCGGGTTGGGCAACGGGGCGTTGCCGTGGCTGATCAGCTTTTGCAGCATCGTGCCGCCGGTGTAGGGCGCTTCGCCGGTCAGCATGAAGTAGAAAGTACAGCCGAGCGAATAAAGGTCGCTGCGGATGTCGGCGTCGCGCGGATCAAAAGCTTGTTCGGGCGAAATGTAGTCAAACGTTCCCAGCGTGACGCCGCTTGCGGTCATGTCTTCGCTGAGATCCAGGTTGTCGCTGCGGGCCAGCCCCATGTCGACCAGCTTGACCGAACCGTCTTCGGAAACCAGGACGTTGGACGGTTTGATGTCGCGGTGCACGATGCCACGTTGTGATGCATGGTCGAGCGCTTCGGCGACTTGCGAGGTGAAGACGACGGCATCATCGAGCGAGAGCACGCCGTGGTGGTCCACCAGATCGCGGACGTTGGTCCCATTGATGTATTCAAAGACGATGTAGTGCCAATCGTCGTAGTTGCCGGCATCGAAGACGCGGGCGATTCGGGGGTGATCCAACTTCGCCGCATTTTGTGCTTCATTGCGAAACCGTCGTTGCAGCTCGGGGTCGTTTCCGACAAACGGGATCACCTTGAGCGCGACGATACGATCGAGTTGTTGATCATGGGCTCGAAAGACGGCGCCCATGCCGCCGCCACCGATCAACGCCTCCAAAAAATATTGATTCAGCTGCTCGCCGACCAAGACCTTGGCGATGTCCGCCGGCGTCCGGCCGCTGCCGGCACTCTTGGGTTGCCCCGAAGCGGCCTGGCGGATCACCGTTTTGGCTTCTTCCAAACCCGGCGCGACGTCCTGCACCGCTCCCTCGCCGTCGACGTGCTTGACCGATTTGCCCTTGGGCGAACGCCGCACCGCAAATACCTCATCCGTGGTCGGGTCGAGTTCCGGCGGTTGACGCGGACCGTCGGCCGACTGCCCGGGCGTTCGGTGGACGGTTGAATCGCTAGCCGTTGGTTCTTGGTTTTCCATCGCCGGACGTCAGAGGAGCACGCGCAAAATGGACGCGTGGAACCGGCCCGCGCCCAAGAAAATCCGTCATTCTGCTCGCACCGGCCTAGACCCGAATCCTACTCGTGCACCGCAGGCCGGTCAACGAAATCCGCCGCCGGAGTGCCTCCCGGGGTGCTGCGGCGGGCCGGATTTGCGGGTCCATCAGGTCGCTTGGCGGACGATTCGTCCCACCCGCCGGTGGCTCACGCTTCGATGCCACCTATTTTGACGCCAAGCGGGGGTTTTTGTTAGCGGTAGGGCGCGAGCCCTCCGGTCTTTTACGGTGTTTTTGAAGCGCGACCGGACGGCTCGCGGGTTGTCGATTTAGTCGGG
>NZ_JANZKV010000133.1 GCF_025060895.1 Stieleria sedimenti | reverse complement strand
TTCGCGCCAGCGTCCGGGCAGCCATCGAACTCGATCAAGCTGTACTGGGCTCCAACACTCATTCGCAATTGGATCCAACCACGGTGTTTTCTCGTGCGATCTCGCCAACCCCGCGGGGACACAAAGGGGCAAACACGTAATTGCTCCTGAGGCGGCGCCATGTTACCTCTTCTGGGGCGGGCTGCGGTGCATGATGGAGAGTTCGATTAAGTTGGCGGACATCGCGAGCGATTGGCAACAGACGGATTAGGGGCTGTCCTTCCGAATCGCTTTTGACAATCCCTCCATCGTACGGATTTCCCGCACACGCTTTGGTCCAACTTCCATGTTTCTTCGCACCAATCGTAGCCGACGACGCACTTCCGATCTCACCAACCGCCGTCGAAAGGTCGAAAAGCTGGAGGCCCGTCAGCTCCTCGCCGGGGATTTAATTTCACCGCAACAGAACCAAGAACTTCGAGACGGTCTCGACGCGTTCGCCACGGTCGACGGCGGTTTTGCCCAGCACGTCGAATCCTCGCCGCTGCTGTCCCGACCGCTCGCGGCGCTGGGTCGGTCGTTTAACCAGGGGCTGGATTTTTCTGCGAAATTGACCAGCGAATTCGTGACGCCATTGACGGCGTATTTGCAGGGAACAGGTGCCGCGACGACCGATGACGTCGTGGGCTTCCTGGAAAGTCAGGCCGCCGTGGTGGCGCCTGCGGCGGGTGCGATCCTCGGAACCGAATTGGTCTTTGACACGACGGTCTATCTCCAGGAGACCATCGACTATCGACCCGATTTCGGATCCTCGGCCGACGGCTTGGGTCTGTCGTTTGACGAAAGCATGAGTTCGGCCGAGTTCGGTGTCACACTGGCACTGCAGTTCGGCGTCGATGCCGGAGGAGGATTTTTCACCAAGATCCGGCGACTGGATTTCAGTGTCGTCGATGCGGCCGAAGTGACCGCCACGGGCGCCCTGCCGGACTTCGCGGCGATCGATCGGGACATCAGCTTCACGCTGGCGGTGAACGATGCGACCAACGTCACCGCGACGCTGCCGGCGAACACCGCCGGAAACGTGACCCCGCTGGCCGATCGGCTCAATGCCGCGCTGCGTCAGCCGCTGATTGACGCCGGTGTTCCCGGTGCCGTCAGGGCCGTGGATGCCGGCGGGCGTCTGGGGTTCCGCGGCGTGTCGCCGGCGGTGCAACACCTTGCGATTTCAGGCGACAGCGGCTTGGCTTTGCTCGGTTTTTCTGCATCCGGTGAAGACGTGAAGACGTTCTTGCCGGAGATCGAATACGGATTGCTTGCGTTGGAAACCGAAGCGGGGGGGCTGGCGATCGCGGGCGTCGCGACGATCGGCGTCGACACCGGCAATGACGATCGATTGAGCACGGCCGAGTTGGCGGGCACACCGCAGTTATCCGCCACGTCCTCGGGATTTGTCCGCGGCGAGTTCGACATGCGTCCCTCCACCGATCTGCTGTTTGACGGATCGCCCGTCATCGCGGCAACCAGCGGGACGCTGTTTCGCGGCGAACCGATCACGGTGGCCCTGGAATCGTTCGAGCCGCTCGACGCGTTGCACGATCAGGCCGACGAAACGCTTCGTCAAGGTTTCGCTGCGATCACCCAGTTCGGTGCCCGACTCGAATCGGAGACACCCTTGGCCAACGCGATGCCCGCGCTGGAAACAACGTTTGCCGATTCGGCCGACCTGGATGGGGTCCTTCGCGACAAATTGCAATCGAAGGTGGAGGCTCTGTTGGCTGCGAATCCACGACCGACGTGGAACGAGGTTGCCGACGCCTTGCAGACCGACGGCATGACCGTGACCCGTTCGTCGTCGGATCAGCTGCTTTCGTTGAACGTCCAGGTGAAGAACGATCCGACGCCGAAGACGCATCGATTGGTGCTCGGTGACGAAATCGTCGATGCGGGGTTGACGGTCAGCGAAACCTTGCCAGAAGTCGACCTGAATTCGAGTACGGACTGGCAACTTCAAATTGAAATCGATCGCCGCCACACCGCATCGCCGCTGGACGCGTTTGCGGTCAGGTTTGACGACGCAAAGAATCAATTCACGGCGAACGATTCGGTCAGTTTCGGCGCCAACGTCGGATTCTTGGGTGTTTCCGCCAGCGGTACGGTGAACATTGACGCCACCCTTCAAAACCGAATCGGACAGCCGGGCGAGTCCGTTTCGGCGGCCCGTCTGATTGGCGAATCCGTTGAGACGCTGGTCACCACGCAGACGCTCGGCGATTTCGACATCAATCTTGGTCTGGCAGGCACCGTCGGAAATCAGACTCTCGTCGACGGCTCGGTGATCCTCGATCTGGCCGGCGCGGCGGTGTTCGCCGGCCAGTCGCAGCCGCAACTCGTTCTTGCACCCGACGGCGGCTTGCAGGATTTCGCAAACGTTTCGGCGGAGGATCTGGCCAGCGGCATTGAGCAATTGGGCGGATGGCTGGGTGATTTTGCACAGGAAAAACTAAGCGGCAACCTCCCCCTGGCAGACACGCTGCGCTATGCTGACCTGATCAAGTTCAAGGGTGTCTTCGAGGAGCTGATCGTTTCCAAACTGGTCGGCGACGAGGGTCGATTGGCGTTCTCCAACGCTCAAGAACTGGCCGCGTTGGATTTCGGGGCCTCGGCGGGAATCAGCAACCCGAACTATCAACCGGCGACGAAGACCCTGACCTTTGACGTCGACTTCAGCAAAGCGTTCCCATTGGGGACGGACGACGCCCTCGAATTCAATTTCGGGATCGGCGACTTCGTCGGCTTTGAAACTGAGGGTGAAGTCACTTTCACGCCCACCGTCAACGGCAGCTTTCGATTGGGCATCGACATGCGGCCGCTCGGTGCCGGTGACGCGGCTACCACGATCAGCGGAACGACGACGCTGACCGCATTGGGGATCGAAACGGAAGTCGGCCAGGACGTCACGATTCGCTTGCGGGATGGATCCGAGTTCGCCGTTGATTTTGACGGCGCCGCCGATTTGAACGCTGTCATTGCCCGCCTGGAAAACGCTGCTCCGACGCTGCCGGACGGTTCGCGGAAGTTAATCGTATCGCTTCGCGAAGAAAACGGCATCACGGTCGGATTTCAGTTGACCGATCACAGCGTGGACGAGGGGGCGGAGTTTGCGGTACGGGCAGCCGGCGATTCGTTGACGGGCTTTCAGCTAGGGATACTTGGCGAGTTCCGGCCCAGCGATGAGCCGCAGAATCCAGCCGTCATCGAAGGATTGCCCCTGCACGGTGATACGATCGCGGATCACGTGTTTGTCGAAACCATCGCGGGGACCCCGATTGCCAGGGGCACGGTCGCGATGGAGACGGACGGTTTCTCGGCGACCGCCAACTTGGGATTCACCGAAGTTTCGATCGATGGCGGACAACTCCTCGACCAGGCGGGAGTGCCCAGCCGTGTTTCGGCGTCCGTCGCCCTGCCGCAACCCAGAATGACATTGGCGGAGATGTTCGCAGGGTTGCAGTCGACGATCGAAGCATCCGTCGACGGATTGATCGAATTCACCCTGCCGGTGTTCGGCAGCGTCGGCGGCAACGACTATGGATCATCCGGCGAAAGCTTCACGGCAACGATCACCGATTTCAGCGGCGACATCCAAGCGGCGCTCAGCGGATCGATCGACTCGGTTTTGGATGCACTCTCCGACGTTGACGCAGCCGACATTCTGAGCGGGTTGATCAACGGTTTGGAGCGTCTGCTATCGGTCGACTCGATCACGCTGCCGATCCTGAACGTCAATTTGCCCGATGCGGCAGGCCTGAGAGAGTTGCTGAGGGACCTGACCGACGCGATCAAGTCGATCGGGTCGACGACGCTGGACGTGTTGAGTGACGGCGTCAATCAAATAGCCCGGGCGGGCGCGTTGGCTTCGGACTTGGCCATACCCGAAATTGATTTTCCAGAGTTCGATATCTCGCTGCCGAATCTGCTGAACTTCTTTTCCTCGGCGAGCGACCTGACGCCGATCAATGACCCGGGCGGAGAAGACGACGGAAAGTTTTCGCTGCAGGACTTTCAGAACCTCTTCGCCGACACGCTCGACTTCGAAGTCGAGCTGCCCGACATCAACGTCCCGGCGGAAGACTTTGACGCGTTCCTGGGTGGCGTGTCCACCATCTTGGACAGGCTACAACTCTCCGGACCGGGAAGTCTGCAGGGATTGGAATCGAAACTGGAACAGGTCACCGGCCTGCCCGCGGACGCGATCGGATTGGTGATCGACACGTCCAACGGTCCAGCGATCGCGGTCCGGTTCGACTTGATGTTGGACAAGATGGTCCAAGCCAAGTATCCGTTGTCGGTGGGCTTAGGCGACTTAGGGCTGGGTGGCATCGGAGATTTAGTTGACGTCGGCGCGACATCCGAGGTGATGCTCTCGGCCGCTGCCGCGGCAACACTGGCTCTCGGCGTGGAAGTCAGCTCGGGAGGCGTCAAGCCATTCCTCTACACCGATCCGGCGGACCCGAACGGCACCAAACTGACGCTCCGTGCCGGTGCCTCGGCGAGCGACATCGACTTTGAAGCTTCGCTCGGTCCGTTCGGCATCGGAGTCGTCGACGGCGTCGCCGGGATCGGAATTCCGGGAGCGCTTCCGACCGACCCGCTGTCACCGGCAACGTTTGAATTGGCGTTCAATGATGCCGACGGGCGATACTTCTTCTTAGACGAGTCGCTGGATCTGGTCACGACGGCAACCGGCGGCGCGTTCGTGCGATTGCCCATCGAAGCGCCCTTGGGGACCGCACCGATCAATCTCCAAATCGACGTGGCCGACTTGACCGACCCCGTCCTGCAATTCGGACTGTGGGACGCGTCGTTTGCCAACCCCATCGATCTCAATTCGGATTCCGTCTTTGACGCCGAAGACGTCAAACAAGCCTTTCAAGACAAAATCGATGCGATCGGAAACATCGGTGACAACCTGCTGTCACTGGTCGGCGGATGGGAAGGTGCGTTCGATTTGCTGATCGAAACGATGAAGGGTGACGTACTGGGTGTGCCACTGCCGATCATCGGTGACGCACTGGCCGACGAAGCCGACTTCTTGGTCGACATCAAAGAATCGGTGTTGAGTCACGTCTCGAATCTGGCCGACCAGGGCGCAACGAAAGTTGCCGAAGGACTGTTTGCGGCCCTCGGCCCCGACGGGTTGAATCTGTTGGCAGACCTCAGCGGTGACAGTCTGATTTCTATCGCCGACGTGATGGTCGTGACGTCGGGCGATCAAGTCGACTTTGACATCTTGTTGGGCAAGGCCATCGACACGATCGACTTGCCGGTGGACTTTGACTTGGGGCTTCCGGGATTAAACTTTGACATCGATGCGGAAGTTCAACTGGATTTCGGATTCGAGTTTCGACTCGGATTTGGCGTCAGCAAGACCGAAGGGTTCTATTTTGACACGGCCGATTCGGGGTTGACGGTTTCGTTTGACGCGACGATTCCAGAGATCGACGCGACCGGACAACTGGCGCTGTTGGGGATCAATGCCACCAAGGGCGCGGGTGAAACTCGCTTCGACGGTGACTTCTTTGTCACCTTCGTCGATCCCAGCGGCGGCAACACCTTGACGCTCAGCGAAATGTTGGCCGGTAGTTTTTCGGATGTTGTCGATCATGAGTTAGTCGCGTCGGCGACGACCGACCTGTTGCTGACGGCCAGCGTGGGCGATTCAACGATCCTGCCCAGTTTGCGAACCAATCTGCGAGTCGATTGGGGATTCGGCAGCCGGCTTGCCGCTGCGGACGATCCGACCAACACGCGTTTTACGCCGACAACGGATGAGCCGTTGAAGGTGAATTTCGAGAACGTCCAAATGAACTTGGGCGAGTTCTTCGGCGGGTTCGTCGGCGAGGTGCTGGGGCAAGTTCAAGACGTGCTCAAGCCCGTCCAACCGGTCATCGACGTTTTGCAACAGCGTCTTCCCGTGATCAGTGATCTGGCCGGCCGCGACGTGACGTTGGTCGACATTGCCGCAACTTTTGGGAATGCCAGAGTCAAACCTTTTCTCGATTCGGTGATCAATGTCAATGACCTGATCACCAATCTGCCCGGCCCCGACGCGTTTGATGCATCCTACGAATGGGTCGCCTTGGGGCAATTCAGCGTCGCCGCAGACGCGTTGGGTGCCTATGCACCCGGTGGCGAGACCGGCAGCACGATGCGAAAGGAGTTGTCGATCGCATCCTCCTCGGAAGAAGCGGTCTTGGACGCGATCGGAACGCCATCGACGCCGGGTGGTGGATTCAAGACCAACCTGTCCAAAACCGCCAGCGTGTTGAGTTTTCCGCTGCTTGAGAAACCGTCCACGGCGTTCAAGTTGCTGTTGGGTAAAGACGTCGATCTGTTTTTGTTCGACGCGCCGAAATTGGAAGTCGACTTCAACTACAACCAATCGTTCCCGACGCCGATTCCAGGACTGTTTGCCAACTTCGGCGGACGCATCACCGCCGGAGCCGATTTTGCGTTCGGCTATGACACGTCGGGGATCAATCAGTTTGCCAAAACGGGTGATCTGGAAAAATTGGCCGATGGCTTTTTTGTCAGTGATCGGTCGAACGCCGATGGCACGGGAGCCGATGTCGCGGAGGTCTATCTACGCGGCAGTCTGACGGCCGGGGCGAGTCTGAACGTGCTGATCGCCGAAGCTGGCGTCAACGGCGGGATCTTTGCCAACGTCGATTTCAACTTGCACGACAACAACAAAGACGGACGCGTCCGGGCGTCCGAGATCTTTGAGAATCTGTCGCTTTCACCGATTTACGTGTTTGATGTTGGCGGCAAAGTTCAAGCAGGCTTGGACGCATACTACCGCGTCCTCTTCGTCTCTGACGAGTTTCAAATTGCCCGCGTGACGTTGGTCGACTTTGATCTCAGCCGCAACCACCCCGAGGTGGCACTCGCGGCGTTGACCAGCCGAATTGGAAATGAATTGACGCTCAAGTTTACCAGCGGAGATGACGACTACCGAGTGCTTGCCGGATCCCAACCCGGATCAATTGTCGTTCAGGGACAGGGCATGCGCACCGGAGACATCCTCGGCGTGACATCGATCAGGGGTGACGCGGGAGCCGGAAATGATGAGCTGACCATCGCAAACGCCGTCACGATTCCCGTCATGATCGACGGCGGTGCTGGCAACGATGCGTTGACCGCGGGCGGTGGCGTCACCACGTTCTACGGCGGCGACGGCAATGACACGCTGACAGGTGGCAGCCAAGACGACCTCTTAGTGGGCGGGGACGGCAACGATTTGTTGACCGGTGGCGTCGGCAACGACACGCTCGAAGGCGGCGCCGGCGCGGATTATCTCGACGGCGGCAAAAACGAAGACTCGATTCGTGGAGGAACCGGCAACGACCAAATCCTCGGTGGCGACGGTGCCGATGACGTCGATGGACAAGACGGCGCCGACCGGATCAAGGGGGGGCGCGGCAACGACACGCTGCGCGGCGGATCCGGTGACGATCGGATCGAAGGCGGCTTGGGTGACGACCGAATCGAAGGCGGATCGGGAAAGGATCTGTTGCTCGGTCAGTCGGGCGCGGACAACATCGACGGCGGTGACGACGACGACACCGTGTTCGGTGGCGGACAGAACGACGTGCTGTTCGGCGGCGCCGGAAACGATGATCTCGACGGCGGCGGCGGTGACGATCGGATGCACGGAGATGCGGGCAACGATTCACTTCGTGGAGGCAGTGGTGTCGACGAGATCGATGGCGGTGCCGGTGATGATCTGCTCTTCGCCGACGAGGACGCCTCGGGCAGTTCGGTTTTGTCCGGCCACGTCCTCCGCGGCGGCAGCGGCAACGACACGCTCTACGGTTCCCTCGGAAACGACTTCATCGACGCCGGCGCGGGAAACGATGTTGTGGCTGGACTGGCCGGTGATGATGTGATCGTCGGTGGCCTGGGCGACGATGACTTGAGCGGCGGGCTGGGCAATGATTTGGTCTGGGGAGGCATCGCGACCCACGATGCATCCAACTTCTCGCTCAGCGATCCGTCTCTGTTTGAAAAACCGTCGCGATATGATGAAGCAACTGCTCTGGTCGATGGCGCCACGGGGACGGCCGGCTACAGCAACTATGTTTTGCCGATCGAGTTGTTCGTGCCGACGATCCTCGGCGGGCAAAGTGTCGGCGGCATCGCCGGCGACGGTCGAGACTTGATTCGTGGCGACGAGGGAACCGACTGGCTGTTCGGCGGCAGCGAAGCCGACCGAATCCTGGGTGGACAGGGCAACGATTACATCGACGGCGGCAGCGGCAATGACTCGGATCTGCTCGGCGAAGCGGGTGACGACGTCGTGCGTGGCGGTGATGGGTCTGACGTGCTGCATGGTGGACCCGGGATCGATCAGCTCTACGGCGATGCCGGACGCGACACGTTGTATGGCGGCAGCGGTGACGCCGGCGGGTCGACCGACGGGCAGCGGTTGTTCGGCGGCGATGACAGCGATTCGCTGTATGCTTGGGCGGCGACAACGACCGCGGACAATGCGCAGGGCGACCAACTGTTTGGCGGCAATGGCAGTGACTTCTTGTACGGCAACGTGCGGAGTGAATTGCTGTTCGGCGAGTCGGGCGCAGACTACCTCAGCGGCGATTGGGCCGTCGGACCCAATTTCAGCCGCAATCCGGACGCAGCAGTCGTCGGCGCCGATGACACCTTGATCGGCGGCAGCGGCCAAGACCAGATGTATGGCGGCGGTGGCAACGACTTGCTGCGGGGCGGCGGCGACGGTGATTGGCTGGAAGGCCAGGACGGCAACGACCGTTTACTGGGCGGCGGCGGAATCGACTTCTTGGTCTTGGACGTTGCGGCCGGCTATCAGGTCACCGGCGGCGATACCTTCAACGGGCACGGTGAAGTCGACGATGACAACGCGACCGACGTGATGCTGATCCAGGGCACGGCTGCCAATGACGACGTTCGCATCAGCGCCGCCCCGGGCGGACAAATGAAGGTCGCTTACAACGGAGCGGAATTGATCGTCAACTGGGCCGACGCCAATGGACCGCTGGTCGAACAGATTCGAATCGACGGCGGAGTCGGCAATGACCATATCGAGTTCGTTCAAGCTGCCGAAGCACTCGACGTGTCGGCGCTGCGTGCTCGCAGTCGCGACTGGGTGACGACGATCTCCGGCGGCCCCGGAAATGACACGCTAATCGGTTCAGCAGGCCGCGATCGCATCGATGGCGGACGCGGTGACGATTCAATCTCGGGGTTTGCCGGTGATGACCGCTTGTGGGGCGACGATGGAAATGGCAGTGTCACCGATCACGACAGAATCTGGGCCGGTCAAGGCAACGATGATGTACTAGGCGGCCAAGGGACGAATCAATTGTACGCCTGGTCATCCGATCCCGGCGTCGCCGGCAGCGGGTCATTTGGGATTTTCGAAACCGTCGACGGCCGGCAAGTCCTCGAGGACACCGGGCTGAACCGGATCATCGGTGGGCCTGGCGATGACGAACTGTTCGGCGGGACGGGACTCGATCTACTCTATGGAGCCGGAGGCACGAACCGGCTGTACACGCGCACGGGAACGCCGTTTGAATCGCTCGACAGTGGTGACGCCAACGACGAGTGGAAAGCGTACGCGCGGACGACCGGACAGGTCTGGTACGTCGGCGGCACGAACGCCAACGACGAGATCTCCGTCGACTTTGTGACCGAACCGGGCATTTTGCTCGGTCACCACTTGGTCACCCGACTGACACGCAACGGCGAACTGACCAGCTTTGACGCCCAAGTCCGGTTGGACTTTCGCGCGACCGACGACGACGGCAATTTGATCTGGGATCCCGACACGGTGTTCTCGGTCGACGGCTTGTTGAGCGATGATCCCTTCGCCCGCGCCGAAGCGCTGAATGAGAAATTTAGCGATGCGGAGAGTCTGAGTCGATTGCTGCCGCCCGAAGACGACTTCCGCGCAATCATCATTGACGCTCTCGGCGGCGACGACATCATCAATGTCGGCCCGACGGTTCAGAAGACCGTTTGGGTCGATGCGGGTGAAGGCGACGATCGCGTGCTGATCGCCTCCGGACGTGCGATCCTGATCGATCAAACCGACGAAATCGGCAATCGGAATGACGAGCGCGACGGCGCTTATTCATTGAGGGGTCCGGCAGTGATCGTCGGCACGCGAGACGTTTCACCGACGACGGGCATTTTGAGGGCCGACGCAAGTTTTTACTTGATCGTCAATGAGCTCGAAGAGCATGTCTTGGTTGAGGTTCCGGCGAGCGTGACCAACGGTGATGAGATTGGGACCGAGCCGAACGAATCGATTGACGATTTAGTCGAAGACATCAATCGTCAACTCGGCTTGACCGCTGCGTCAGGTTTGGTGATCGCGACACGCGCGATCGGGTCTCGGATCGCGCTTTCGACGACGGGCCTCGCCGAAGACACTTCGCTGTCGATCTCGATCCCGTTGAATGATCCGGCCAGGGGTCGGCTGGGCCTGCCCGCCGCCGCGACGGCCGCCCCGACGTCATTGCTCAGCAGCAGTGTGAAGTACACGGGGCTGACAATCGACAATCCGAATGACGTCGATCATTACCGTTTCTCGGTCGTCGCCAATGCGCTGGTCGACATCTCGATCGAGAGTCTCGGCATCGATGACGGGATGACCTTCGATCTATTCGCCGGTGCAAGCACGACGGCGGAAACTCCGGTTTCGGGCGGGTACAACTTGGTCGCCGGAGTCGAATACACGTTGCGGGTCGAATCGAACAGCGCTGCGACGATTTATGAACTCTCGTTCGATTTCCCGGGCAACGCCTCGCCGTCGTTGCTCGATCTTGGTGCGATGGTTCAGTTTGAGCGCCGCGACGTGATCTTCGGCGGCCCCGGGAACGACGTCCTGCAAGGCGGTCCCGGAGAAGACTTCATCTTTGGCGGTCCCGGCAACGATGTCCTGACCGGCGGCGATGACCGCGGCGCGAGCGATTTGCTGTTTGGCCAGGCGGGTGACGACACGTTTCAAACCATTCCCGACTTCTTGCCAACGTTGACCGGAACAACAACGACGTTTCTGCCGACCCAAAGTGATCGCTACGCGGGCGCCGCCGGCGACGATCGTGTGGTCTTCCTCGGCGGAGATTTTGATACGACGAACCGACCGATCAACGACTTCGCGGCGGTTCGATTCAACCCTTTGCTGGATCGTTATGAAATCTCGACGCTGGTGTGGGACACCGCCAATCGGGAGTTTGCAAAATCTCCAACCGAGAGCGATAGCACATTTGGAACACTGCTGCGAAAGTTTCATTTCTTCGCTGCAACGGATGTCGAAGGGCTCGAAGTTGATTTGGGGGCGGGCGACGATACCTGGCTCGCGGGAGGCGAGATGCCGTTTGCGTTCCCCGGTGACAGCACAGGTGCCACTTGGGGCATCCAGGCAGGGGACATTCAAGTCGGTGCCAATCTATTCCGTGATCTACACGTCGTCGGTGGCCAAGGCAATGACCGCTTGTTGGGTGGACCGGTTGGAGAATGGCTTGATGGCGGCGAAGGCTCAGATTTCATTGCCGGCGGTCTTGGAAACGACCAGATCACCGGAGGGCAAGGTGACGACATCTTGAACGGGACAACCGGAATCATTCCCGATGACTTCGAATTTGTGACAAGGTCCTTCGCTGCAAGCATCAATGATACGTTTGAATTCGCAGCAGACATCACCCCGTTCTTAAAGACAGATGCACCATTGAGACTGAATTTCCATCAGGGAGATTTGGTGGATTGGTATTCCGTTACCCCCGCAGCGATGCGGCAGTTTGCCGGACAACAGGGCGCGACTCTGACGCGCGACATGATTCGAATTGTCGAATTGGAATCCGGCGATTCGGAGCCGCTTGCTTTTTCGCTGTTCTATGCCGAGGCAACCGGAAACGATGCCGAGCTGTCACTCGTCCCGGTTGATGAACTTGCCGACGCTCCGAAGCACTACCTGATTCGTGTCGAGAACCGGATCCCCGACGAAGATGCTCCCCGCAACACGTCACGACATTACTCCATCGAGCTGCTAGATACGTTTGGCCAGACGACCTCGATATCGCTCTCCCAACTGACCGATCGCGACGCCGATCCGCGAACCGGATTTGCCCGCACCGCAGGACAGATCCAGATGGTCGTCGATGGTCGGAATTTGGGCGGACAAGGGGTCGTGATTCCGATCGGTAATTTCAATGGCGACTTGGACTCCGAAGGCAACCCAATCGATGACTACATTGTGGCGGTCCAGAACGTCGTCGAATCGGGTGAAGACTACACATACGCCCGCTTGGTTTACGGCGACGATGGTGTTTTGGACCCGGATGTTTTCTTGGGGATCGAAGGGTTTGAGACCAGTTCAGGGACGATCTTGCGACTACCCGGCCACTTAGCCGATCCCGTCGGGGTCGCCGCGCCGGAGAACAGCGTCACGTTTGTAACCGGAAACGGCGATTTGGACGGCGATGGCTTTGACGACCTTGTTTTCTCATCCACCAAGCCCGGCAATGCCAACGGGGTGACGATCTTGTTTGGGGCTGCGAGCAATCCTGATTTCCTCGATCTGGAAACGGAATTCAGCCGCACCACCGCCATCAGCGGATTTGCCTTTTCGCCCCGGTCCGAATCGCCGGTCCGCGGTACGATCGTTGGCAGTTTGAATGGCGATGCGTATGACGATCTGGTCGTGACGGATGCTGACCAGACCCGGTTGTTCGCCGGCAGGCCGCGTGACGATTTCCGTACCAATGCCGTCACCGACATCGTGACGCTCGACGCGACACCAACAGCCGACGCATTCCTGCATCACACATCGTCACTGGGCGACTGGGACAACGACGGTTTTATGGATGTCGGAATCCTGGGGCCGGATCGACTGAAGATTGTTTTTGGAGGAAGTGATCTATCCGATCTAATGTCCTTGGATGTCGCCGGGTCCTTTGGAACAGCCCACTTGGCACTGGCCGGTCGACTGGACGCTTCGTCAACCAGCGACGCGGTGATCAGCGGCGGAAGCCTGGATCACAGTATCCTTGTGTTCGGTGATCTGCGATCCGCGCCCGACCTCGTCACTGTCGCAACGGAAGGGTTACGACCGGTCGATGACTTTACCGGCGACGGCTTGGTGGATTTGGCGACGTCACGGTGGATCGAGAACGAAACGGTGGCGGACAACACGGGCGAACCGAACCTGCACTGGGTCACCGAGCTTTATGTCAGTGACGCGGGCTTTGATTTACGGGGAAATCCCGCCGACTTCGAGAGCGCCCCTCGCCTGATGCTCGAATCGCCGGACTCGCTTTACCTAAAACCCAATGTTGCAGCTTCCTTGCCGACACGTTTGCCTCTGTTTGGCTCTGTGGGAGACATCAACGATGACGGCGTTTCCGATTTGGCCATTTTCTCACAGCTCGGCCGGGCATTGTCGGTGGCTTATGGCGGAGCGGTCACCGTAGTTGATGATGGATCCCATTCAGACACCCACCTGACTGCCGTGTTTGCCTCGCCTCGACTCGCCAGTCCATCCGTAGCTCACGAACCAAGTACCGATCCCCCGGGATTTGACTTGCAATCATCGAGTCGGTTGCGTGATGCCGTCACGATTGAGGGCGTTCAAGCGGGAAACCGGCTGAGCGTAGGCCGATCAATCGGTGACATCAATGGCGACGGCATTGATGACGTGGCCATCGAAGGCGAATCGGTGAGCTATGTCTACTTTGGCCCTTTCGAGCTTGATGGCATCCAGTCCGTCGAGCAGTTCGCCAACCTGATCATTCGCGATCGAAAAATCGCCGCTGGCAGTGGTGACTTAACTGGCGACGGCGCCAATGATCTGATCCTGGTTCGTGAAGAAGTCCGCCAGATCGATCAGAACGGAGTGCTTCAAAACAGGTTGTTTTCGTACCTGGAGATCTACAGTGGCGGCTTCGGCATCGATCGCGAGCTCGATCGAAGTTCCGCCGTGTTCGAGATCGAGTTATTGCAGGGACAGAATCTGGAATCGGGCGGTCGTGCCGTGTCCACTTCGACCTCGCTGATCAATTGGGATGGTGTCGGCCCCGCCGAAGTCCTGGTCTCATTCGATCCGGCTCTGGAAGGAGCACGTGCCCTCGTGCTCGGGTTTGGCGAGCCGGATGGTTCGCAGAACTTGCCATTGCAACAAGCCGACATTCTGGATTGGGACACGGACGATTTTGTGGTGCCCGCGGGCAATCGCTTGAACCCCGACGCGACGGTGATCACCAAAGCGATTGGCGATTTGAACGGAGACGGCCGTGACGACATTGCCGTCGCTTCGCCCAACCTCTTTTTGCGCGATTCAGACGACATGCCAATCGGCCGCACCTATCTGATCATGGGGGGGCGGACACAGCATCGAGTCCCCGGTCAGTTGGACGGGGTCTTCAGTGTCGTGACCGATAGCGACGTCGTCATCAATGGCGTCGCCTTGGGTCAGGACGTCTTTGCGCTGGGCGATCTGAATCGAGATGGCTATGGTGATCTTGCGATCTCGCGGTCGCTGGAAGGCGCGGGTGAATTGGAGGGCGGGCTGCTCGTCTATCACGGCGATGTCAATTTTGGCACCTTCCCCGGTGCAACCCTGGAATTGACCGATTCGTACGACGATGCGGCGTACCGTGTTTCGCGCCAAGGTGCCAGCGCACTGATACATGGAACCGCGATCGCCGGCCCCTTGTACGCCACGTCGGGCAATCTGTTCGGCGATGAGAAAGACTTAGTCGTGGGAGCGCCCAGCCAATCGATCGTGACGTTGGGAACCAACATTGTTATCCGGCGAGATGATCGCGGCGAGATCGTCGTGATCCATTCCGTTGAAAGCGCCGGTGATGTGCTCAACAACACTTACGGGCAACCGCTCTTCTGGGACCTGAATCTCCAAAATCTGTCGGGGGCGACCTTCGGCGATTTTGCCGGTTCGTTGGCGGACGGACCTCTTTCCGATCTCAACGCGGATGGCTTGGACGATCTGTTCATTGGTGCGGCCGGCGTGGACGGAATCCTCGATGGCGTCCAGCCCGATGCGGGCCGGGTCTACTTCATTCCCGGAATTGATCGGACATTTTTGCCGCAAGACACGACGCCGGTAACGGTGCTGGAAAACCGCTCCGGTAAGGTGGTCGATCTGGGCAACGGCCAACCGCAAGTGTTTCGCTCACCGGACCCGTCAAACGCGGACGATCCCTTTGTCCTGGGAATTGGCGAAATATCCTGGTTTCGATTCACAACCAGCGGTGACGGTCAGGGGACTACGACCGGTGGTGACTACGTTCGCATCAACATGTTGACCAGTGAAACCAATCAGCAACAAAGCCCGATCACTGCGTCCATCTTGGATCTCGATGGCAATACCTATCGCGAGAACAAGACCACCACGGATTTGAGAAACCTGCCGGCCGGAACCTACTATTTGCGCGTTCATCGATCAGGCAGTTTCAGCTCGATTACGAATATCGAGTTCGAAATTGAATTCGACGCACCCGATTTCGGCTACGCCTATCCGGCAACGGATCGCGATCGTATCGACGGCGGCTCCGGTCGAGACTTGTTGATCGGTGGACAGGGGCTAGACGTTTTGTTTGGTGATGAGGGGCGCGATCGATTCCAGGCCGAAGTCGTCGAAATTTTCGATCTCGATCAGGAACTCGGTGAGTCCTTTGTTCCGGACACCCATCCCAGCAACGATGTGATCGTGGGTCCCGACGTGATCGTCTTTCAGGAGGGGACCGTCGATCCGAGGATCAAACTCGCCGTCGCAAACGCTTTGGGACGTGTTATCACCACAACCCCCGATGGCAGTCAGGTGGCTCGCCAACCGTTTTACGCCAGCGAGTTGGCGGAGCTTGAGCGTTTAGACCTGTCGGAACTCGGGCTGACCGGAACGCAGGGAATTGAGTTGTTGGTCAATCTTCGCGTCTTGGACTTGAGTGGCAATGAATTGACCGCGATTCCGACAGGTCTCACCCATCTCGAACGATTGGACTTGTCGGACAATCAGATCACTTCGGTTGAGATCGACGGATTACCGAACCTCAAGCAATTGGTGTTGGACGCCAACCCGATCGTTGACCTGGGAACACTCGCCGGTGTCACCGTCTTGGATGACGGCAACGTTGACACCTACACCGGAACCTGGGAACGATTTGTTTCGGAAGTCTCTTCGATCAGTGAAACGGCCACCGCCTGGAACGATGACTATCGCGTCGCCAAGGACGACAGCGCCGCGACGTGGTCAATCGAAGCGACGGGCGAGATCGAAGTCTTCGTCACTTGGCCCGCTTTGGCAGATGCCGATGCGATCGTGGAATACACCGTGTCCTACGGCGGCACTGCGACCACGGTGCTTGTCGACCAGTCCGCCGAGCCAAGCGGACCGAACCGTCAGCTATCCGGCGGACGCCCCTGGCTGGCACTTGGAAAGTTTGCTCCCCCCTCGGGTTCCACCGGTGGGCCATTGCAGGTGACCTTGCAAGCGACCAGTGGTTCGATCGCAATCGCCGACGCGGTACGTTTTGATTCCGTGAACCCTCCCGTCTTGCCCGCAGTAACGATCTCGCTGCTCGACAGTCCGATCAATGCCTACAGCCGTGACGTGCTTCTCGGCAAGATCGCAGAACACAATCCTCAAACGACCGTCAACGTCACGCCAAACCCGTCACGTCCATTGATCACGCCGATCGACCCGCTCGCGATCCAACAAGATCGTTTGGATCTGTCTCTGATCGGAGGCGGTTTCGTGGATGCGGATGGACACGCTGTGACCTTTACCGCGACGAGTGATGTCCCGAGTGTGACCGTCCAAGTCGTCGGGACAGAGCTTGTCCTCAACTATCCCACCAACCTGGCGAGGAGCCCTCGAATCAATGTCGTCGCGCGGGACGGCTTGGGACGTGAGAGCCAGAGCGAATTCACGTTTGACGCAACCGACGATGGCATTCGGCAGATCATTCGCGGGACGGTGCTGGCTGAAGGCGGCGATCCGATTCGGGGCGCGGTGATTCATTTGGTCACCGACAGTGGCCGTGTCGTCGCATGCACGTTCACCGACCGAGATGGAAACTACCGCGTCGAAGGTGACTTCGGCAGTGATCGTATCGAAGTGGTGCTGCCGGACCCGTTGACGAGCAATCCGGCATCCGTCGAACTGCGAAACGATCTAGGATACGCGTATGACTTCGACGTCGATCCATCGAATCCCTCCCTGATCGATTTGGACGGCAACGGGTTGCGGGATTTGACCTTGGTCGGCCAACCGACGATTTCCGGAGGCGTATTGACCTTGTTGGGTGGGGTATCGACCGACCAAAACATCGGACAAAACTTTGAAACGACGACGATCTGGCCGTCACTGGCGATGACCGTTGAATCGGGGTACACCGTCGATCTTCGCGTGAAGATCATTGACGATCCGGCCGTTCCGGAGGGTAGCCGAAGTTCGATGAGCGTCCTGGTCGCCCCGCAAGGTTCCGACGTCAATGGCTTTTTGCTGATCAGGAAAAACAGTGTTGCCTGGAATGGTTCGCCGGCGGTCGCCCTCTCGACGGAAGACAACACCGATACCTTCCACGATTTCCGTATCGCCCAACTGCCGGGTCGGGAAGGAGAATTCTATGTTTGGCGCGACGGGAAACTGTTGAACCCCGATTCGTTACCACTGACGGGTAGATTCTTTAGCGGTTTTTCGAATCGATTAGTCATTGGAGACAACGGCACAGGCGATTCGGGACACAGCGAACTGGACTCCCTCCGTATTTACCGGGGAGTCCCCTTTGACGAAGCCGCGGTGACTCGAACGGTCGACTTCGTCGTCTCACGTTCGCTCGATCTCGGTGGCGATCGGGTCATCGACGAGGGTCAGACACAAACGTTTCAGGCGGAATCGAATTTGGTGCTCAGTCACTACGTCTGGCGCGTCAACGGCGATGTCCTC
The DNA here is from genome assembly GCF_025060895.1 of Stieleria sedimenti. Taxonomy (GTDB): domain Bacteria; phylum Planctomycetota; class Planctomycetia; order Pirellulales; family Pirellulaceae; genus Stieleria; species Stieleria sedimenti. The sequence goes on along the minus strand of NZ_JANZKV010000133.1, from coordinate 12,637 downwards.
GCCGGTGAGTCGACCGACACGTTGCAGTGGACGCCGCCGAATGACGGCGTCTACCAAATCGAAGTCACCGCGAACGAAGGTGCCGGTGGCACGGGTCCGCTGTACGGCGACCAGGTCACGGTCACCGTCAACAACGCCGCCCCGACTGTGACGCTCGCATCGTCGACCAATCTGCCCATCGCCGAAGGCAGTACGGTAACGATCTCAGCGACGGTTACCGACGCCGCTGACGACTCGATCGCCAGTTTCGAGTGGCACATTCAGAGTGATACGGGCCTGGCGTTCGCGAGACCGGCTAGCTTTCCCCCGATCACGTCGATTCCAGACTGGATGCTGACGCTGCCCGACGAAGGTCGATACGTGGTCACGCTGGAAGTCACCGATAACGATGGTTTGGTTGGCGTTTCCGAGCCGCTGGTGTTCGACGTGGCGAATGTGCAACCGAATGTTTCGGCGATGTCGGTCGCGACCGACGACCAGGGTTCGATCGTCGTCAGCGGAAGCTTCGGCGATCCGGGTTTTGATTTCCACCTCGGTTTGGCCGACTTCGGCGACGGGACGCGACGACCGATCAATCTCGAAGGTGCACCCGCATTCAGCATCGATCACCAGTACCAACAACCGGGCCGCTACGAAGTCAAGATTACGATCGACGACCAAGACGGCGGAACGCGCACGGAAACCTTCGAAGTCGATTATCAACCGCGTGTCGCAATCGAAGACATCCAGATCAACGGGGGCAGCAACAATCGATCCCAAATCACTTCGGTCGGCGTGGCGTTCAATCAAATCGTTCAGGCGCCGGAGAATGCCTTCACGCTTCGTAATCGTGACACCGGTCAGTTGATCGAGTCGTTCACCTACGTCGCAGATCATTCCAGCGGCGCGACCGCAATCGAACTGACTTTCTTGCCGGGCCCTTCGGTCATCACTCGCCCCGGCGGGAACTCCTTGGCCGACGGAAACTACGAGCTTGTCGTCAGTTCGTCGGGTGTCGAATCGGCCGACGATCGCGCGGCGCAAATGACGCGCGACATCGTCTTCGGCGAAGACCCGACCGATCGGTTCTTTCGGATGTTCGGTGACAGCGATGGAGACCGTGATGTCGATGGGCAAGACTACGGCCGGTTCGGTCTGTCGTTCCTAAAGTCGGAAGGAATGGCCGGATACGACGCGGCCTTTGATGGGGATGGGGACGGAGACGTCGATGGGCAGGACTATGGCCGATTCGGGCTGCAGTTTCTGAAGACGTTGCCGCTGTGACCGAGAAGCGGGAAAGAGAACGACTGACAGGTGATCAAGAGCCCCCCTTACCCGTGGCCATTTTCATGATTCCTGTGCGAAAAATCTCATTTTGATGAGCACTGCTCTGGCAGCGATTCCAGGGTCTCCCTAACATCCGCAAGGAGTAAGAAAAAAGGCCTCAGCCAAACGATCACTTGGGGCAAAAGTGATCAGAAATGGCTGAGACCCGCTACTCAATGCCGGATGCCCAAGGGGCAAGTTTGGAAATCCAGCACCGCACGGCGCCTTCGGGCGTCGTGCGTTTTTTTTTGGGGTTTCGAAGACCACCCTGTCGCGTCGTTGAGTTTCAACTCGCGACATTGTCGAGATCCTACGGCGTGTTGACGCCAGGGTCAATGCCGATCTGGCGAACAGACGCCAGGGGTCCACGAGGCGATTCGCACTTCACCACGTGGCGTCACGGGCGGTCAGCCAGTGATGTGTCATGGTTGCCGGACGTCATTTGGGCCTGTGGTCGACCAGCCGTTTGGCTTTGGCTTCGAAGCGCGGCAGCGATCCTGCGGCGACGGGCGTCACTGCCACACGCATCGCCAACCGCTTTTGAAACCGCTCGGCAAGTTGCCGGCAGCCAGCTTCACTCAGTTCCGCTTCGACGGCGAGCGTGTCCATTTCGCCCTGCTTGGTCACGATCATTCGAAATTCGGCGGTCGGATCCACTTGCCGGACGATCGATTCGATACTACTGGGAAACACGTTGACCCCGCGGATGACCATCATGTCGTCGCTGCGGCCGAGGACGCCGCCGTCGAGAGACAAGAACTGGCAGGGGTGATCGTGTTGCTGGTAGCCCCGCACGATGTCGCCGGTTCGATAGCGGATGGCCGGGCCGCCGTATCGCCCCAACCCGGTCAGCACGAGTTCCGCCTCCTCACCTTCGCCGGCAGTGCGTCCGTTGGGATGTGCATCGTCGAAACAGAGTCGCTGGGCAATGAATTCGGTCTCGATGACGTGCAGTCCGGTGCCGTCGTGGCTTCCGAATCCCCAGGCACCGATTTCGCTCGCCCCGCTGTGGTCGATCACTGTTGCGTCCCAGCCTGCCTGGATCCGCGAGCGAATCGCCGGGGCGCTGCCGCCCGGTTCGCCGGCAACGATCAATCGTGAAACGGACGACTGCGTCAAATCGATGGACAGTTTTTCGGCGACGGCGATCAGATGCAACGCATAGGTCGGCGTGCAGCAGACGACCGTGCAACGTTGTTCGAGAATCATTTGAAGACGCGTTTCACTCGACATGCCGCCGCCGGGAATCACCAAGGCTCCGGCGCGGACCAATGCGTCGCTGGCGGTCCAAAACCCGATGAAGGGTCCGAACGAAAACGCCATCATCGCGACGTCGCTGTCGCGAATGTCGGCGGCATGCAAAACGTGTTGCCAGCAATCCAGCCACCACTGCCAATCCTGCTGTGTATCGAGCACCGGCATCGGGTGGCCGCTGGTACCACTGGTTTGATGAAACCGCGAATAGGACTCGCGAGGCAAGCAAAACACTCGACCGGGATCGCCAGGCGACGGTGCGACCAAGTCGGACTTGTTCAACAGCGGCAGCTCGGACAGTTGGTCAAGCGATCGCAGCGGGAGCTCGAGCGAGCCAAAGCGTTCGCGATAGAAAGGGTGCTCCATCGCGACGGCCAACAGCGCATTGAGCCGGCTGAGCTGAAGGGATTCGAGCTGTGCGCGACTGAGACGCCACTGAGCCGCAATGTCGTTTTCGTTCTCGATTTGTGTCATGACGCGGACAGTCTAGCAGTTTCAGTCGCCGAGTTTGGTGGTCCTGAGGTTGGCGTTGGAAAGACAGATCGATGCGGTATTCGTCAGAAGAAGGCGGGTCAAAAAATTTGTTGGTCAAAAAATGAAAGACGGAGCGTCGGAAGAACGCCGGGGACCGAGTTTTTCTTGCTCGATTTTTTGACCAACCCATTTTTTTGACCAACCCATTTTTTGACCCTTTCTGTCAGAACAACCCGGCATATCGGTTTCGCCGTCGGCCTGCAGTCGTGCAGAGAAGTTCAAGAGAGGGAAGCATGAAGGAGCCGTGAAGAAGTCATGAGAAAACCGTTTTGGCATTGTCGTTCCTGGTTCCAGGAAGCACCTTCACCGATTGATTGAACTCTGTCAAAACCTTTCGATATACCTTTCGATTTTCAAAGGCCGGATCCATGAATCCCCAACAGATGCGACGTTCCCTGTCGCGAGTTGGTTTCACCCTGATCGAACTGCTGGTCGTGATCGCCATCATCGGCCTGCTGGCGTCGATGGCGATGCCTGCGCTGAGCAAGGCTCGCGAGGCGGCCCGTTCGGCCGCCTGCCAATCTAATTTGCGTCAATTCGGGATCGGTCTGATTTCCCGCAGCACGCAAACGCCCAGCGGCGCGTTTTGCTCGGGGAGCTTTGACTTCAAACGCGACGGCGTGCCGACGGAGGTGGGCTGGGTTTCCGACTTGGTGACGCGGGGCATTCTGCCCGGTGAGATGCTGTGCCCGAGCAATTCGGCGCGGAGCAGCAAAGCCATCGAGGAGATGGTCGCGTTGCCGTTATCGAATTTCGTCGCCAACGCTTGTTTCCAGGATTCCGAGCGACTGGGCAGCGAGCCGTACACCGATTCGTCCGGCGTGGTGGTTTCCAACATTGCGAGGAAAATCGCGAACGAGGCGATTCCGCCCAAGACGCCCGAACGCACGGCGCTGGTCAAGAAAAAGATGATCGACGAGGGCTTCAACACCAACTATGCCGCGTCCTGGTTCATGTTGCGGACGGAATTCAATCTGGGCTCCGACGGCAACCTGGCGCGGGTCAATCCTGGTTGCCCCGACATGGACCCGCGTGGCAGGAACGTGACCGAAGGGCCGCTGGAAACGCAATACCTGGACGGCTCTCGGGCTCCCCTGTCGACGGTTCCCCTGCTCTGCGATGCCACGCCCTCGGGCTACCTGAGCGCATCGATCGGCGACCGGTTGCCGGCGGGAAGCCTGTACACCACGCCGATTGTGGGAGGCCCGATCGGCAGCACCTTGCAAATGGACCTAGACGGCGACGGCGTCCCGGAGACGCCGAATCCGAACTACCTGAAAACGCCCGTGTTCTCAGCGGGTGAACCCCGCGTCGGGACCGCCGGATGGTACAAGCAGTTGAACTTTTACACCCGCCAGGACTATCGCGGGATCATGCCGTTGCACAACGGCATCGCCAACTGCTTGATGGCCGACGGTTCGGTGCAAGGGTTGTACGATGCCAACGGCGACCAATACGTCAACAACGGTTTTGACGTGCCCAGCGGCGGCGGCCGCGTGATTTGGACCAGCAAAAAAACCGAGGCGGATAAGCTGACGATCGCCAGCTACCATTCGTTGAAATCGGATGGGCCGATCGAGTAGCTACTCGCCGGCCGGTCGGAGCGTTAGACTCTCGGGCATCCACTGGAACTGCACGCAGACAAACGCTTCATGAACCAACCACGGAAACAACGCTACGGATCACTGGACAGCTACGTGATCGACGCCGGCCAGGCTCATACGCCTGCGGCACTGGTCATCCTGTGCCACGGCTACGGCGCCCCGGGCAGCGACTTGGTCGGAATCGCCGGCGAGTGGGCCGAGGCGCTCGGGGAAACCGCCGAATTATTTCGCTTCGTTTTCCCGATCGCGCCGCACAGCCTGGACGAACTGGGACTGCCATCCGGACGCGCCTGGTGGATGTTGAACATGGCTCGCATGATGGACGCGATCCAAGCGCAGCAATTTGATGAGCTGCACCACGAAACCCCGCCGGGTTTGGAGGAGTCTCGTAGGGCCCTGTCGCAATTGGTCAACGCCGCCCGCGAGGAACTGGCCGATCAAAGGGGCTGTGATGTCGATGCGATCCGATTCGCACTGGGGGGATTTTCGCAAGGGGCCATGCTGGCGATGGACACGGCACTTCGCGGCCCGATTCCGGCCCCCGAATTGTTGATCCAATTCTCGGGGTCGGTGATCTGCCAGAGTGAATGGACCGAATCGCTGTCGCGTCTGCAGAAGACTCGTGTCTATCAGTCGCATGGAACCCAGGACCCGATCCTGCCGTTCCAGTCCGCCGAGCGACTTCGCGATCTGCTTATCGCGGCCGGCGTCGACCTCGAGTTCCACCCCTTCGTTGGGCCGCATACGATCGACGGAGAGGCGATTGCGTCGACCGCGATTGCCCTGCAACAATTGGTCGACCCTCCCCCGCACGGAAACACCACCCCATGAATCGTCTTGCAAGTCGCCGCCCGGAATCCGAGGAGTTTGACAGCGAGTATCACGGTCAATTGATTGCCCGTGTCGAAGGCGATTGTGCGATCAAAATCCTGCGACACCAACTGCATTGGATCTGCGACTTGGCCAGCAGCATCAGCACCGAACAGGTCGACCGGATCCACGCCCCTTACCAGTGGACGATCCGGCAGGTGTTTGAGCATTGTGCCAACGCGGAGCGAATGTTCGGCTATCGGATGATGTGTTTGGCCGACGGCAGCGGGCCCACGCTACCCAATTGGGACGAAAATGTTTCCGCCGCCAGCCGGTTCGGATTGGGCAATTTCTCTTGCCTGGCCGCCGAGTTGGGCGATCTGAGAAAAGCGAATCTGGCGCTACTGCAGCGACTTACCCCCCGCGCTTGGGATGGCTCGGGAACGGTCGCCGGCCACCGGGTGAGCGTACGTGCGGTCGCGTGGATCACCGCCGGACATCTGCTGCACCACTTTGAAATCGTCGAAAACCGCTGTGGGGTCACTGCGATCCGCGGCCCCGCCATGTTAGAGTGATGGATTCTATTTCCCACTCTCGCTAATCACAACGATGTTCGTCGACCGCGTCCAAATTGAACTTCACGCCGGAAAGGGCGGGGACGGATGCTCCAGCATGCGCCGCGAAAAGTACATTCCGCGCGGGGGCCCCGACGGTGGCAACGGCGGGCACGGCGCCAGCCTGATTCTGGAAGCCAGGTTGGGGGTCAATTCCCTGGCCGCGTTTGCCAATCGAAAGTTCATTCGGGCGGGCAACGGACGGCAAGGCCAGGGGGCGATGTGCCATGGGCGAAAGGCCGAGGACCAGACGCTGTACGTTCCGCCGGGGACCCTAGTGATCGACGCCGAGCAGGGGTTTGTGATCAAAGACCTGAAACACCACGGAGATTCATTCGTCGTCGCGCGCGGCGGCAAGGGCGGCAAGGGGAACGCCCATTTCAAAAGCAGCACCAATCAGGCGCCGCGAGAATTTCAGCGTGGCGAGGAAGGTGAAGTCCGCAGCGTCATCTTGGAACTGCGCTCGATCGCCGATGTGGGGCTGATCGGCAAACCGAATGCGGGGAAAAGCACGCTGCTGAGCCGGATCACGAGTGCCCGCCCAGAAATTGCCGACTATCCCTTCACCACCAAACATCCCAACTTGGGCATCGTCGAACTCGATGAAGCACGCTCGTTTGTCTTGGCCGACATCCCGGGGTTGATCGAAGGAGCCAGCGACGGCCTGGGTTTGGGACATGAGTTCCTCAAGCACATCGAACGCGCCGGTTTGCTGGTCCATCTGGTCGAACCCGAACCGTCCGACCAGTCGGATCCGCTGGACAACTATCGAGCCATCCGCAGCGAGTTATTGCAGTACGACCAGGCACTTGCCGATCGCGACGAAATTTTGGTCGTCACCAAGAGTGAGATGCCGCAGGCGGCCGAGGTCGCCGAGCGGCTGCGCGAAGAAACCGACCGGCCCGTGCTGTTGATCAGCGCCATGACCGGAGCCGGCTTAAACGAGTTTACCGAAGCGGTGATGACGCGGGTCCAACAGCGTCGCAAGGCACAGTTGGAAGCCGGCGAGGACGTTCCGGTGTTGCGGGAGTCCCAGCTGGCGACCGAAAAACGAAAGGTACCGCCGCACCGGCGGGGTGCGACCGCACAGCTTTCCAATGAGCATCAAGCCAAAGACTTTGATACCGTCGTCGACACCTCGGATGAGGATGCGCCGTGACGCCGGCTGAGACGATTGCTGCGATCGATGTCGGCAACTCGGCGATCAAGGTCGCGTTGGCCGACACGTCCGAGCTGCTCGCCGGCGCGGTAAATTCCAGTGCCCCCGACGCCGCGTTGCGCTACCAGACGTTTCCATTGGACCAGCCGCAGTGGGACAAACAGGTCTGTCGCTGGGTGCAGCAACAGACCGGCCAGTCACAGGTTTCGTGGCGGGTTTCGACAGTCAATCATGCCGCCAGCCGTCCGTTGCACGATGCGGTCTGCGACGTTTGGGAATCCGCACCGCGGACCGCCGGCGGTCCGCGGCAAGTGGATTGGCGTCACCTGTCCGCACGCGATGTCCCACTTCAAATCCGAGTCGACGCGCCGGAGAAAGTCGGAATCGATCGTCTGCTGAGTGCCTATGCCGCATCCAACCGCTTCGACCCGCCGCTGGTCGTCGTCGACGCCGGTTCGGCCGTGACGGTCGACTGCGTCTGCCCATCTCCCGACGCTCCGCCGGTGTTTGCCGGTGGGGCGATTCTGCCGGGGATTCGGCTTCAACATGCCGCCCTGGTGACAGGGACCGAAGGACTCCAGCAAGCGACGCAGGAAACCGTCCCCGACGGGGATGGGGCGATGGCTCCGGCGACCAACACCCGGCTAGCGATTCGATTGGGCGTGCTCGCGGCCGTCGTCGGAGGCGTCGAACGACTGGCTCGGGAGTACGCCGGACTATCCCCATCCTGCCATGCACGCGAAAACGGTGATGCCGACGGTGCGTTTCGGATCGTGCTCAGCGGCGGGGACGCGGTAGCGATCTCGCCCTACATGCGAGCCCGACACGAACTCGTTCCTCATTTAGTCTGTCTGGGGATTTTGGATCTGGCAATTCGACAATGCCAGTTTGCCCCGAGCGGGCTAGAATGATCTGACGATACGCCCGACCCCCGCTTGCTCTCGAAGAAATGTCCGCATCGAAACTTTCCGACCTGCTGCCGATTCGCACGTCGGCCGGCAAACCCAACGCCTACCAAGTGTTCGGTTTGAAAAGCGGAGAATCGGACGCGGAGAAGATCACCGCGGCGATGCAACGCGTCTACGAGGGATTGAAGGAATCGAAGCCGACCGCCGATCCGCTGGTCTGGAAACAGGCGGCAAAACTCGCCGAAGCGGCGCGAAAACAGTTGCAAGATCCACAGAAACGTCGGGCACTCGACGTCAGTCTGGGCGTGGCGGTCGACGCGGCACGCGAATCCGCCCCAAGCTCTGCCTCCGCCACTGCGGCCGAGCCGGACGATCCCTTGGCGTCGCTGTTGCCCAGTTCCAAGCCGCTGCCCACCTCCGCTGCCGGATCTCCGACCGACACGGCGCCTGCCACTCGCGCCGCCGCGGTGCTGGGGGTGCCGCCGGGCTTGGCGAAACCGGGCTTGGCGACTCCGGGAACCGATCGCAGCGGCAACGCGCCCACGGCCGCCGCGCCGGCGCTGGGCACACCACCGCTGGGAACACCGGCAGCGGCCACGAATCACGCGGCCGATCAAGCGGACAGTGAAAACGCGCCGGTCCAGTGGGTGCCGCCGAAACCGAAAAAGAAACGTCGCCGCAAGAAGACCGGACTGTTTCTGTTCGGCATGTTTGTGTTGGTGATGTTGGGGGCGATCATCGGCCTGCTGCAATTCCTAACCCAGGGCGGGCAGATCGCGTTGCGTCCGGACGGTCTGCCCGCAGACCAAGGTGTCGTCGTCGCCGAGCCGAGGCCCGAGTCGGATCGACCGCGTCCCGCCGCGGGCAACCGCGATGGCGTGCTCGGCGAAGTGGCGGCCAGCGGGATCGCAAGTTCGCTGCGCAATCCCGACGGCGCCCCGCCGGCGGATCCCGGCAGCGGGCCGCGCAACGTCGATCCGCCAACCAGTCCAGCGCCAACGAATCCGGCGCCGACCGGCCCGACACCAGCGAGCATGATGCCGCCGGTCGGGATGTCGATTCCCGAGACGTCGATGCCCCCCGAACCGCCGGCGACCGGCTCGACGCCGTCAACTCCGTCTCCAACTCCGACCCCAAATCCCACGCCCGCCATGACGGCGGAGAGCGTCGCCGCCAATCAGGCCAAGATCGAAGCGGTCCAACAGCTGATTCGATCGGCCAATTGGGATCAGATGAAACCCGCCGCCGACGCATTGATGAAACTTGATCTCAATGCGGAGCAATCCAAGCGTGCCGGCACACTCTATGACATCGCCGATCTGGCCACCTTCTATCGCGGCGCGATCGGTCGTGGGTTGGCAACGCTCAACACGGGAAGCACCTTTGACTATGTCGAGGGTCTGCCGGTCATCGTCGTCGAAGTCTCGCCCGAAATGTTGGCGATACAGTTCAATAAGAGAACGCGATCCTTCACCGTCGACGACATGCCGCCACGGCTGACGGAAAAGATCACGTCTCTTGCGCTTTCCCCCGAACGTCCCGACGCGATCGCCGGTCAAGCGTTGTATCGTCTGATTCACCCCAAGTGGCGCGTCGAGTATCGTGACGACACGTTTGCACAGCTCGCGGCGATCGACGGCCAACTCGAACAAGTTGACACGGCGATGCTGCAACAAGTCGCCAAAGAACTCTTTTCCGAATAGATGTCACATTCGATCGAAGCTCCGCCTCCCGATGGTACGATCGCTTCGGCCATCGCGACGCTGGAGAAATTGATTTCCTTTCCTTCGGTCAGCGCAACAAGCAACGTCGACATCAACGACTGGTGCGCGGCCACACTCGCTCAGATGGGATTCACGCTCTGGCGCAGCGGTTACCGCGATGGTCGCGGCGTGCGCAAGGCAAACTTGGTCGCGGTCCGCAACCCTGCCGGGACGGAGCAGCACGAGCCGTCTGCCGATCGCAGCGCCGCGGCGTCGTCACATCAGGGACTCGCGTATTTTTGTCACACCGACGTCGTGCCGGCCAAGAAGTGGGTGGGCGCCCCGGCTCCATCGTATCGTTGCGCCGACGAGGCCGCGGCGGGGCCGTTTGCCGCGGTGGTGACCGAGGATCGCGTCTATGGCCGCGGTGCGTGCGACATGAAGGGTTCGTTGGCGGCGATGCTGTCGGCGGTGGCTCGCGTGGATGTCCGTCAACAAACCGCACCGATCTGGATTGTATGCACCGCCGACGAAGAAGTCGGATTTAGCGGTGCCAAACATTTGGTCGATCACTGCGACGGATATCGCGAACTGGTCCGTGCCGATCCCGTCTCGGTGATCGGAGAGCCGACGGAGATGAATGTGGTTTACGCGCACAAGGGGATCCAGGGGTTCACCGTCCACAGTCGAGGCCGTGCCGGTCACAGTGCGACCAATTTTGGAATCAACGCGAACGAGGCGATGGTGCCGATGCTGGTCAAGCTGTTGGAGCTTTGCCAGCGGACACGTGACGACGCGGGCTTGCAAGACGATCGTTTCGACCCGCCGGTGCTGTCTTGGAACTTCGGCGTCAGCGATCACAGCAACGTCGTCAACATCACACCCGAACGCAGTGACGCCTGGGTCAGCTTTCGCACGATGCCGGAGGTGGATGCAGCGGAGTTGGTGGCCGAAGCGGAGGCGACCGCGCGTCGGCTCGGCCTGACCCTGACGCCGATCGCCGGATGCGACCCGCTCTGGACCGATCCCGACAGCGAGATCGTGTCTCAATTTCAATCGATCGCCGGCACGCAATCACAGACCGTTTGCTACGCGACCGACGGCGGCGTGCTGGGAGAATTGTCGCGGCGAATCGTGATCGGGCCGGGCAGCATCGCCCAAGCACACACCGTCGACGAATGGATCGCCATCGATCAACTGAGCCGCGGCATCGACTGCTACGAAAAAGCCCTCCGGCACTGGTGCACCCCCGTGGCCCAAGCAGTGGCGTAAGCTTCCAGCTTGCGACCCCAAGTGGCGTAAGCTTCCAGCTTGCGACCCCCAACGACGTTTCGTCGCGCGTCATGCGTCGCATGACGCGCGTCACGCGAAGCGTGACCGGGAGTGGCAAGCAAGATGCTTACCCCACCCGCATGACGCGCGTCACGCGAAGCGTGACCGGGGGTGGCAAGCAAGATGCTTACCCCACGGTCCCCTGATCCAACTCGATCGCGGCGTCTGCGATCAGGGTGGGGATCCCGCCACGGACGGGATACAGACGCGCACCATCTGCGGTGGTAAGGCCTTGGTCCAGTGCACTTTCGACCAGTTGGTCGGAGGCATCGCGGACCAATCCCTGGGCAATTTTTTCGTTCAACTCGACGATCACCGCTGCGGGCGAAATCTGCAACGTTTGCCCCGAAATCGGGCACTGAACCAGCTGGAGAAGTTTTTCATCGAGCATCTTTTTTTGTTCCGACGTGGGTATTGTTTCGAGTTGGCACGGTTCTGTACCGATTTTGGAAGGGTGGCGATCGAGTGGCACGGAAGCCTTTCAGTCGCCGGCCCTTTCTCATCAGATTGAACCATTCACGCCGAGCATGGATTTGTCTTGGGCGGGGAGGAACGAGCATGAACGTCCGGAAAACGGAATTGTTACGCAAGACAGCAGCCACGTTGTTCGTCGCAGCCGGCTCGATGGCCATTTCCGGCGGGGCTGGTGCACAGGCCCCCTCCGGGGATTTGCACAAGGACCCGGTGACCGGCGATATCTATCGTACCGTGACGCAACGGATCACGCGTCCGGTGGTCGAGGACCGTATCGAACGCCAGGAAACCGTCGTGCATCGTCCGGAAACCGTCACGGAAATCCGACCGGAAGTCCGCACCAGCTACTCCCCCGTCACTCAGATGAAATGGATGCCCTACGTGGAAGGACGCTGGAACCCGTTCCGGCAGCCCACGGTCGCCTATCGTCAAGTCCCCGAAACCCGCTGGGAAGCCCGCAGCGAGGTCGTCAACCGCGCGACCACTCAAACCCGTTGGGTCGCTGAAACACGGACCGTTGAAGTGCCCAAACGGACCGTTCGCTACGAAACCACCGAACAAAAGGGGCTGGAACTCGTCGCCCGTGCGATGCCGCAACCGAGCATCGGATCCAACGTCGCCCCGGAAGTCGCCGCACGGCTGCGACCGATTTCGACGACAACCGACGGGACCTATGCCACCCAGCCCGTCACGGCAATCGCGTCCAACACCGTCGGTCGATCGACCAGCGAACCGCCGATGCGCAGCTCCATGCAATCCGGCATGCGAACCAACGTGCTGCAACCGGTCAACGGTCTCGGTGCGCCGGTCCCGACCAACGCAGGGACGGTGATCGCGACGGTGCCTTCGTTCTCGGTCTACCGATAGACGCCATGGCACTTTCGTTGGCTCTGAAGGTGTTAGCGGAACGGCGCGAGCGCCCTGTCGGTTTTGTGAGCCG
>NZ_JANZKV010000132.1 GCF_025060895.1 Stieleria sedimenti | reverse complement strand
TCTTCAGATGAGGGCCCGTAGGCTCGCGCCAAACGGCTGATATTCGTTTGACATCAGCCGGTTCGCGCCAGCGTCCGGGCCCCCTCATTCATGTTAACTTAGCGGTATTGGGCTTCAGCCGCCGATTTCACGCCAGCGGCGTGCCACATCAAAGCTTGGGGTCGCGATAGCGCACCCCAAGATCCGGCCAACATCAGGTCGCCAACCCCAACGGGGTTGAACAAGACGGATCCTCCGATTCGTGCCGCCGGATCGCATCGCGTTGTTTGTTGAACCCCGCTGGGGTTCCGATTTCCCTTTTCAACCCCACCCGGGGTGCGCTTCGCGACCCCGGGCTGTGTTGTGGAACCGCTCTGCGGTTTAGCGCTGATCGACGTTCTCCCCGCGTGAAACGAACCGTTTGGGCGAAATGACGACAGTTCTTTTGTCTGTCGGTGACCGGTTTCGGGCGTGGGATGGTATCCTGTGTCATGTGCGGACAGGACCGGATGAAGAGGATTCATCCGTCGGCACCCTTTTCCAACGTTCAACGATCCCCCCAAAGCGCTAACGAAGGCGAAACCATGGGCCAAGCTATTCAAGAATTCACCGATCTGCTGCTTCGCCAAGGCATCATCAGCTTGGACCAGCTCTCCGAAGCGGAACAGGTTTCTCGAGATACCTCGACCGATGTCGGCGACATTCTGGTCCAAATGGAATATGCCACGCCCGAGGAAGTCGCCCGGGCAATGGCCAAGTTCCACAAAATCCCCTTCGTCGACCTGCGGGAAGCACGGATCCCCGAAGACGTGATCGAACTGGTTCCCGAATCGGTCGCCCGGGAAAATATGGTGCTGCCCTACAGCGTCGAAGACGGCGCGCTGCGGATTTTGATCGCCGACCCCTTCGATCTGGAAACGATCGAAAAGCTGCGGTTCATCCTGAACCGGAAGATCGAAACCGCGCTGGCCCCCAAAGAAGCGATTCAGGGGGCGATCAACCAGTACTATGGGCAGGTCGAAGGGGAATCGGCGGACTCGATGTTGCAGGAGTTCACCGACACGGCGATCGACTTCACCGAAACCGAATCGGGCGACTCGGCTGACACCGCCGATGACGCCGATGACAGCAGCGCGCCGGTGATCAAACTGGTCAACCTGATGATCCAGGAAGCCGTCCAGCTGCGGGCCAGCGACATCCATGTCGAACCGTTCGAAGAGCGGGTGCGGATCCGTTATCGAATTGACGGCGTTTGTGTCGAACGGGAAAGCGCCCCGCGGCGGATGCTGTCGGCATTGATCGCCCGCATCAAGATTCTGTCCAAAATCGACATCTCGGAAAAACGGCGGCCGACCGACGGACGGATCAAAATCACGGTGGGGGACAAACAGCTCGATTTGCGGGTCAGCATCATCCCCACCAATCACGGCCAGTCCTGCGTGATGCGACTGTTGGACAAGGACAACATCAAAGTCGGCGTGCGGCAACTGGGGCTCAACCAACGCGACTACCGGACTTTCAACTCGCTGATCCGGCGGCCCAACGGGATCATCCTGGTGACCGGCCCGACGGGGTCGGGAAAGACGACCACGCTGTACGCGGCGCTCAACGCGCTGAACCGGCCGGACCGCAAGGTGATCACCGCCGAAGACCCCGTGGAGTACTACCTGCCGGGGATCAATCAGGTCGAAGTCCGGCACTCGATCGGGCTCGATTTCTCCCGCATCATCCGCTCCATGCTGCGACAAGCACCCAACATCATCCTGGTCGGCGAGATGCGTGACCACGAGACCGCATCGATGGGAATCCAGGCTTCACTGACTGGACACCTGGTTTTTAGTACTCTGCATACGAACGATGCGCCCAGTTCCATTAGTCGGATGGTGGACATCGGTGTACCTGGCTACATGGTGGCCAGTTCGGTCATCGCGATCTTGGCCCAGCGGCTGGTGCGGACGATTTGCCCGCGCTGCAAGGTCCGCTACCAGCCCACCGAAGCGGTCATCGCCGACTCCATGCTGCCGCCGGAAATGGTCGCCCAAGGGGAGTTCTCGCGGGGTAAGGGCTGTCCCTACTGTGGGCGGACCGGCTACCGCGGCCGAATCGGCATCTACGAGCTGATGGTCGTCAACGGCAAGCTGCGTGAGATGATGTTCCGCGGGGCAGACACCAAGGAACTCCGCATCGAGGCGATAAACAGTGGTATGTCAACGCTTTACGCCGACGGCATGCTGAAGGTGATCCGCGGGATCACGACCTTTGAAGAGGTCTATCGGGTGGCCAAGCAGACCGAGCAGGAGCCGCTCGCGCTGAGTCACTTGGTCGGCGATTTGGATTCGCTCTAAGTCCCTCCGATCGGTCGATTTGGGCCTTTTCACCGCTCCGCCGAGCGTTTCTTGTTTGCTTGCAAGTCGGCCGTTGTTTCCTGTCCCAGCCTTGCCCGCGACATCGTGATGGACCCGGGCTGGGAGCAGGACGGTTCCGCTGTCATTCGACAGTGGTCGCCAATCCACCCGTTCGGTTCTTCCGGGGGGGCCTTGGCAAAAAGTTTCGCGCCGCTGGCGAAGTTTTTTGAAGTTTTCGCCTGGGGCGGACATAATGCCTGCACTTCGGGGAAAACTTGTTCTGCTTCTCGCCATCACAACCGTTCCCCTGAAGCGGTCGGAGCGGCTCATCGGACCGTTCCGCTGACCCGCACCGGCCGCAACACCTAGAGAAAAAAGATTCTTCTCGCATTTGAGGTAAACCAGCGATGGCAACCGTGCTGATCGACAAACTGCTCCATGCAGCAATCAAACAAGGCGTCAGCGACATTCACATTGTCGTCGGTCAGCCACCGGTCTTTCGTTTGCACGGTCGGATGCGGAAGCTGGAAACGAAGACGCTCGAAGGCGAGGACGCGGTCGCGTTGATGAAGTCGATCACGCCGGAACGTTGCCAGCGTGAATTGCAGGAATCGGGCAGTACCGACTTCGGGTTCGCCTTTGGCGAGATGGCCCGCTTTCGGGTTTCGGTTTTCAAGCAGCGCGGTTTCATCTCGATGGTGCTGCGTCAGATCCCCAATGACAAGCTCACGCCGGAGCAACTGGGATTGCCCGAGGCTGTCGTCAAATTGACGCACCGGCCGCGGGGGCTGTTCTTGGTGACCGGGCCGACGGGTTCGGGAAAGTCGACGACGTTGGCCAGTTTGATC
Source organism: Stieleria sedimenti (assembly GCF_025060895.1). Lineage (GTDB taxonomy): Bacteria > Planctomycetota > Planctomycetia > Pirellulales > Pirellulaceae > Stieleria > Stieleria sedimenti. The sequence goes on along the minus strand of NZ_JANZKV010000132.1, from coordinate 22,547 downwards.
AACCTGCTCAACGAGACGGTCGACCACCACATCATCACGATCGAGGACCCGATCGAGTTTTATCACGACCACAAGATGAGCACGATCAACCAGCGTGAAGTCGGGGTGGACGTGCCGAGTTTCTCCGAGGCGATTCGCCGGGCGTTGCGTCAGGACCCCGACGTGATTCTGGTCGGCGAGCTGCGTGACTTGGAGACGATCGAAGCGGCGATCAGTGCGGCGGAAACCGGGCACGTGGTTTTCGGCACGCTGCACACCAACAGTGCCCAGGGCACCGTCAACCGGATCATCGACGCCTTCCCGGGGAACCTGCAGGACCAGATTCGCACCCAGTTGGCCAGCACGCTGATCGGCGTGGTCGCCCAGACGCTGCTGCCCAAAATCGGCGGCGGCCGCTGTGCGGCTTATGAAGTGCTGGTGGTCACCCCGGGGGTTTCCAACCTGATCCGCGAGAACAAAACGTTCCGGATCAGCAGTGCGATGCAGACCGGTGCCAAGTTCGGGATGCAGTTGATGGACGACGCCTTGTTCAACCACTGGAAGGCTGAACTGGTGACCGTCGAAGACGCGCTGGCCAAGGCGCATCGTCCCGATGACTTGGCCAAACGCATCGTCCAGGCCCGTCGCGGGTTGGACGATTCGCCGGTCCCGATCGGTGAAGAAGACTAGCGTGACCGCTGTGACGACATGAACCAGTGGCGGACGGCAGCACCCCTGTCGTCTCCGCCATCACACCCAACCTCACGAATCCTCCTTTTCAAGCATTACACCCATGGCACAGCGTCGCATTGGACAGATCCTGGTCGACCTTGGTTTCCTGACCGACGAACAACGCGACATCGTGTTGGAGGAACAGGAGCAGCAGCCCGGTGCGCTGTTCGGGAAAGTCGCCGAGGACATGCAGTTGATCACCGAAGATCAGCTCGTCCAGGGCTTGGCCGAGCAGATGTCGATGCAGACGATCTCGCTGGAAGAGATTCAGCTCGAGCCGGAGCTGGTGGAGAAGTTGACCGAAACGATGGCCCAGCTTTACCGCGTGGTGCCGATTCGATTCGAAGGCAACCAGTTGACCGTGGCGACGTGCGACCCGCAGAACTTGAGCGTCCAGGACGAATTGCGGACGTTTCTCGGTTACGACATCGAAGTGCTGGTGGCGACCGAACGCGACATCAACACGACGATCGGACGTTATTATGACAGCGAGTCCGAGAGTGTCGAAAAGCTGGTCGCCGAGCTGGCCGAAGACGAGGAGCTGAAGGCGGCGGTGTCGGCGCTGGAGAGTGAGAAATTCAACATCACCGACGCCGAGGCGTTGGCCGATTCGGCGCCGGTGCGAAAACTGTTGAACATGGTGTTGCTGTTGGCGATCAAGGACCACGCCAGCGACATTCACTTGGAGCCGTTCGAGGACGAGTTTCGGATCCGCATCAAAGCCGAAGGCGTGTTGTACGAAATGGTCCCGCCGCCGCGGCACTTGGCGTTCGCGATCACGACACGCATCAAGGTGATGGCCAATCTGGACATCGCCGAGCGTCGGTTGCCGCAAGACGGTCGGATCGAGTTGATGGTCGGCGGTCACCCCGTCGACCTTCGCGTCAGCGTGTTGCCGACGATCTTCGGCGAAAGCGTCGTCATGCGGGTGCTGGACCGTTCGGTCGTGAACCTGTCGCTGGACAACGTCGGCATGGACGAGGCGATGATGAAAAATTTTCGCCACGCGATCGATCGTCCCAACGGCATCATCTTGGTGACCGGGCCGACCGGCAGCGGAAAGACGACGACGCTGTATTCGACGTTGTCGGAAATGAACGACATCAAAGACAAATTGATCACGACCGAAGACCCGGTCGAGTACGACATCGACGGCATCATCCAGATCCCGATCGACCACGACGCCGGCGTCACCTTCGCCAGCTGTTTGCGGGCGATCTTGCGGCAAGACCCCGACATCATCTTGGTCGGCGAGATCCGTGACTTGGAGACCGCCGAAATCGCCATCCAGGCCGCGTTGACCGGCCACCTGGTGTTCAGCACCCTGCACACCAACAGCGCCCCGGCGACGGTGACGCGGTTGAAGGACATGGGGATCCCGGCGTTCATGACCTGTGCGACCGTCGAAGCGATTTTGGCCCAGCGGCTGGTTCGGCGGATCTGCCAGAAATGCCGCGAAGAAACCAAGGCCAACGTCGAGCTGCTGTACCAACTGGGGATGAAGCCGGAAGACGTCGGCGGCAGAAAGTTCTTCCGCGGCACCGGATGCGATCAGTGCAACAACACCGGCTACAAGGGCCGGATCGCGTTGTTCGAATTGATGATTTTGAACGACAAGATTCGCGAGATGGTCATGGGCAACGCGTCGACCGATGAATTGCGAGATGAAGCGGCCAAGGACGGCATGACGACGCTCCGCGAAGCGGGGATGACGATGGCCTATGACGGGATCACCACGTTGGACGAAGTCGTCCGCGAGACGGTTTCCGAATAAGCCCAGTAATAAGCTCAGTGGCGTGCCGCCGCAGGGGCGACGGGCAGGCCGATTTGAACACACATTTTTAAGCATCACTTTTATAGAGACGGCCGGTGCCGTGCCGCAACGCAGTACGCGTTGGGCAGGGGCCGGCTTACCGCCGAGGGCTACCGAGAATGCCTACCTATCAATTCGAAGCAATGGACGCGGCCGGACAAGAGATCCGGGATGAGATCGATGCCGCGAGCGAAGAGGAGGCGCAAACCACGATTCGCCAGATGGGGTACTTCGTCACGAAGATCTCCGTCAAGAAACAGGCGGCCGCCGGCGGTGCCAAGAAGAAGGGCAAACGCGGCTTTGCGATCGGCGGTGCCAAGACCAAACACATCTGCGCCTTCACCCGTCAGCTGTCGATTCTGCAGGACGCCGGGCTGCCGATTCTGCGCTCGCTAAAAATTTTGGAAAACAACCAGAAGCCGGGCAAGTTGAAGTTCGCCCTGATGGACGTCTGTGATGAGATCGAAGGCGGGGCGACGCTCAGCGAAGCGATGTCCAAGTCGCCCAAGATTTTCAGCCGGCTGTACGTCAACATGATCAAGGCCGGCGAGGCCGGCGGTGCGTTGGAAACGATTTTGCAGCGGTTGGCGGAGTTCCTCGAACGGGCCGAATCGCTCAAACGAAAGGTCAAAGGCGCGTTGATCTATCCGATCGTCGTCGCGATCGTCGCGATCTTGATCCTGACCGGGATCATGATCTTCATCGTGCCGACGTTCGAAGAGATGTTCGAAGAGTTCGAATTGAAGCTGCCCGCGCCGACGCTGTTGCTGATCGCGATGAGCAACTACATGGCCAGTTATTGGTGGCTGTTGATCGTGATGCCGATCATGTTCCTGTTGTTCATCAAACTGATGCGCAAATTCCGTCACGGGCGGACCGGGTTTGACATGTTCATCATCAAGATCCCGATCTTCGGCGGCCTGTTGGAAAAGAACATTTTGGCCCGGACGACGCGAACGCTGGGGACGCTGGTCAGTAGCGGTGTTCCGATTTTGGAGGCGCTTGCGATCACGCGGGAGACGGCGGGCAACGCGGTGTTCGAGAAACTGTTCACCAAAGTCAACGAGGCGGTGCGCGAGGGGGAAGTGATCAGCAAGCCGCTGCGGGAGGAGAGCCGGTTGGGATTCCATCCGATGGCGGTGTTCTTCTTCGCCATCTTCGGCGCGTTCCCGGGTTTGTTGCTGCTGTCGGTGGCGATCACCAGCCGCGGGACGAAGTTGGATGACGGCGTGATGGTCCAGACGTTGACCTTCATCGCGGCCTACGCGATCGGCGGCGGGGCGGTCGGCGCCGGACTGTTCTATGCCTTGAAAATCAAAACCCGCGTCGTCAACGACCTGGTCGTCAACATGGTCGACGTCGGCGAAGAGACCGGTGAGCTTGACACGATGTTGTACAAGGTCGCCGACCAATACGACGAAGAAGTCCGCACGATGACCGACGGCCTGACGGCGTTGATCGAGCCGTTGATGATCGTGTTCCTGGGGGTCACGGTCGGCTTCATTGTGATCAGCTTGTTCATGCCGTTGATCAGTTTGATCACCAGCCTGTCCAGTTAACCAAGTGGGATAGGCTTCCAGCCTGTCAAACAAACCCCGTACGACGGGCTCGCCAGCCCGTCGATCGTAGCGACTCGTCGCACACCATCGAGTCACCCTAACAGAACCAGCGGCCATCCGGCCGCCCATCCATCGAGCGGAATCGAACGATGATCAAACGAATGAACAACCAACGAAGCGACACGCATCGAAGCGGATTCACGCTCGTGGAATTACTGGTGGTGATCACCATCATCGCCGCCATCGCCGGCCTGACCATCCCCGCCGTCGGCGTGGTGATCAAATCCGTGCGTCAATCTGCGATGAAGGCAGAGATCTCGAACATCGAACAGGGGATTGATGCGTACAACACCAAGTACAACGACTATCCGCCGGATTTCTCGGACTGGAACATCGTCAAGCGTCACTACTTGAAAATCTTTCCCGACATCGCCAACAGCGAGTTGAATTTGCTGTTCGCGTTGTGCGACACGTTCCCGGACAACGACCCGACCGCGGTTCCTCCGACCAGCCCCGCGCCGACGTATGACCCCTTTGTGATGGATCGTGCGGAGGCTCTGGTTTGGTCGCTGGGCGGATTCAGCAGCGACCCCCAGTACCCGTTCACGGGCAGTGGTGGTCCGCTCGAACTGCCGCCGTCGATCATCATTGACGGGACGGCAACGCCGACCAATCCGGCCCTGGCGTCGCACTACCAGTACCGTGCGATTCGCAACGCCCCGTTCATCGACTTTGAACCCAAGCGACTGCTCTTGCGTTCGACGTCATCGACGAACGGACCGTCTTACAATTCGGGCTCCGGCGCCTACGACCGAAACGTGAGCACCGACGAGCCACGCAATATCACCGGGGGCTTCCCGGCCCTGTACCAGACGCCGGACATTTTCCCGTCGTATGTGCTCCGTGAAGGGCACAAGCCGGTGGTCTACTTCGATTCGCGGACGTACGCGTGGAACAACGGTAATACGGCGGCCCCGATCGTCTTCAACGCCTACGTTTCTTACGAAAATGATACGGATATCGGAAGCTTGGATCCGGACACCATCGATGGGATTCGTCCGGTCTACATGCCCCAACCGAACACTCCGCCTGCGGGTGGCTATGCGGCAAGCTTTGGTGCATCGGCCGCGTCTTGGCAATTCGCCAACCCGAGTTCGTTTCAGCTGCTTGCACCGGGGCTCGATGGGCGTTTCGGATACCTGTTAGACGCCGATGGCGGAGGTCCGTCGAATGCGGCACCGGTTTTTTGGCGGACCGACGGGGCGCTGATGAGCTTGGTCGTCGGCGGGCCGGCACAACCGTTGACCGGTGTTTCTCGATTCGACATCACCGGCTTTGTCTCCCGTGCGAGCAACAGCATGCGAGACAACCAGTCGAACTTCACGGCCAAGACGTTTGTGGACGAGTTGCCGTGATGCATGTCGCGCCGGGACAGAGTGAGAACGTGTGCAGGGCAACCGAGTAAAACGATGATGCAAATCCATTTCAAGAACCGACCGAATCTGGCCAAGGCTGCCAACCGCTGCGTGAAAGGTTTCACGTTGGTTGAGCTGTTGGTGGTGATGACTGTGATGGTCACGCTTGGTGGAATGCTCACGTACGCACTCGCCTCCGCAGCGACCGATGCCAGGATCAAGCGAACCCAGGCGGACGTCTTGACGATCGGGCAACTGCTTCAGACCAGGATGAATGAAGTTTCGCTATCCAAGGTCTCGTTGATCTACGGGGCACCCGGCCCGACCCAGGGAGGCGTGGGGGGACTCGGCAGCACTTCGACGAGTTTGGCCGCCAGCCCGGGGTCCTTTGAAGCCGAAGAACGCAGCCGTCTGGTTTTGATGGCGCGGCGCGATTTGATCCGAATGGTCTTGCCGGAATGCCGCGCAGACCTGCTGTTCCCGCCGGCGTCGCTGCAGTTTCGAACCCGAACGGCTGGGGGCGGATGGCAAGCCAACATCGCCCAGATCAGGCCTCCGGCCCAATGGAATCGAATGCGTACCTTGGTCGGGTTGGATTCGGCGGCCAGTTTGGACGCACGGGTGGTTGCCAACAATCCCTGCACCGATCCGTTGGTCGATGGGATCGCCGCGGCCTACAACAGCGGCGGGTTTCAATTTCCGTTCAATCAATTCGCCGATGGGGATCTGCTTTCGGATGATCCGGCCGACCCATTTGATCGATTTTGGTCGCGGACCAACGAATCGGCCGAATGCCTGTATCTGATCTTGGCGACCACCGAGATGTTCGGGACCAAGGCGATCGACCGTATTCCGAGCACCAGCATCGGTGATACCGACGGCGACGGGTTTCTCGAAATTCTCGATGCCTGGGGCAATCCTTACGAGATGATTCGCAACCCGGCCGGTTTGGATTCCACGGCGCTCCGCAATTTCGTTCCCAGCGGAGGCAGTTTGCCGCAACAGTATCCATCGGATCCCGACCCGTTTGATTTTCTGCTGAGCGACTATCGCTACGACGCGGCAAACTACGCAACGACGCCGCCCGCTCCCCAACAGGCCTACCATCCGTACTACTTGCCGCCGGTGGTGATCAGTGCCGGTCAGGACGGAGAGTTTGGAATCCGTCGCACGTTCTGGATCGATGAAGACGGGCTTCAGCAGGGAGTGAAAGATTTTTATAGCGCGTCCTCGGTGCGGATCGCAACGGACACGCCGTCGCCCAGATTCAACATGACGTATCGCTATCCCGACCCGTTTTTCAACGTGTCGATGGCAACGATTTCCGGCGGCCATACGTCACACGATTTCACACTTTCCGGACCTCTCGGGATTCGAAACGCACGCGAAGGCGGTGGGCTGGGCGGCACGTTCGATCGCGAGACGGCTGGTGACAATATTACGTCGCTTGGTGGAGACCTGTAACATGAGAATCAATACCGACCACCTGCGCAGATTGGGCCGCGGTTTCACCTTGGTGGAACTGCTGGTTGCCATCACGATCGCATCCGCTCTGACCGCAATCGCATTGCCGACGTTGAAAGACAGCATGCGACAGACCACGCTCAGCCGTAGCGCCTCGCTGGTCAAGGGCGCATTCATCAACGCGCGGACGCAAGCGATTCGCACCGGTCGTCCGTACGGCCTGGTCATCGAACGTCGACGGAGCGACATCGGCGAGGGCAATCCCGCCAATCTGAACTACTTCAGTGCGAACTACGCGACGCGGCTGTACTACGTGCAATCGCCGATGGAGTATCGCGGGGATGTCGACAGTGCGGTCGCCTATCCGATCATGCACACCACCTCACCGACCCCGCCGACCAACTCGCCGTTGTATCCGATTCAGCCAAAGTTTTTCATCCCACGCAGCTCGTCCGGCCTGTTGTACGCGCTCGCGTCCGGGGTCAATTCCGCGGCGTCACGTCTGATCCGTCCGGGTGTTCGATTTTCCGTCAACGGTTCCGGCTATGTGTTCGTGTTGGAGACCGCGCAAACGGAGGTCAGCGACAACATTGCAGCACTGGCACCGGTGCTCGCTTCGGGAACCGACGGAACCTTGTTGACGTTCAACTGCTTAACGGTGGCGGCGGATAACAACATGGTCGCGGGCAACTGGCGGGGGCCGTCGAGCGAGTGGGAGTTCCCGATGGCGTTGTCGCTGACGCAACCTTATGAATTCAAATTCCAAGTCAATCCGATCCGCGCCCCGCTGGCGCCGGTGAATCTGGTCGGCCGCACCGTCGTCGACCTGTCGATTTCCGGGCCGTCGACCAATCCGATCGCATTCAATTCTCAGGTCATCGTCGATTCCAGTCCGGGGACGCAAATCCCCAACGTGCAGTCGGATCGAGAGCTGAATGACGTCGTGGTGATGTTCGCCGCCGACGGACGGCTCAACGGGGTTTACACCGACGTGCGAGATGTCCAATCCGGGCTGATCGAGAATTTTGTTCTGACGCGTTTTGACCCCTCGACGACGGTCTCGTTTAACATCGGTTACGTCGATGGGATTTTGGAAAATATCGACGACGCGGCACGCTACCCGCAAACGGTCGGCGGCACCGACTATCAAGTCACCACCAATGATCCGCCCCTGGCGAACCCTCAGCCACCCTTGGCGCTTGTGCCGACCAAGGTGCCGAACTTTGCCAATCCGGATTGTGCTTGGGTGAGCGTCCAGCCGCTCAGCGGTGCCATCAGCTTGGGCACCGTGGCGACGCAGCCTCCGCTCGGTGTGTTGACGACGTACTACGGCCTCGGCACCAATCCGACCGCACGTCAAGTTGTCGGCGCACGCATCCATCAATCGCGACGGCTCAATTCCGGGGGCGCTGTGCAATGAGACGTGCAATGAGACGTGCAATGAGACGTGCAATGAGACATTCCGCACGAGATCAAATTCGAACCGCTGCAGTTTGTGGAGGTTTCCCCATCATCCCAACAAAACGGTTCAGTCTGTTGAATTCCCCACGGTCATTGCGGCGCGGACTTTCCATCATGGAAGTGTTGTTTGCGATCGCGGTGCTGACCATCGGTTTGTTGGGCGTGGCGTCAATCTTGCCCGTCGCAACCAACAACGCCGCCAATGCGCTGCAAATGGATCGAGCGATCGAAGAGATCAACAACCGCGTCGCAACCGACATGGCGCGATTGGAGGGTTCGTTCACGGAGGTCATCGTCGCGAACAATTCGCTTCGCGAGTTCAACGCGCCGGCGGGAAGTTTCAACAACACCAACGCGTTCAACGCGCCACCTGCGGCACGTTTCAAAAGCATCAGTACACAAGAGTTTGGCAGTCACCTTTCGCAGTACGACGTGCGTTATACCGTCGACACCGGTGCACCGACCAATCAGGCTCGCATGCCGGACGCGTTTTGCATCGATCCCTGGTTCTTGTGTGCGACGAACAACTTGCGTGACGACACCGATACCACGAACCCCAATCAGCGGCGCAATGGATATGACCGAACCGTCTTTCCCTGCTATGACCCGCGTTATCATTGTGTCGCCTATTCGCCGTCGGACCCGCTGAGTTCCTATATCCCGCTGCCGGGATCTGCGCCGAATACGTCGCTTTGGAATCTGCCTCGCTTCACTCGATTGGCGCTGCCGTTTGACGGGAGTTCCGGTTTGCTCTCGGCTGCGGGTGCACGGGCGTTGACGCTCCGCAGCGACGAGTTTTCGTTGTTCTCGCCCGAAGATTCGACGCGTGGTCCGGGGTTGTTCGTTCAACGCAGCGCCAACGCCGCGCACTCGTTGACTCGTAACACGGTCAGTTCGCGATTCAGTTCGATTGTTTTGATGTCGCGCAGCAAGCCCGGTAGCAACCTGTTCGACGCGGCGGTGGTGACCATGAAGGATCGTCAAGTCGTGACGGTGCCCGGTGGCGGGCCGGCTTTGGCGCATCAACTGACACCTTATACCGCCACCGATCCCAGCATCGTCAATGCACCGCCGCCACCGGAAAACGAGTTGCTGTACCCCGGCGAGCAGATCGGATATGTGTCGGTTTCTGACCGGCCTTTCATCGGCGGAGGTGGAGGCGAGTTCAAGTTTCGCACCAGCCGGTTTGTGTTGCCGGATCTCGATAACAATGATTGGTTGATGCTGATGCGGCGCGAATACATTACCAATCCGGCGACAGGGGCCGTGGAGCCGAAAGGTTTGAAGTTTGCCTGGTACCAGGTCTCTGATGTGACAGGCGAGCCGACCGTGATCACGGATCCCAACAACGTCGTTTGCTACGAGACGCAGATCTCGGTCCGCGGTCCCGATTGGATGTTCCACCCGACCCAAGTCCAGGCGTTTGGGATGAGTTACGCCGCGCCCTATTACGGCGCGCCCTCGCAGCCCAGTTGGGGCAATGCCCCTGCGTTTAACTACGACGCCATGATGAACTCGACTGCCACGGATCCGGCGGGATACAAGAAACAAGACTATGGCACGGTGGTGGTGATCATGCCCGACGTGGTCAGTGTGAAACCCTTCCAGGTTCAACTGTGATGTGCCACCGCCGTACTCCGTTCAATCGAGTTGCCCGACAGACTGCGGGCCGACCCGTTCAATTGGAAATGCAAGAAATGCATTTCGTTCACAAAGCAAGAATGCCAGTTCAGCCATTTCGACCTTGATGCGTCGAAAGCCTTTTCTTTTCAACACAGCGATCGCACCGTCGCGCGAGCGTGGCAAAAGCCACCTCGTTCAACAGGTGCCCGGAATCGCGGGACGAAATTTGATGCCAATGTACAAGCCTATGAACCGACGATTGTCTCAATCGACTCGATCTCCAAACCGATCACGGCGAGGGATTGTGTTGTTGATCGTGTTGGGAATGTTGTCGTTGTTCACCGTGTTGGTGATCAGTTTTGTGGTCTTCAGTTCCCAGATGTCGGAGTCGTCGTACTCAAGCCAAAAACGACGCCAGCAGGAATTGTCGCCCGTGCCACCGATCGAGAGTGCTGTTTTGCAGCTGATGATCGGAACGGATGATTCCCGCAGCGCCGCGTTCGGGGCGAGTTTGTTGGAGGACTATTACGGTGTCGACGGCTTGCAAATGCGAGTGGCGCATCGTTTGACTCAGCCATCGCCGGCGATCAATTCGAACCCGGTTCCTCCGCGAGCGGGCGGGCAGTTGCTGCTGCCGCTGACCGGCCAACAAGAACCACAGTCGACGTTGTTCAAATTCCCGACGAACTGGGCCCGCTGGCACTACCCGAATCCCGATTTGCCGGGCCAACTGATCAGTGTCCCACCGGCACCCGGCACGGTCACCCCGGTCACGCAACCGTTCCGAGACCGACTGCACACGGAGTTGGACGACGCACTGACGGGACGAATCGTGACCTTTGAGGAAGGCCCCCTGCAAAATCGACCGTTTCGAATCGTGCGGTCGTTCGGAACCGAGAACGGGACGCCGGACCAGGGGATGAGTATCGGTGACAACACGGAATACAGCTTGGCCGGAAACTTGGTGATCGATTTGAGCGAGTTCGGTGACGAGGTCATCACCCTCGATGGCGTTTCCGAGCGGCTGTACGTCGTCGCCCAAAACTTTCCCAATCGATTGTTGTACAGCCCCGGACCCGACGGCCAGCCCGGCCGCGCCGGAGTGGATGATGATGGGATCAATGGTCAAGACGATGCGGGTGAATTGGGGGCTCCCAACAGCGACGACTACGGGTATCGATTTGTAGTCAACGGACAGGTGTTCAATGGAGCGGGACTGAACCCGGCGGGGTTGACTGGTTTACGTCGAAATGGGGCGCTGATCGATCCGACGGCCAACATCGAGTTCACGCTGAACTCGCGGTTGACCGGTTCGGACTATCAGGGCGGAAACGGGACCATCGGCGAATACCCCCAGCCGGACGAAGCGTGGGACGCGGCCGATATGGAAAACATCTTTCTGGCGTGGCAACCTAGCGATCACCGACGCGTCGATACCGGATCGGCGTCCTTCGTTCCCATTTACAACGGAGTCAATGCGGCCGAACTCAATCGGCAATTGGGACAAAACATCATTCCGTCGTTTCATCGGCCTTCGATCATCAACTACTTGATGAACGCTCCGATTCGGCTGGCGGGCGAACCGGTGGGCGCGGGGCAAACGTTTGCCCAAATCAAAGCGAATCCGACGGATCCGAATGCTCCGGCGCGATTAGAGAAACTGATGACTCAAATTCGCCGAGCGACGTTGCGCCCGTTGAATTTTCCACACTTTTATTACAACGCCGCCGTCAGCGACCTGAATAACGACGGTGACCCGTTTGACGGTGCCCCAGAGTTTTCAGGATCCAACCCGGTTTCCATCTTGGCCCGGCCGATCGACTTGTCGGGTTCCTTGCCGAGCATCATCAACCAGGTGGAGCAGTTGGCGACCTGGTTGATCAACGGACCCTGGGATGTGGACAACGACGGGGATGGACTGCCCGATAGCGTTTGGGTGGATTTGAGTTTGCCCACCGTCACCGCACCGGACGGGCTGGTCTTGAAACCGATGGTCGCGGCCTTGATCGAAGACTGGGATGGCAAAATCAACGTCAACTACGCCGGCAGTTACAACCAACTGATCAATCGCCGGTTTGAGACCGGACCGGGTAGCTACACCAGCGACGCGGAGTACTTCGCCGTCAACCGAGCGCTCGACTCGTTCGGGCGAGGCGGCGGACTGGGGCCGGCCGAAATCGACTTTTCGCATCTGTTTGCGTTGGAGCGGCTGCCGATTCGCACCGGCTTCCTCGGCCCGATCCGCACCAATCAAGTCGGTGCACCGATTTCGGTTGATCAGGTGTTGTTGACCCGCTACGGCAACCTGTTGAACGTTCGGTACGGCGGCCAACCCTACAACTACGCCAATCCGTATCCCTATTCGGCGCCCAACACCGCACTGGCCAACTTCCTTCATTACCCGGGTGCGGGCACGCGATTCCAGCCGCGGGTGTTCACGGTCAGCCCCAATCCGGCGGCCGATCTGTTGTCGCGCATTCCCTTTCCGGGACGGACCTTCGATCACCAATCCAACTCCGTCGCGGGACGACCGATTGATATGACGGGGTTGATCAAGACTCGCAAGGATCCTCGAACCGGCACACAGACCTTCAACCAGCTGGCGACGGGAACCGATATCGGAAACCAGCCTTATGAGTTTGGTGCGACCGAGATTCGTGGCGACGATCAACCGTTTTCGACGGCCGAGTTGATTGATCTTCAAAACGGTGGAGAACTCAATGGTCGACTCTCGCAGTTGCTGCGCGACGCCGCCAACCGCAACGAAGCGCTGCGGCGGTTGTTGGTCACCGACAGCCGAAGCGTGGATTCACCTGAATTACCGGGCGAAGACGGCTTTCTGCAGTTCCTGGCCGACAAACTTCCTACGGGAGTGGGGACCAATGCACAGCTGCACCGCATGTTGGCGTTGGAATTGCGCAAAGGGTCAAAGTTGAATCTGAATCGCCAGATCGGAAACGAACAAGATGACACCGGCGAAGGGATCGGCGATGAGACGACGGAGACTGATACGTTTTTGGCCGTCCGTTCGACCGCACCAGTCGTTCGGGAAGCGAACCTGGCCAACAATCGGTTTTCTCAAGAAGACGCGTTCCCGCAAATCGCCGACGGTTTTGCCAGTCAAGCCAACGCACAGGCGCACTACGGACCCAACACCGTGTACCGTCCATCGGCCACGACGCCCACTGATTTTGACGGGCTGGACACCGATGGAGATGGGATCTTGGACCAGGGTGATCTGCGTCTCGATTTGGACAACGATGCGACCACTCCGGCGGTACGGGTGAAAATGGCCGATGGTGCCGAGTTGCTCGCCAGGCATTTGTATTGCCTGATGTTCGCGCTCATCGCGGACACAGGGTCGCCTACACTCGTGCCGGACTTTCCCTATCCGGGCGACATTGCCAACGCATCGGACGACATCAAGAACCGTTTCGTTGCCAGACGATTGGCACAGTGGGCGGTCAATGCGGTCGACTATCGCGACGTCGATTCAAAATGCACCCGTCTGCGTTATGACTGGAACCCGTTTGATTCCAACGGATTTGATTTGACGATCGCGGCCAGGAACACGGTCTGGGGCATCGAGCGGCCGGAGTTGCAGATCACCGAGACGATTGCGACGCACGACAAACGGTTGAAACGCAACTTGGTCAAGTTGCCCGCTGGTGGAGCCGGATCCGGGTCGCAGGTGACTCCCGATGGTGAGTACCCGCGCGATGATGACCAGTCCGATCCGACGGTCGATTCGGACAGCGACATGGATCAGTTTCGCATGCCTCAAGCGAGTGCGTACGTTGAATTGCAATCGCTCGCATCACCCGTCGTTGGCAACGGAGAGACGCAGCCGAGTTTGCCGGGTGACTTGTACACCAACAACGCCTTGGACTTGGGGCGTGTCGTTGGTGTGGGGACAAGGCGAAGCCCGGTCTGGCGATTGGCGATCGGCGAATCCGCCGGCAGCAACCCGGACAAGGGTGCGGCGAACAAGAGCACGCGTTGGACGTTTGACGCCGATCGGTTGCGAGATTTGACGAACAGTGGAATCGACGCCCCCAGTTACTTGGACATGGACGGGAACCCGGGAACGGATGATTGGACGCCCAACGCCCAAGATGCCAACGTGACGACCTGGGAAGAGTTCCAGCGTCACACGGCCGACATCCGACCGTCGATTCGATTCGACACGCCGCCGGCGGGTGATCGCAAGGAATATGTCACGCTGTCCGATGATGACCTGAATCCGTTTACCGACGCCACGCCGGGGAACCTTGCTCGAATCCAGCTGAAGCGATTTGTTTGGTTCACCAACCTTCCCCCGGTCGACTTGGCCGTCGTCACCGACGATCGAAGCGGGATGCGACCGGACAACGTTTACAATCGTCGAAACGCGGTCAATCCGTATCTGTTTCCCGGGCAATACGCGGTCGTTGCGCCGAGGATTGAAACATACTTTGGTCAGAAGAAAGGTCCCGATCCGACGTCGATGACCTACCAGCCGACGGACCAGGTCTTGCGAATTCGTCCTCAGGGAGGAATTGGTTTCCGTCTCGATTACCACGCATTGGGCAACAACACGACCAACCCCAACTCGCCGAGTTACGCGGACGACGAGCCGGCCGATGGGTACTACGAGGTCGGCGGCGTGTTGCCACTGATTTGCGAATCACTGTTCCCCCATCAAGCGCTGAACTCTGGCGACCCTCCGTACGCTCCCGGAAGCAATCGCGCGGCGTGGCAACAGTATTTCACGAACTTCAATGCCGCCGAGCATGTGGACATGGGGTTCAACATCAGTGCCCCGTTGCCGAACGAAAACTTTTATCTTCCGCCGACGCATCGCATCGCCAACGGCGGCCAGACCACGCCGTCGGGTGCCGCACCGCGGCCCTACCCTCTGGTCGACGGCTATCACGATTACGATCAAGAGGCGGAGCCGCCGGCCGGCAACCCGCCGTTTGTGATCGATCCTGCGACCGGAAGTCATCCCGACGTTCCGCTGGACCACTTGCCCACCGCTCCGCTGTCAACCAACGAATGGTGGGCGGTCGGAACCCATCAAGAAGCGGCCACGGTGTTTGTGCAGCGACTTGCCGACCCGACGATGCCTTGGCATCCGATCGACAACCCCTACATCACCGTCGATTTCATGCCCATGGATTTGACCACCTTCAACGGGGAGCACGACGTTCGCGAAACGGTCGACCGAATGCAGGGCGGGGCCGTCGTCACCGATGACTCCGTCGACGATAAATCGGATTGGGATAATACCAATGCGAATCAATTTGAGCCGTTGGTCCGATTTGATACGCGTCGTAAAATTCCGGACATCGCCAACGATCGCGGTGCAACGGTTTTCGTGCCCCTCAACACGACTCCCAGCACCTTGGCCGACTACGAGCGCGTGGTGGTGGCGAAACGCTCCCCGTTGAGCATGACGACCAGCATTCTGCGTCCGACAACGATCTCGGTGGCCGAGAGTACGAATCCGAGTGGATCGTGCTGGCCGTATGAACTCGGGTCGATGTGGCAAGACAATGGCACGCTGGAACCGACTGCGACGGCACTGCGAACCGAGTACGACGCGGAACGTTACACCGGCAACTCGTTCGATGCTCAGCCGTTTGTTCAAACGCTCGGATTCGTCAACCGTGAATACGGCTATCCCGTGCGGAACACTTCGCCCAGAATTGTGGCGGACGATTTCGGCAGTCCGAGGTTCACGATTGGAAGCCCCGATGGAGTGTTGCTGACGACGATTCCCTGGATGAATCGCGAGTACCAGTCGTCTTACGGCCTGGCCGATGTCCCAGCGGTTTCGCGGACGTCGCTGTTGGAAACGTTCAGCCCCGGGACACTACGCAACCCCGCGAACCCCGAATTCGAGCAACCGGTTCCGTTCCGGCATCTGCTCGGTTTCGATGTCAAGTATTCGCAGAACCGCGGTGCGGACACGACCGGACGGCAAAACTTGGGGATCATCGAAGACGCGCCGGATGAATACGAAGACGCGGCGGATGATTTCACGGGAGATCGTGCGGGATTCGAGCAGATCTTTGACTATGTCGATGTCGGACCGATCTGGTTTGACAGCCAACGTTGGTTTGATCCCGGTAAGATTCGGTTTCGACGGGATGTCGAGTTCGACAGCGGTAGCCAGGTGCAGGTGCACCGAATGTTCAACCGCGCCGTGGAGACGTTGCAACCGCCGTACAACTACGTCGGATTGAACCGGACGCCGGGCAAGATCAACATCAACACGTCGCCGGACTACATTCGAAAAGGGCGAAACTTCGTTGATCCCGATGCGGGCAACACGAATCCGCGAGTGGTGGGCCGGCAATTCTTGGACGCCGGGGAGGATCCGGCGAACCCCGACCAGCAGCCCGCCGCGGCGGTTCGAAACGAGATTTTTTCGGACCCCTACAACCAACAGCCTGATGGAAACGGATTCACGACCGCGTTCCGCAATTCAAAGTTGTTCGCCAACGGTTCGGTCTATCGGTCCTTTGCCTGGGGCATTTCGACGCCCTATGAATTGGACACCACCTACGGTTCTCCCGCGACGATGGGCGAGAACAACCTGTTCCAGCAAACCGTGGATTCCGGGTTCGGTCTCAGCTTCAAGGGCTTTATCGAAGCCAGGCGAGGGTATAGCACGACGACGCGTGGTGATGCATTCCTCACCGGAACGACGTTCTACGGCAATCCCGATTTGGACTGGCGCTATCCCACCCGATTCGCCGGAGTGTTTGGGCCGGCACGGGCGGCGGCGACGCCGTCTGTGCAACGGTTGATGCGTCAGCATGATCCGACCGGTTTCGGCGTTCCGCGACGGACACACGACATGATGCTGATGCGACCGCATCCCGACTGGGACGAACGCATGTTGACCGCGGGGCAGCGGAACGCGGTGGCCACCGGTGCGATGGAACCGAACAATTTTGCCTTGGATGTCGAAGCGGCGACCAATGGCGGGGCGGTCACGTTGCCGACGCTCGCCCCTGGGAACCCGGATATCGCCCAACTCGAGATTCCGCTGGTCAATAGCGCACTGTTTGAACGCCCGCAGGCCGAATTGCACAAGAACTTGCGTGATCTGGATCGCGATTCGTTCTTCCGCAATCAAAACACGGCACGTCTTCAGGGCGTGACGACGAATCACAGTAACGTTTTCCAAATTCGGATGACGCTCGGTTACTTCGTCGTCGACCCGACGACCGGTGCGGTGGGTCGCGAATACGTCAATGAAACCGGAGAGGCCATCCGCAGTCGTGCCAACTATGTCATCGACCGAACCATCCCAATCGGATTCCTGCGTGGGAAAAACATGGGGGCCGAACGCATGATTCTCTACTCCGAGATCGTGGAGTGAGCGTCCCGTTTGCCGGAGAGGTTTTCGAAATTAGGACCGTCCCTGAAACGGGACGCGGTGGTCTCCAATACACAGCTGATAACTCATGACGAATGATCTAAACCAAGACGCGCGACGTTTTCGACGCACCGCGCGCGGATTCACGATTCTGGAAGTGTTGATCGCACTGACGGCCTCGCTGTTGTTGATGCTCGGTCTCGCCCGCGCCTACAAATTGCTTAGCAATAAAATCACCAATCGACAGTCCGAGTTGGATTTGAGCAGCCGGCTTCGTGATGTCGCGTTGCGGTTGCGTGATGAACTCGGACGGGCGACCTGTGACATGGTTCCGCCGGCAAAGCAGGGAGCCGCGGAAGGTTACTTGGTGTACCACGAAGGACCGTTCACCGATTCCACCACGATCCTTGGAAGTGTTGCCAATCCGACTCCGTTGGCGGAGAAGTATTTTCCCGATAGCCGGTTTGGTGACTTCGACGACTTCTTGGCATTCACATCGACCGCCAAAGAAGGTGCACCGTTTGTCGGGTTCATCCCGCGAGGGGTCTTGGACGCCAAGCGATACGCCAATCGCCAATTGGATCCGTCGGAAGTCACGGCGTACAACAACACGCCCGGCTACGGGACTCAACTGGTTCCGTTTTATTCGGATGTTGCCGAAATCGCCTATTGGGTTTCGCCGCAATGGGAACGCAATTCCGACGGATCGTTGGTCTATGAAAACCAGGTGCCGGATACCGGGGGCGCCGTCTCGCTTTATCCCGTGTATCGAGACCGGAATGGCGATTTGCTGCCCGATCGTTTGCAATTGCATCGTCGGGTTCTGCTGATCCGTCCCGACTTGAACATGACGCCCAGCGAGATGAACGCCATCAATCGGCTGGTTAATCCGTCCAGCAGCGTGCCGACCACGACGGCAGGCACACGCAACGTGGCGACGATCCCCTTCCTGGTCGGCAACGGGACGGGGGTGGAGATCGTGCCGATCGCCAACGAAGGCGGCGGGAACGTGTCTTTGTTTCCCAACGATACCTTCCTCAGTGCTCCCGGATTGTGGTCCGCCGGGCCTGCCAACGCTTCGCCGAACTGGTTGACCGGAATCGCCCGGCTTCAACAAGCGATGGATCTGTCGATCAGCCGTGTTTCGGATCGCTGGAGTGCGCCGGCGACCACGGTCGCGCCGGGTGTGACTCCGACGTATGGGATGCCGACGGCAGTTTTAAAAGCGAATTCCTTGGGCGAGTTGTCGAAGCCTGAGAACCGATTTGCTCACGTTCGGATCCCGCAGTCGCTGATCTCTGGTTCGGAAGGTTCGTCCATGCCTCAGATCGCACTTTGTCCGCCCCATCCCTACCTGATCGCACGCTATTCCACGCCGCCTGCTTTGCCGGATCCGAATGACCCGCTGATGGTCGCTGGCACGACACCGACGACGTTTCCGGCCCAGGCTCATCACGTCGTGGGGACTGCGCCCGGTGATGCGCCTTACCTGGATACTTATGGTCGGTTTACGATGACGACCTTCGTTCGCCCGGAATTCAATTTGGCTGATCGTGTGAGCGATGTTGGCGCCGGAGGAACGTCCGTGGCGCTGGTCAACCGCGGTGGATCCGATGTCATCGCAGAAGACGTGGTCGGTTTTGACATTCAGATCTTTGACCCTTCGGCGCCTCGTTTCGTTTGGCGGGGACCCGACGGTGTACCTGGCAGTGTCGGGAATGACGATGGCTTGACCGTCGGCGGCGTTGCAGCGGAGACGGAAGAGGAATTGGGGTGGCCTGGTTCGGACGATGAAATCG
This sequence comes from Stieleria sedimenti, assembly GCF_025060895.1. GTDB lineage: Bacteria > Planctomycetota > Planctomycetia > Pirellulales > Pirellulaceae > Stieleria > Stieleria sedimenti. Next base: position 3,330 of record NZ_JANZKV010000132.1, on the reverse strand, counting down.
TCACGGTGAACGATCCGCGTATCGATGAGGCGCTGGTCAACAACGGCAATCGCTCGCGAACGAATTGGAACCAATCGCCCGCGACCGTCTTCGATGTCGTCGACCGTGGCGACTTTGTAGACTTGGGGTACTTGCGGTTGGCCGGCGGCCCGATGCGTGGGTTGGTTCAATTTGATGAATCCGGAAATGTCATCGCCCAGCCGCCAACGCCCACGGCGGTCAATTCACGCTACGAAGACTTTGCGAGCCCGTACAGCGGATTCGAGTACAGCGGCAGCCCCAGCGTCCGGTATGGATCTCCACCGACGGCGTATTACTCGTTTTTTCCGAAATCGTGGGAGCAGAGCGGTCGCTTTATTATCTCAAGTTCCGGAGGGTCCAACACGCTCTCGTCGTTCTATCAACCCGTCTATGACACCTGGACCGACGGCTACGCGGCCGATGGGATGGATCAGGAAGGGCGATTTGCAGCAGCCCAATTCGGCGTCGTGCCGACCTTTCAATTTGCCTTCGCGGTCGCCGGCGCGACCCCCGGCGTTCCGGGATACCTGGAAAGCCGCGTTGCCCAGGACAACTCCGGAACCGTCTCCGACCTTCAGCGGCCGGTGAGTGTCCGCCGTTGGAGTTCGTTCGACGGATCGATCGGTAACCAGGGCGAGTTCACCGATCAGAACGCCGGGAACGAACAGATTCCTGAAAACCTGTCGACGACTCCGATTGAGCTCAGTCCACCCATTCGCGATCCGCTGCGCGCGATCAAGATTAGCATCCGAATCAATGACGTGGGTGCCGAGACGATTCGTCAGCAGACGGTGATTCAGGAGTTTTGATTCGTCGTGATGGTGATTCGTCTGTTGATCGTGGGGATGCTGCTCGGTGGTGTGATCGCGCGGTTGGTGATGCTCAACCACACCCGTCAGTTCGCACCGCCGACCGCGGGGCTGGATCGTGCGGACCTCAAACGCGTTGTCTCCAGGGGCGACATCGATAGCCAGCCGTACTGCTTTGCGGATGATGTGCCGATCTTGCTGACCGCCGGCCACGACGGACTACCCGGCAAAGCCGACGTCGACGACAACCTCGACGGCATCGTCGATGATCGACGTGAAACCGGTGCCGTCGGCAGCGATGACGAATGCCTGGGACCGGCTGATGAGGGCTACCAAGCCGCACTCGACTTTCCCGGCACGCTATCGATCTCCAAAGGCGGGTTTGTGCCGTGTGAGGCGGAGGCCAATCCGCCGCGGTGGTGGACGTCGCAGTGGGGGTGGTTTGTGGTTGGCAAAGAAGTGGCAGAATGATTCGGGGCAGAATGATGATCTCGTATCCCAGCACGTGGCGTCAGCCAGTGGCGCGTGTTCGGATTACGGCATTCACTCGCCGCTCGCGATCCGGGCTGTCGGTTTTGTGAGCCGCGACGCGTCAGCGGCCGGGCATCCAGGCGCCCGCCCGAGGCCTTACGGCCAGCGGCTCACCATTGCCTCGACCAATCCCACTCAATCGACAGCCCGCGAACTCTCCGGCTTGCACATTTTTGCCAACAGACCGGAGGGCTCGCGCCCTGCCGCTAACCTATCGTTCACGGCGTAGGGCGGAGCCCGGGAACGAGGGTGACGGACCACGACTGCTTCCAACCTGAAACCTGAAACCTGAAACCTGAAACCTGAAACTCTTCGAACTCTTATGAAAAGTCTTTCAAAACCAGCCCACTCGTGATGCGGCTGGATTCATAAATCACCGGCAGTCCGCTGCCCGGATGGGTGCCCCCGCCGACCAGGTAAACGCTGCCCAGGTCTTCGAACCGGTTTCGCGGTCGGTTGTGCAGCATCTGACCCAGGTTGTGCGCCAAGTTGAACGTCGCGCCTTTGTGGATCGCGTAGTCTTCGTGCCAGCCTTGTGGCGTGATCATGTGCTCGGTTCGAATCCGGCTGCGAAGATCCCCTAAACCGATCGCGGCCATTCGGTCGAGCGTCAATTCTCGAAACGCCGGCGCTTCGGTCGCCCAGTCGATCGATCCGGTCTGATGCGTCACCGGCACCAACACGTACAACGTGCTGTGACCCGCCGGCGCCAACGAGGGGTCAGTGACGCAGGCGTTTTGCACGTAAAACGACGGGTCTTGGCTGAGCGTGTGTGTCTGCTCGATCTCGCGAAGATTGTTTTCATAGTCTTCGCTGATGTGGATGCTGTGGTGCGGCAGGTCTTCGTACAAACCTTCGATGCCCAGGTACAACATGAACGTGCTGCAGGAGAACCGCTTGGTGGCGATCACTTCGTCGGTCCACCGTTTGCGTTTCTCGTTGGGAACGGTGCGGCTGATCCAGTCGGCAAAGTCGGCGTTGATGACGAACGCGTCGGCCGCATAGTTGCCTTGATCGGTGGTCAAGGATCGGACGTGCCGGCCTTCCATCTCCACACTGCGGACCGGTTCCTCGTAACGAAATTTGACCCCCAGCTCTTCCGCGAGCTCCGCCATCCGTTCGCTGACCCGGCTGCAACCGCCGATCGGGTGCCAGACCCCGTGCTCGTATTCCAAGAACGAAAGGATGCTGAACAGGCTGGGGCAATTGAACGGCGACATGCCCAGATACTTGGATTGGAACGCGAACGCGATGACCAGCCGGGGGTCGGAGAAGTACCGCTGTAATTCTCGGCCGAGCGAACGAAACGGGTGCAGGTGCTTGGCGGCACCGATCATCGAGGGGCGCATCAGGTCGGCGATCGAGGAGAACGGCGACTCGAGAATCGGGCGGAATTTTTCTAACTTGATCCGGTTGTCGTCCATGTAACGGGCCAGCGAACCGACGTCGGGCGGCGACAATTCAGCGATCTGGCGATCCATCTCCGCCAAGTCCGGGGTGCAGTCGAGTTGTCCGCCGCCGCCGAAGGTCAACCGGTACTGCGGATCCAACCGCTCCATCGGTACTTCCTTCATCAGGTCGTAGCCGCAGCCGGCGAAGATCTCTTTCAGCACGCGGGGGTACAGAAAGAAGGTTGGGCCGCAATCGAATCGATACCCGTCCATTTCGATGGCTGACGTTCGACCGCCGGGACGGTCGCGACGTTCCAACACCGTCACGTCACAACCGGCGTGGGCCAGCTGCATCGCAGCGGCCAGTCCACCCGGGCCGGCACCGACCACGACCACCTTACGATTTGACACTGATGATTTCCTTGGACGGTTGTGATGGTAGCGGGTGCTGGTGTGCAGGCTTCAGCCCAATACCGCTAAGTTAACATGAATGAGGGGGCCCGGACGCTGGCGCGAACCGGCTGATGTCAAACGAATATCAGCCGTTTGGCGCGAGCCTACGGGCCCTCATCTGAAGA